>JAGKWZ010000064.1 GCA_021151605.1 Verrucomicrobiaceae bacterium
GACATGCACGAGCTGCTGAACCGCGCCGGACTGCGCAAAGCGGACCACATCTGGCGTGCCAGCAATGCCGAGGAACTCATCGCCGCCATCCGCGACCTCGACGAGAAACGGAAGTCGCTGCCTTACGAAACCGACGGTGCCGTGATCAAGGTGAACAGCTTCGCTGATCAGCGTGAGCTGGGCTTCACGAGCAAAGCCCCGCGTTGGGCCATCGCCTATAAATACCAGCCCGAGCAGGCCGAGACCAAACTGCTCGCCGTGGACATTCAGGTCGGACGCACCGGCGCTCTGACACCCGTCGCACGACTTGAGCCCGTGCTTGTCAGCGGCAGCACCGTCAGCAATGCCACGCTGCACAACTTTGAAGAGATCGAGCGGAAAGACATCCGCGTGGGTGATTTCGTTATCATCGAAAAAGCCGGAGAGATCATCCCGGCCGTCGTCAGTGTGAAGACCGAAAAGCGGACAGGTGCCGAGCAAATCATCACCGTTCCCACGCACTGCCCCATCTGCGGCACCGGCGTCAGCAAGGACGAAGAGCAGGTCGTCATCCGCTGCCCGAATCCGCATTGCCCGGAGGTCGTGAAGCGCCGCATCGAGCACTTCGTCAGCCGTGCCGCCATGGACATCAGCGGCCTCGGCGAGTCCGTCGTCGCCCAGCTTGTAGACATCAAACTCGTCCGCGATGTCGCCGACCTCTACGCCTTGAATGAACTCCTGCTCGCCCGGCTGGAGCGCGTGGGCACGAAGAGCATCGACAACTACCTCAAAGCCATCGAGCAGAGCAAAAACCAGCCTGCCTGGCGTCTCGTCTTTGGCCTCGGCATCCTCCACGTCGGTGCGGGCGGTGCCCGGAAGCTGCTGGAGCACTTCGGCAGTATCGACGCCGTTGCTGCGGCCAGTGTCGAGGAGCTCATCCAGTGCCCCGACATCGGCGATGTCGTCGCCCAGAGCCTCTTCGCGTGGTTCCGCGACGAAGTGAACGTGGAACTCCTGAGCCGCCTCCGCGCCAGCGGCCTCACCTTTGCCCAGCAGGAAGTCGTGGCTGCCAGCGACAAGCTCGCGGGCACCACCTGGGTCATCACCGGCGCCCTCAGCGAGGAGCGTGAAAAGATAGCCGAAACCATCCGCAGCCACGGCGGTAAGGTTAGCAGCAGCGTCAGCGGCAAAACCACCTACCTCCTTGCGGGCGAAGACGCTGGCAGCAAACTCGACAAAGCCACCAAACTCGGCGTCAAAGTCATCGGGGAAGGGGACTTCCGGGCGATGATCGGGTGAGTAGAGGGAACTTTACTTCTGGCACTTCGGGCAAAAGAAGGTCGAGCGATTGCTCATGACGACACGCTTCACCTTCGCGCCGCAGGCTCGGCAGGGCTCGTCTTCGCGATCATAGACTCGCAGCGTCTGCTTGAAGTAACCCGGCTCGCCTTTCTCATTCACAAAGTCACGCAGGGTGGTGCCGCCCATCTCGATGCTGGCGGCCAGCACTTCTTTGATGGTTGCCACGAGCTTCGCCAGGCGTGGCTTCGTCACCTTGCCCGCAGCTTTGTTTGGGTGAATGCCCGCCATGAAAAGGGCCTCGCAGGCATAAATGTTGCCGACACCGACGACGGTGTGCGAGTCCATGATCACGGCCTTGATCGGCGCAGTGCGCCCCTGGCATTCGTGATGGAGAGCTTCAGCAGAAAAGGCATCGCTCAGCGGCTCGGGACCTAGATCACAAAGCAGAGGATGGAGAGCGGGATCACCTTCAATCCATAGCGCCGCACCAAAGCGACGCGGATCATGCAGGCGGAGTTGCTTCCCCTGATCAGTGGTGAGCGCGACGTGGTCGTGCTTCTTCCATGGCGTCGCCGGATCACTCACGCGCAGGCTGCCAGACATGCCGAGATGCAGGAGTAGGGTCCCTTTGGTGCTGGTAAATAGCAGATATTTCCCGCGTCGTGCACCCGCCGTGATGCGGGTGCCTTCCAGTTCATAAATCGTGTCCGGCACTGGCCAGCGCAGCCGCTTGTCCCGCACGATCACCTCGCGCACCACTCGTCCGACGAGGTAAGGCGAGACACCACGCAGGGTCGTTTCGACTTCGGGTAGCTCAGGCATTGTCGGCTGGGGGCTGTTTTTGGAGCATGATGCGCACTTTGTTCAGCACGCTTTCTGAGATATGAAAATTCGTCAGCTTCTTCAGATCGGCGATGATGTTCTCAAACTCAATAAGGCCGGATAAAGTGGCATCAGCGAGGATGCCAATCAGCCCTTTGACCTGAATTCCAAGTTCATGAGCGACCAGTCGCGCCCTGAGGTCATCCACAAGGAGATAGTCGGCATGAAGATCTCGGTAGAGCTTCATGGCAGCTGCTTCTCCTGGATCGATCTCAGCAAGCAAGGGCTCATCCCACGCCGAGTGCCCCATGATGATCAGCCACTCAGGAGGCGACTCAGCCCACTGCCTCAGTCGAAAAGGAGCCTTCTCATGCAAGCACTCCGCCAAGACTTCAGGTGGGCAATGAACCAATCCGTAGAGCCGTGGAAGCAGATCCAGGTGTCCAAGTTCAGCCAGATAACACAGCGGCGATGTGTCACTGACAATGATCATGACTGATGCATCAGCAGGGCATTTTCGACATCCTTCAGCACTTCTTCATCCGAGAGCCCAGGCCATGCATCATGCGCGGCCAAGAAGTCCCAGGTTTCAAATCGTGACTCGAACCCCAGCAGTTGGCGGACTTGAAATGCTGATAGCTTCCCAGTGCGGTAACCCTGCACGGCATAGCCCTCAAGCAGTTGGCGAGACACATGCTGATTTCCGCCACCGATGCTTTCGGCGATGGACTCGGGGATTTCGAGTGTGACAGTCATGAGCGGAACATACCGACCGGGCCTGGGAAACTCAAGCCTGCTGTGTTTTCTCGCCGCTCTGCTGGATCGCCTGCTCCAGTGCTCGCCAGCCGAGCATGGCGCACTTCACACGCTGGGGGAATTTCTGCACGCCTTCGAGCAGGGCGAGTTCACCGAGGGCGTCTTCGTCCTGGACGGTGCCTTCGCCGGTGACCACGGCGCGGAAGTCTTTGAGCAGCGTCTGCACCTTCGCGGCATCGGCACCTTTCATCTTTACGGTCATCATGCTGGCGCTGGCCTGGCTGATGGCGCAGCCCTGGCCTTCGAACTTGAGGTCTTCGACTTTGCCATCGGCACCGACTTTGACCCACATGTCGATCTCATCACCACAGGTGGGGTTGTCGCCATGCACGTGGATACAGCCTTCGCCGTGGAGCTGGCCATGATTGCGCGGGCTGCGGGAGTGATCGAGGATCACTTGCTGGTAGAGGTCACGGAGGTCGTCGGAGAGTGCCATGGTTCGTTAGGAAAAGAAGGCGATGGCCTGCTGGAGGATGTCGATCATGCGATCCACCTCGGCCTTCGTGTTGTAAAAGTAAAAGCTCGCGCGGCTGGTTCCAGGGGCTTTGAAGCGCTTCATCAGCGGCTGCGTGCAGTGGTGGCCGCCGCGCAAAGCCAGGCCCTGGGTGTTGGCAAACTCCACAAGGTCATGCGTGTGCGCACAGGCCAGAGTAAAGGCGGCGAGCGATCCGCGATCGACACCGATGGGCGGCCCGAGCAATCTCAAACCGGGCAGGGCGACGAGCTTCTCCAAAGCGTAGGTCGTGAGTTCGCGGCCATGCTCCTGAATGGCTTCAAGGCCGACTCTTTCAAGGTAGTCGATGGCTGCACCGAGCCCGATGACACCCGCGATGTCTGGCGTGCCAGCTTCGAAGCGTGCAGGGCCGGACTTGTAGGTGCTGCGCTCCATGGTCACAGTCTCGATCATCTCGCCGCCACCATGCCAGGGCTGCATTTGATCCATGACTTCTGCACGAGCATACAAAGCGCCGATGCCAGTCGGAGCACACATCTTGTGACCCGAGAAGGCGTAGAAGTCGCAGCCGATCTCACGCACGTTCACCGGCACATGGCCCACGGCTTGAGCGCCGTCGATGAAGGTGGTGATGCCTCGTGCTTTGGCCTTCGCGCAGATCTCCTGCACGGGGTTTTTGGTGCCGAGTGAGTTCGAGATATGCACGCAGGCGATCAGCTTCACGGGGCCGGCGAGCAGTTCATCCAGCGCGGCCATGTCGAGCGTGCCGTCATCGAGCACGGGCACATATTTCAAAGTCGCGCCGCTGCGCTGGGTGGCGAGCTGCCAGGGCACGAGGTTGCTGTGATGCTCCATGCCGGTGATCACGACTTCGTCGCCGGGTTTGAGGAATTGATTCGCCCACACATTCGCCACGAGGTTCACGCCTTCCGTGGTGCCTCGGGTGAAGATGATCTCCTCATCACTCGCCGCGCCGATGAAGCTGGCCACCTTCTTCCGCACATTCTCGAAGTTCGTCGTCGAACGGTTGCTCAGCTCATGCAGGCCGCGGTGCACGTTCGCGTTGTCGTGCTCGTAGTAGTGAACCAGGGAGTCGATCACCTGACGTGGCTTTTGACTGGAGGCGGCACTGTCAAAATATACGAGCGGATGCCCGGCGACCTGCTGATGCAGGATGGGGAAATCGGCGCGCAGATGGGAAAGGTCAGACATGCGAGGTGGGCAGGGTGAGTATCACCGTGGATACGCCTGCGCAAGGACTGCGAGCCATCTCATCTGCCATCCAGCCTGATTCAGGGCTCACGAGAGCGTCGCGCACTCTGGTAAACCGGTACGCAGGCTGGCCCAGGGTTCCTGCGCGGAGACATCCTGCGGATCAGGGACGGCAGCGAGGTCATCAGGCAGCTTCGCTGGGGAAAGGATGGCCAGGAAGACCAGCGGTTCCTTGTGAGGATTGTAAGTGGCATGGATCACGCCCGGCGGGATGTGGGCCATCTCGCCCGCTTTCAGAATGCGCTTCTCCGTGCCCACCCACTGCTCGGCACGGCCATAGATCACATAGATGATCTCCTCCCGATGCGGATGAAAATGGAAGGGGTGGCAGTGCATCGGGTCCATGTTTGCCCGCACCAGCAGCAGCTTGTCAGCCTCCACGAGATCGGGTCGGCAGAGCCATTCGTTATTGGTCCACGGGTTGGTTTCGCGGGCGGCGGCGTCGATCTGGATGAAGCGGGCTGGAGTGTCTGACATGCGTTGGCTTTAAACGCAGCCCGCAGGCCCGGCAAATCGGTAATCTTACCTCTCATCCACCTCCAGCTATCTGGACTGCAACGCCAAACGTCACGCTCCTTGACCCCTGCCTCAGCCCAGAGCACAGAAGCGACCCGCCTTTAACCATGCCCGCTCCTGCCAGTTTGCCCATCTTTGAGATCCGTGATGCCGTCGTGGCGCATTTGCGTGATCCGGCCACGCCGAACCTGCTGCTGAAGGCTCCGACGGGCTCGGGCAAATCGACGCAAGTGCCGCAGTTCGTGCTCGACTCCGGCATCCTTGCTGAGGGCCAGCGCTGCATCGTCCTGCAGCCACGGCGTATCGCCGCACGCATGTTAGCTCAGCGCGTGGCGAAAGAGCGCGGCGCGCGCCTCGGCGGTGAGGTGGGCTATCAAGTTCGCTTTGATAATGTCACCTCGCGGGACACGCGGCTCGTCTATGTCACGGAGGGCGTCATGCTCCGCCAACTCATGGAGGACCCTGACCTAGCAAAGGTGGGCTGCGTCATCATCGATGAATTCCACGAGCGGCATCTCGATGGCGATCTCGTGCTCGCCTGGGCACATGCACTCCAGCGTACTCGCCGCCCGGATCTGCGCATCATCGTCATGTCCGCCACCCTCGTCCCCGGACCGCTGACCGAGTTCATGCATCCGGTGAAGCTGTTGGAGAGCGAGGGCCGCACCTACCCCGTGCAAGTGCGTTATCAGACGCCGAACCGTGACCTGCGGCTCAATCAAACCGAGCCCGTCTGGGATCAGGCCGCGCGGGCTTGTGAGACACTCGCCTCCGAGCTGGGCAACAGTGGCGACATCCTCGTCTTCATGCCCGGAGCCTACGAGATCCGCAAAACCATGACCGCCATGCAGGGCCGCAGCTTTGCCAAAGGCAGACGCATCGTGTCGCTGCATGGTGAAATGACGCCGCAGGATCAGGATGCCGCTGTGACACCGGGTGAGCAGGCAAAGATCATCGTCAGCACGAACGTCGCGGAGACCTCCCTAACCATCGAAGGCATCAAAGCCGTCGTTGATTGCGGTCTCGCTCGTGTCGCCAGCTATGATCCACGACGCGGACTGAACACGCTCATCGTGCAAAAGATCAGCCGCGCCAGTGCTGAACAACGAGCTGGCCGTGCGGGCCGACTAGGCCCCGGCATAGCGGTGCGCCTCTGGGCCGAGCGTGAGCACCTGCATCGTGCCGAGAGCGAGCTGCCGGAGATCAAAAGGCTGGAACTCAGCGAGGCATTGCTCGCGCTGCATGTGGCGCAGGAGAAGGCGAAACTCGGCATCGAGTGGTTCGAGAAACCTGCCGAGGCAGCGATGACCCGGGCGGAGACACTGCTGCATGATCTTGGAGCCATTCATGACGACCGACTCACGCCCACCGGCATGAAGATGTCCGCCTTCCCGACGCATCCGCGCTTTGCCCGAATGCTGCTGGCCGCCGGCGAAAACGGCTGCGTGCGCGAGGCAGCGATGTGCGCCGCTCTGGCCCAGGGACGCGAGATCCTCATGGTGGGGAAGAACAACTCCTCTTTTAAAAACGAAGACTTCTGGGAGCCGAACGACCTCAGCGAATTCCAGGCCCTGCTGCGCGCCTTTATCCGTGCTGAGGCGCTGAACTTTGATCCGCAGGCCTGCATCCCGCTGAATGTTCACGCCATGAGTGCTCGTGAGGCAGGCCGGAGTTACGATCAGTTCCTCCGCATCGCCCAGCGTGCCGGTTTGCCCGTGAATGATGAGGTCGCCAGCGCCGAATCGCTCGCGAAGACCCTGCTCGCGGCCTTCAGCGACCACCTCGGGGTCGAGACCAGCAGCGGCAGCCGCATTTATCGACTGCCCGGCGGCTACAGCGGCCATCTCGGCAAAGACGCTCACATCAAGCCGCCGCGCCTGCTCGTCGCATCCGAGATCATGGAGGTGCAGGGCAAGGCGCTGACCGTGCAGCTCAATCTCGTGACCAAGGTCGAGGAAGAATGGCTGCGCGAGATGTTCCCCGCCGACTTCACCAGCGGCAAGCGTGCGCAGTATGACAGTGTGAACCGCCGCGTCATCAATGTGGAGGAGGTCCGCTTTCGCAGCCTCGTGCTCAGTAGCAAAGAGCGCGGCGAGCCCGACAGCAGCACGGCGGCCTCGCTTTTGGCGGAGGAAGTCGTCGCTGGCAGGCTCCAGCTCCCGCTTTGGAATGAGAAGGTCGAGCAGTGGATCACTCGCGTGAACTGCCTCTCCAAATGGATGCCCGAGATGGAGATCCCACCCATCACTGAGGAGGATCGCCGCCTTATCATCGAGCAAGTCTGCGAAGGCTGCGTCACCTATCGTCAGCTCAAAGACAAGGATGTTTTCCCCGCGCTGCATCAGTGGCTCAGTCATGCCCAGCGCGATCTCCTGGAGCGCTACGCCCCCGACCGTCTGCCGCTGAAAAACGGCCGCACCGCCCGCATCGAGTATGATGAAAAGCAGGCGCCTAGTGTCGGCGTCGTGCTCCAGCAGCTCTACGATGTGAACGAGAACCCCAAAGTCGCCGCCGGGCGCATCACCGTCGTCGTGCATCTGCTTTCCCCCGCTCAGCGTCCCATCCAAACCACAGCCGATCTCGGCCGCTTCTGGAAGGAAGGTTACCCCGCCGTGAAAGCTCAGCTCCGCGGTCGCTACCCGAAGCACGAGTGGAGGTAGTTTCGAAAGCTAATTGGCGGTGCTCAGTCCTGACAGGATTATGCTGAATGTTTGACGCGCCCGATGCGCACGCTAGAAGCAGGTTATGTCACGCATCGGTACACCGCTTTCCTCTTCTGCAACCAAAGTCATGCTCCTCGGCTCAGGCGAGCTGGGAAAGGAGGTGGTCATCGAACTGCAGCGATTGGGCTGTGAAGTGATCGCGGTGGATCGGTATGCGAATGCGCCGGCCATGCAGGTGGCGCACCGGAGTCATGTGTTGTCGATGTTGGATGGCGAGGCACTGCGGCGCTTGGTCGAGGTGGAGAAACCGAACTTCATCGTGCCGGAGATCGAGGCGATCGCCACTGACACACTGGTAGAGCTGGAGAGTGAGGGCTACACGGTGGTGCCGACGGCTCGTGCGGCAAAGCTGACGATGAATCGGGAAGGAATCCGTCGGCTCGCGGCGGAGGAGTTGGGGCTGAAGACTTCCCCCTACATTTTCGCCAGCACGGAGGAGGAGTTTCGCGATGCCATCGCCAAAATCGGTATGCCCTGTGTGGTGAAGCCGATCATGTCATCCAGTGGCAAGGGCCAGAGTGTGGTGAAGACTGAGGCGGACATGGCGCATTCCTGGCAATATGCGCAGGAGGGCGGTCGGGCAGGGAAGGGGAAGGTAATCGTCGAGGGCTTCGTCGAGTTTGACTACGAGATCACGATGCTGACGGTGCGCCACGAGGGTGGCACGAGCTTCTGTGCGCCTGTCGGGCATACTCAGATCAAAGGTGATTACCGAGAGTCCTGGCAGCCGCATCCGATGTCCAAGAAGGCTTTGGAAGCTGCGGAATACATGGCGGGGGCGATCACGAATGCTCTCGGCGGACGCGGGCTTTTCGGCGTGGAGATGTTTATCAAAGGCGATGAGGTGATCTTCAGCGAGGTGTCCCCTCGCCCGCATGACACCGGCCTTGTGACGCTGATTTCGCAGGATTTGAGCGAGTTTGCCTTGCATGTGCGGGCGATTCTTGGTTTGCCGATTCCGAACATTCATTCTCATGGACCAAGCGCCAGCTGCGCGGTGCTGGTGGAGGGTGAGTCGAGCAACGTGCAGTTTGGTGCGCTGGATCAGGTTTTGTCAGAGCCGGATACGCAGGTGCGTCTTTTCGGCAAACCGACGGTGAGTGGTCAGCGCCGTATGGCGGTGACGCTGGCGCGTGCTGGGGACATAAATGCGGCCCGGGCGAAGGCTCATCGCGCAGCACATTCCATGGAGATCCGGCTTTAATCTGATGTCTTCTTCCGAACTTTCCTGGCTCTACTCCACCCAGCTCTATGGCATCAAGCTGGGGCTGGATAATGTCCGCAAACTACTGACTGCGCTCGAACTGCCGCCTCCTGGGATGAAATTCATCCATGTGGCTGGGACGAATGGCAAAGGAAGCACCTGTGCTTTCATGCATTCGATGATGAAGGCGGCTGGGGTGAATGCGGGGCTTTTCACCTCTCCGCATCTGGTTCGATTCAATGAACGCATCCGTGATGCTGAGCGTGAGATCACGGATGAGGAGATCGAGGCTGGGTTAAAACGGTTACGACTGCTTGTTGCTGACTGGGAGACTCATCCGACTTTTTTTGAACTGGCTTTCGCCCTGGCGTTGGATTGGTTCCGTCAACGCGGACTGGAATGGGTCATTTTGGAAACGGGACTGGGTGGCCGACTGGATGCGACAAATGCAATCACGCCAGAGGTGAGTGTGATTACTCGCATTGGCTTTGATCATATGGAGCAACTCGGTGACACACTGGCAAAGATTGCGACAGAGAAGGCTGGCATTATCAAGCCCGGTGTAGCTGTGGTGACGGGTATGCAGGATCCATCTGCGATGAATGTGATCCAGAGGGTAGCGAAGTCTCTGAAGGCACCACTGAACGTTGTGGACGGCCCTTTGAATGAAGTGGAGCTTGGTCTTACTGGCCCACATCAGGCCTGGAATGCGGCACTTGCCTTGGAGGCAGTACGTGAGGCGGGTATCCGTCTGCCAGCTTTGGTATTAGAGCAAGGTTTGCGGCAGGTGAGGTGGCTGGGACGTTTCCAAAAGCTACGCGACGGTCGGCTGATCCTCGACGGTGCACACAATCCCGAGGCTGCGATGGTGCTGGCCGGAACCTGGGAGCAGGCTTTTCCTGGAGAGAAGGCCGAGATCATCTTTGCGGCTGCGAAGGACAAGGATGTGCTAGCTATCTTGGAGATCCTCACTCCTATCGTTGCAGCCTGGCATTTCACCGCCTTTAAATCCCCGCGAGCGATGCCGCCAGAGCAGTTGCGCGACCTTTTGGCCCATTTCGATGCGCCAAAGGTTCCTGTCAGGTTGCATGAAGATGTAGCGTCTGCGCTTCAGTTTCCTGCAGTACGGAGGCAGCTTGTCTGTGGATCTCTTTACCTAGTCGGGGAAGCGCTTGCTCTGGTCGAGGGTGAGCCGGGGAGTTTTCAGTCGAGTCTCCAATAGAGAACCTGTGTTGAATTTGGATCGAAAATTCCACTCAACGCTTCGCCTGTTTCCGCTTTCTGATGGCGTTCGTAAACCTTGATACCACACTTGATACCACACCCTTATGTTAATTATCATCCTTCTTACCTTTGCGCTGTCTCTCTATGCTCAGTGGAAAGTCAGTTCGAACTACAGGCGCTACTCAGAAATGCCTGCCGTTTCAGGCTACACTGGGGCGCAGATCGCTCAGCGTATTCTTGATCTGAACGGTATTCGCGATGTCAGCGTGCAGGCTGAGCCAGGGCATTTGATCGACCATTATGATCCATCGAACCGGCGTCTGGTGCTCTCGGAGGAGAATTTCTACGGCAATTCTGTGGCCGCGCTCGGCATTTCAGCCCACGAATGTGGACACGCCATCCAGCATGCTCGGAGTTACGCGCCCCTGCAATGGCGTATGGCAGCTGTGGGAATCACGACAGTTGCCGGCAACATCATCCCGATTCTTGCCATCGGCAGTTGGTTCCTGGCGCCGAAGATCGTGTTTCCACTTCTCGCCGCTGCCTTTGGTGTCGTGATGCTCTTTCAATTGCTGACTCTGCCAGTTGAATTCGATGCCACTGCTCGCGCCAAAAAGGTGCTGGCGAGCACGGGCGCAGTCGCTCAGGGGGCTGAGTTTCATGCTATGAGCCGGGTGCTGGATGCCGCCGCACTTACCTATGTCGCTGCCTTCTTGAGTGCGCTTGCTGGGTTCCTTCAATATTTACTACCCCTGATTATGGGTGGCAATAACGACGAGGAATGATGGGCAGAGTTGGCTCCTTTGGCCTATGGGCAGGGACAAATTTTGCCCAACGTGTGATTGCGGTCGCAAAAACTTGGAATGATGTGCGTGGATGGTTTCCCATCTCCGGTTCTCATCGCCAATGCAATTCTTCACAGTCATCACCACACTCGCACTGCTGGGCGCGGCTTTGGCCCAGCAGCCGAGTCCTGATACCGCACCAACATCTGGGGCAGTAACTCCAACGCTAGATGGTGCTAAGCAACTCGCTGATGCACAGCAACGGCTGAAAAAGATCTCTGCGACGGAGTATGATCTGGATGGAATCCACATCAATGCTGCCACGCGTGAGGTCCGCCTGCCTGCCCAGGTTTGCCTCAAGAAGGCACCGATCGAGTACATGTTGACGACGGACACCGGAAAGACGCATGAGACGGTTTTTACCACGACGATAGCCCCCACCGCCGTTCAGGTGGCGCTCTTGCTGGCAGACTACCAGCCTGCCACGGAGGGACTCCTGACGCATGTCCCGATGGATGAGCGACCCAAGATCTGGAGGGAAGAGCCACCGAAGGACAAGGGTGGTAACCGAGTGAAGATCATGGTCGAGTGGAAGGTGGAAAAAGAAACCAAGAGCGCTCCCCTGAGTGCTATGCTTCAAGACTCGGATATCCGCAAGCCTCCCGCAGACCTCGATACCTGGATATTCAACGGGTCCTATATTGATGAGCGCGGATTCATCGCCCAGCACGAGGGGTCAATCATCGGCGCTTGGCTGGACCGTGGCGCTATCATCAACTCTTCTGCCAAAGGAAACTGGCGGGATGACCTCTGGATCTCCATGCCCGCCAACATCCCGGAAGAAGGCACCCCCGTCACCATCATCATCACACCTGCTAAACAATGAAACTGCATAAAAATCTCCTGCTCTTGGTAACCGTACCGCATTTGCTCTTTTCCCAGGCTGCAACACAGCCCGCTCGTTATGAGTCGCTGAAACAGGAGATCCGACTATCTTATGATCGTGGGTTGGCTTTTCTAAAGTCAAAGCAGAACATTCAAACTGGACAGTGGGGGGAGGCCGAACCCGTCGCATTTACTGCCCTTGCTATCTCCAGCATCCTGCTTGCGCCTGAACGTAAACCCGGTGATCCGCTGCCGGCAGAGGTGGAGAAGGGGATCGCCTTTCTCCTGAAGAATGTTCAGCCTGACGGTGGAATTTATGTGAAGGCGCGAGCCAATTACAATACCTCGCTCGCGCTTACCGCGCTAATGCTTGCTCCAAGTCAGGAACGTGAGCCGATACTACTCGCTGCACGCCGCTTCATCATCGGCCAGCAGAATGACTTCGACGAAAAGGGGAAGCTGGACAACCCATTTGACGGCGGAGTTGGTTATGGAACACCGAAGCCAAACAACCCGGCACATGCCGACCTTTCAAACACCCACTTTGCCCTGGAGGCACTATACTACTCCCAGGCTCTCCTCGCTGATAAAGGCGATGCTGGGAAAAATGAACCCCAGCTTAACTTTGCTGCTGCGAT
Organism: Verrucomicrobiaceae bacterium; assembly: GCA_021151605.1. GTDB lineage: Bacteria > Verrucomicrobiota > Verrucomicrobiia > Verrucomicrobiales > Verrucomicrobiaceae > Prosthecobacter. Next base: position 12,621 of record JAGKWZ010000064.1, read on the forward strand.
TCAGTTTATTCAGAACTGTCAGAATCGACCCGAGACCAATAAGGCCTCCTGGGTCAGCGCTGATCCAAAAGATGCTGGTGGGTTCATCTACAGCCCGGGCGAGACGCGCGGAGGCGAGATCAAGACCGCTGATGGCCGCACTGCGCTGCGGAGTTATGGAAGCATTAGCTACGCAGGTATGCTCAGCTTCATTTATGCTGGCTTGGATAAAAATGATCCGCGAGTCAAGGCTGTGCTCCAATGGATCACGGAAAATTATACTTTAGATGAAAACCCGGGACTTGGAGCCCAGGGAAAGTTTTACTATTTTCACACGATGTCGAAAGCACTCGCCATCGCCGGTGTGGATTTCCTCAAAATGAAGGATGGCAAGGTCATCGACTGGCGTGCTGATCTTGCTGGCAAACTGCTCAGTCTGCAGCTCGGGGATGGGGCATGGGCCAATTCTGAGGGACGATGGATGGAGAGTGACTCTTTGCTAAGCACTTCTTACCTGCTGATGGCGCTGGCTCGAATCCACGCCACCTTGTAACGGCGAAAATGAGGCCAGTGACCGACTTGTTTGCCAAAGACTATCGACTTTGGGATTTCCACCAGGGGAGGAAACTTTCCTTGACCCTAGAATAGCCCCCTTTTAGGATTAGAAAGACTAGAAAACCGACAGGCAAGCCTCACTTTTGCGACTTTTTGAAGAATTGTCAGTAGGCTTCTCTGTTCGATTCCCAGTTCATTCTTTTTCAATCCTTTCCCCATTTTTATCTCATGCTTGGTAATATTTTCGGTTTCGTAGCCAAAGACATCGGTATCGACCTCGGTACTGCGAACACGCTCGTATATGTCAAAGATCATGGAATTGTCCTCCGTGAACCATCCGTTGTTGCCGTCAAGACCGGTACTAACGAGGTTGTCGCTGTTGGTGATGACGCGAAGAGAATGCTTGGACGCACTCCAGGTGGAATTACAGCGATCCGTCCCCTAAAGGACGGTGTGATCGCCGATTTCCGAGTCACAGAGGCGATGCTGCGACATTTTATCCGAAAAGTACACAACAACCGACGTGCTATGCGTGGTCCGCGTGTGGTGATCGCGGTTCCATCTGGGATCACGGAAGTCGAAAAACGCGCCGTAAAGGAAAGTGCCGAGGCTGCCGGAGCGCGGGAAGTCTATCTGATCGAAGAACCAATGGCTGCGGCGATTGGTGTGGGACTTCCAGTACAGGAGGCTGCTGGTAACATGATTGTCGATATCGGCGGTGGGACCACAGAGGTGGCGATTATATCTCTTAGCGGCATCGTTTACAGCCGCAGCGTGCGTGTGGCGGGGGATGAACTAGATGAATCGATCATCAACTACATGAAGCGTGCATATAACCTCATGATCGGAGAGCGCACAGCAGAAGAGATCAAGCTGCGCATTGGCAGCGCTTTTCCTCTGGGAAAAGAAACGACTATGGAAGTTAAAGGTCGTGACATGGTTGCGGGTTTGCCCAAGACCATCACCATAACCAGCCAGGAGGTGCGTGAGGCGATGCTTGAGCCACTCAATGCGATTATCGATGCAGTTCGTACCACTCTGGAGCGCTGCCCGCCAGAACTCGCCGCGGACTTGGTGGACAGGGGTATTATGCTCGCTGGTGGTGGGGCTTTGTTGCGTGGATTGGATAAGCTCCTTCAAGAAGAGACAGCACTGCCCGTTCACGTCGCAGAGGATCCTCTCAGCGCTGTCGGTGAAGGGGCTGGACGAGTTCTTAACGAACTTGAGTTTCTGAAAAAGGTCAGCACCACTGAGGTCTGATGCTGCTCCACACCAGTGGAGCTAGTTCATTGGAATGATCCAACCGGAACTCGGTGCCCATGAAAAAGCTCAACATTCTAGCGCTGCTTATCTTCATTGCCGCAGTCGTGTCAGTTTTTACGCTCGACACGCCAACAACGCGTGAAATCCAGAGTAAAGTCCTGGCGGTGCTCTCCCCCTTTATTCACTCAAGCGCGGCTATTGAGGAGGGGGTAAAAACGGCCTCTGCACCATCATTGGACCCACGAGAACTCAAGCGAGACAACGAACGTTTGCAGATTGAGGTGGAGAGGTTGCGGATTATTTCGCAAAAATACACGCAGACATTGGAAGAGAACAACCAATTGCGTGAACTGATTGAATTTAAGAAAAGTTCGCCCTTCAAGATGGCGGCGGCGCGTGTAGTTAAACGTGTATCCTCCACATGGTGGAACACCTTGCTGATCGACAAGGGACTGCTGGATGGTCTAGCAACGGATACACCTGTTATCAGTGCTGCCGGTTTGATTGGCAAGACTGGCAAGATGGCACCGCATATGGCCGAAGTGATCCTGCTGACAGACGAGATGTGCCGTGTATCAGCAAAGATTGAAGGCACGCTGGAGCGGGGAATCATTTCAGGCGAGCGTGCTGGGCTTGATATGCGGCCCGATCTTCATCTGCGCTTTCTGAGCCGAACGGCAGTCATTAGCCCCGGATCTATGGTGTATTCTACAGGAGAGGGCGGAGTCTTCCCTGCGGATATAATCATCGGTCGCGTAAAGAGATTCGAAATCAAAGACATCACGGGAGAGGCTATCGTGGAGCCTGCTGTAGATTTATCTCAGCTTACGCACGTCTTCGTGCTCGATGTACAGAAGCAGGAAGAGTCATCAAATGGTGAAAGTACCAAAAAATGATTGAGGCTAGGTCATGATTTTTTACCCAGTCACCATTTTGCTACTGCTGCTGTCCTTCGTGTTGCAGGAGTTCCTGCCAGGCATCCCTCTGGCACACCACGCTACATTATTGTTGCCTCCCGTTTATTTCTTTACGGCATCCGTGGCTGTGCCATTCCCGATGATGCTTCTACTTGCCTTTATTACAGGATTATTATGGGATGCTAGACACCTTCCCGGCGCTGTGAGAGTAGTGGAGGCTACAACGGACAGTTTGATTTCAGGTCCTCTTGGGATGCCTGAAATCGTAAATGGAGGTGGCTTTGGTATTGGAATTTCGATAATCATTTTCGCCCTCCTTGGCACTTTCCTTCAGGGGGTGCGGCCTCTATTTAAGCGGGGGCGTGTAGAGTTGCCTGTCTTGCTTGTGGGTTTCACGACCTTTGCCTGGCTGCTGCTTGAATACCTGATGCAGACTTTTTTGCGGACGAGCTTGTTCTTTCCGACAGCCGTATGGACTAAAATGATTACAGACGCGATGCTCGCCATGCTTGCTTCGCCTCTTCTGTTCCTGCTACTTTATTCTTTGGCGGGCCTTTCACGTTATGAGATCAAATATGATGGTTTGAGATATTCCTTCGATGGTCGTTAAATATCGCTTTAGACTCTATCTGCTGACCCTGGCCATGTTTTGTGGCTTTGGGATTTTGGTCTATCGCTTATGGTGGTTGCAGATCGAACACCATAAGGATTTCGTGAACAAGGTTCCCGAGGCGAAACGAGAGCGGGCCCGCATCCCTGGCGTGCGAGGTGAGATCAAGGATCGCAACGGCGTCGTGCTGGCAACGAACAAGGCCACCTTCGAGGTTCGAGTGAATCTCAAAGAAGTGCTCGATGAATACATTCGTCAGTGTCGAATCAAAAAAATCGATCCGCCGTTGATCAAAGTCGAGTTTAAAGACCGTGGCATTATTCGTCAAAAGGACGAGCCAGATATCGTGGTCATGTTCCAGGAATTGATCGAGTCTCGTCTGGCAGACCTTGGCTTGGCGGTCACACCATCACAAGATCAGGACAAAGACCTGCGCGTCCACTATCGCAGCTTCGCGGGGGTGATTCCGTGGGTATATCGTGACAATCTCACCTTTTCCGAATTCAGCCGCTTTGCCGAGCACAATCTTTCACTCCCAGGTGTCAGTGTGGCGGAACGTGGCAGCCGTGTTTATCCGCTTGGTGCGCTGGCTTGTCACATCATGGGTTATGTTCGTCTTCCGGACGACCAGCGTGTCTCCCAGGAAGAGCAGAAGGGCTGGGATTACTATGTGCCCGATGATTTTGGCGTGGCAGGAGTCGAAAAGAGCTTCGATAAATTCTTGCGAGGTCGTGCCGGAGCGCGGGTTATGCAGAAAAATGAGCGCGGGCGAATTGTTGGTGAAGTCGTGGATGCCTACGTGGCTCCGCGTAAAGGCCAGGACGTTCATCTCACCATCGACGCTCGAATCCAATATATCGCCGAGATGGCGTTGCGTGATGGGAACATCGGACGAGGTTCGGTAGTGGTCATAAAACCTGAGTCAGGGGAAGTTCTGGCCATGGCCACCGTGCCCAACTATGATCCCAATCGCTTTATCCCAAGTATCTCTACTAACGAGTGGAACGCTCTCAACACCAACCCTGTGATCCCGCTGATGAATCGCGCTACACGTGGTTTTGCGCCGGGGTCAACTTACAAGGTGCCAATCGCTCTGGCTGGATGCTTGGCTCACATCCAAGGCAACCATTACAATTGCAGCGGTAGTGTGACTTATGGAAGCACTGCGATGCAATGCTGGATTCAGCGTCAGAGTGGTGGCTCTCATGGCGGTCTTGGATTAAGCGATGCTCTGATGCGATCGTGTAACTGCTTCTTTTACCAGTACGGCAACGCTGCGGGCATCGACCAGATAACGAAAGTTGGTAAGTTGCTCGGTCTTGGTGAGCGCACGGGCATCGAACTCGATGAAGAGGATACCGGTATCCTGCCAAATCCGCAGTGGCTACGCTTGAGATACCCTCAGGAGCGCTGGAGTTCAGGCTATACTGCGAACGTCTCCATCGGGCAGGGACAAGTATTGGCTACGCCACTTCAGATGGCTTCTGTGGCCGCAGCAGTAGCTTCAGGTAAGTCCTACAAGCCGCATCTGCTGTATCAAATCAGGGATGGTAGTGAAGTAGTAGAACCGCATAAACCCGTGCTGCGGGCGGACCTGGGGCAGTTTTTCCCGGCAGCAGATATCGAAATTGTGCGAAAAGGCATGTGGAAGGTCGTGAACGATACTGGCGGTACAGCGAAGGCTGCCAAAATACCTGGAGTCGAGGTTGCTGGTAAAACTGGAACTGCACAGGCATGGCGTGAAAATGAGACTGGTCAGAGTGTTGTCGACAATCACACCCTGTTCATAAGCTTTGCCCCATATGTGAATGCTAAATTTGCTGTTTGTATCATCGTCCAGGGTGGCAAATCGGGTGGAGGCTGTGCTGCGCCAGTTGCCCAGCGAGTCCTGGAGCGTTCGCTCGCCCTTGAGCAGGGCTACAATCCTGGAATTCAGCCGTTGGGTGAGGTTGCTGGGAATTTCAACAAGATCGAAGCTGTCACCTATCCTGATGCAGGAGTTGAGTTGGTTCCAGGCACTGATGAGGACGGCGATACGGGCGGTATAGTCCCGGACCGTCCAGTTGTCACCGAACGGGTTACCCGCAGCACTGCGGCAGCGCCCAATATTCGCAGAACGGGAGACTCCTCGGAGTCTTCTGGGGCTAGCTCCAATCGTGACGGCACGAGGCCTCGCCGAGGTCTCTTCAACCGTGGAGCACCTTCAACGGCACCAAACCAGCCTGCCCCATCCGGTGGCGGGTTGTTCCGCAGGCTTTTTCGCTCACCACAGTGATTGGTTCGCAACTATTCCACCTATTTATCCAACCACATATCCATGGCACTTACTTTCGTTCAACGAGTCAAAGAATTCATCACCGGCAAAAAAGACATCAAAACAGGAACCCGCCTTGTCATCAACTGCGAGAAGCTCGAGAACCGCGTGGCTCTACTCGATAATGGAGCCATTGAGGAATATACAATCGAGCGCACCGGGACCAGCACCATTGTGGGCTCCATTTACAAGGGTCGCGTGAAAAATATTGAACATGGTCTCAAGGCCATGTTCATCGACATTGGTCTCGATAAGAACGCCTTTCTTCACTTCTGGGATGCCATTCCCGAGGCCTTATCTAACCAAGGCATGGAGGAAGTAAGTCGCGGTGGCTCCAACAAGAGCAAACAGAAGCGAATTAAGGCAGAGGATATTCCGCAGCTTTATCCTGTTGGCTCGGAAATCATGGTACAGGTCACCAAAGGACCCATCGGTAATAAAGGTCCACGAGTGACTACCAATATCTCTCTGGCTGGTCGGTTGCTGGTCCTCATGCCGCAAAACGACCAATTTGGTATATCCCGAAAGATCGAGGAGCCAAAGGAGCGCGCCCGGTTGCGCAAGATCATCGAAAGGGTGAATCTCCCTGAAAATCTCGGACTTATCATGCGCACCGAAGCCTCTGGCAAACGCGCACGTCACATCATCCGTGACCTGAGCCTGCTCATCGAGCAATGGAATGACATCACTGGTAAGCGTGACAGCAAAGGCGCACCTGTCTGCTGTTTCCAGGAGCCGGAACTCATTGAGCGAACCGTGCGGGATTTTCTCACTGAAGACATTGACGAGGTCGCCTGCGATGATCTCGAAACCGTGGAACGAATGCAGAAAATGGCTGCTCAAATCTCTGGCCGTGCCAAGCGACGGATCACTCACTACCAGGGCCAGACGGCCATTTTCGAGGCCTATGGCATCCAAAAGCAGATCGACAATGCCTTCTATCGCCAAGTCTGGCTGCCTTGTGGTGGCTACATTGTCATTGATCAGACAGAGGCGCTGGTTTCTATTGATGTGAATACTGGGCGCAACAAAGGCGGCAAGGACCAGCAGGACAAAGTGCTCGTTGAAACAAACCTAGAAGCAGCCGCCGAAGTCGCACGCCAACTACGGCTTCGAAACATGGGTGGGCTTATCGTCGTGGATTTCATCGACATGAAGCATCGTAAAGATCAGCAGGCGGTTTATAAATCCATGCTCGATCATCTCAAGCGTGACAAGGCCAAGACTCAGATCCTCCCAATCAGCCAGTTCGGTCTTATGGAGATGACACGCCAGCGACTGCACGAAAGCCTTAGTAGTGCGCTTTATGAAGCATGCCCTTATTGCAAAGGGCACGGCCAGGTAAAAACCACCTTTACCATGAGTGTTGAACTTCAGCGCACGCTCAGTTCCATCCTTGGACGAGGTAAGCCAGAGCAGAAAAACCTGGTCGTTGTGGTCCATCCAGAAGTCATGCAGCGGTTAAAGACCGAAGACGGTGAACTACTCGTCTCCCTCGAACGCAAGTACGAGGCGCGGCTCACCTTCCGCAGCGATCCCAGCCTCCATCGTGAAGAGGTGAAAATCACCAGCACCCAGACGGGTGAGGAAGTCAGGGCATGATCTATTCTTCGGAAACAGTAATGATTGATGACCTTCCTAGTTTCTCTCTCTGTTTTTTTTGATTTGAACACTTAGCCCGACTTCTCCAGTCCCAGCGTCCATGTCCTCCACCCGTCTTCGCAATCTCATCCTCGCTGCTGGTGCTATCCTCGCCGTAGCGCTTTACTTTGGCTGGCAGTGGGCGGGTCAGGATGGCACGCCGCCGACCGTGGTCAAAAACTCCACCACGAAGGCTGGCGCAGTGCCGGTGAAACCTGCCGACGATTTGACTGCCGGCTCGTCTGGACGCCCCGAGAAGTCGAGCGGGCCTGACCGTCTTATCACGGTCGAGGAAGGCGATGTGATGATCGATGAAATCCTCCGCTCAAACAAAGAAATCCCTCAGATGGCCCGCGATCTCCATGATTTGGTCAAAAGGGTCAATGGGGAAGCTCAGGTGAACGCCAGTCGTCATCTCGTTAATCTCACCAGCGATGAGGATTATGGATTGATCGCTGGCTACCTCACGGATGCCAAAATGAACCCCGATGTGATAGAGGTATTGTTCTCGGATCTTATGAACCGTAATCGTGTTCTTCAGATGCCGCTATTCCTGAATATCCTCAAGAATCCAGCTCACCCCCAAAACGAGCAGGTGCGGAATGTGTTAACCATCCTTGCAGGACAAGATTTCGGCACGGACTGGGCGAAATGGGATCAATGGGGCCAGCAAGAGGTCAAGAGCCAACAACCGACAAACTAAACTGAATCATTCAGTAATGGGTGATTTAAGTCTGGGTGAGCGCGACCAAACCATTCCAATCTCACTAATTATGGGCATTTTAGCCAGCGTTGGCGATTTTGTCTCGTTAACTTGGATGGTCTCGCGCTGAGGTTTTATTAAGATTGATTTGATGGTCATTCAAAATTAATTTTTTAACTCTCACCGCCCCACCGACTGCCCATGCCGTATCTGGCCTTTAACCTTAATGATGGAAATGAATTCGTCTTCGACATTCTCGAAGAGCGACTTTCCATCGGGCGTGATGCCAAAAACGACATCGTCATCGATAACACGTACATCTCCAGCACCCACGCCGAGTTCGTTCGGCAGGCAGATGGATTCTATGAGTTGGTGGACCTTAAGTCTTCGAATGGCACCTTCGTCAATGGCAAGCGCATCGAGCGGTCCATCGTAAAAGGGGGAGACAAAATACGTTTCGGTCAGTTGGATGCACGATTCCGTGAACGTGCGCCGAAAGGCACAGCCCCAGCTTCGGGTAGCAAACCCAGTTCTTTGCCCAAACTAGGCCCGACGCCCTCAGACGGCCGCCGTGGAGATACAGAAACCATTCCGGCGCGCGACAACGAGCCGAAGAGTGAGACCAGCCCGATCCAGCCAGACCGGCCGCCCCAGAATTTTGGAGAGACTGCCACGGCTACAGCTCCTACCCCGGCTAGTGTGCCTATTGCCAAACCCGCAGTGATCTCACTTGATCCTGCATTGCAGAAGCAAGCCGAAGACCTTAAAAACGAAGTCGGGCGGCTCAAGGTTGAGCGCGACTTGCTGCGCTCTGAAAATGAAAAAGAACAACGTCGGCGGGAGCAAGTGCGCGAATTGGAAAAGAGCTTGGACGAAAAGCAGAAGGAGTTGCTGTCTACTGAGGCGAGGCTTGCCGAGGCCCGTGAGCAACTTGGCACCATGCGATCTGAGGCAGACAAACTCGCCTCCAAGCGCCGAGATGCGGCCAATTTAGATAGCCAACTCGAATCCACGCGCAGCCAACTGGACAAAGTTCAAGCGGACATTGAGACGGCAAACGCTGCCTTTCAGAGTCTTCATAAAGAGGCGGAAAAGGCGCGTGGGGATCGCGCGGAGGCCGCCAAACATCTTGAGGAATTGCGAGCCCAGGTGAAGCAGCATGAGGCCAGGCATGCAGAACTGAGCAGTTCCATCCAGAGTCTCGAAACTAAATCCGTACAGCTTCACCAAACCATCCAAAATTCAGAGAAATCTGAAGTTGAACTGAAGGCGGGCCAAAGTGCCGACCTTTTGTCAATCACGGCTCAGCTTGAGGAAAAAAAAGCTGCACTTGCAAGGCTTGAATCCAGTCTGGGTAGTATACAAAAAGCTGCCCAAACTACACAGGATGATGCCACTTCCTCTGTGATGGCTCTTCGTGAAGAGCGGGCCGCTTTGGAGCAGCAGCTGGCTGCGTTGCGCAATCAGATCAGTGAGGGGCAGGGGCTGCTTTCAGGACTTCAGCAGCAGCGGGGTGTAATGGAGGCCGCGGTGGCTGCACTCCTCAGCAAGCAGCAGGAATCACAGGCTGCCGTTACCAATTTTGAAACCAGCGCAAACTTAGCAAAACAAAGCCACGAAGCCGCTGAAGATCGTCAGAAGCAGGTCCAAGGCACACTTGCTAGCCTCGAAAAACGGCAGACCGAATCAGCCCAAAAGCTCGCAAGCCTGGAAGAAACTATTTTGATCAGAACGGCAGATCTCGCGAAAGTCGAGGCGTCAATCACTGATGCCCATCAGCGCGAGGCGGATCTAGTCAGCAAAACGCAGGTGCTAACCAGTACCGAAATGCATCTTGCTGCGGTGACGAAGGAACTTCAGCAGCTTCAAAGTCAGAAGAATGACCTGAGTGCGATTGTCGAACAGCTCAGTACAAAACGCAGCGAACTCGACGCCACACTTAGCGCGGCTCAAAAACAAAAACAGACTGATCTTTCGATTCTGGAGGAACAACTTCGGTCACGTCAGGTAGAGAGGGAAAGCTTGGACAAAGCGGTGGCTGATTTACGCCATCAAAACGGCCTGCTCCAGGCCCAGGCCGCTGATCTTACCAACAAACTTGATGATCTCGCCGGCACTGACACCAAGTTGGCTGATGCCAACACAGCGCTGAAGGCTGTCGAAGCTCACAAAGCCGAACTTACAGCAGCCATCTCTCAGATGGTGATCGAGCGTGATTCGTTGACGAGGGAAATCCTAGCTGCCACCGAAAAGGGCCGGGCACAGCATGCGCTCGTGGAGACACTCTGTGCTAGGCACCAGGCCGCCGATACCGAAGTGCGCATTAGTGAGGAACAGCTTGCCACGCTATCCAATGAACTTGGGAAAACACGCGAATCTTTGCGAGCTACAGAAACGTCTCTCGAAGCGAAGAAAAAAGAACTTCTTTCCGCCGAGTCACGAGCCTCCCAACTGATGCTCCAGGCGGATGAATCCATTCGGCAGCAGACGCAAATCCAGCAGGAGATGGCCCAGTTGCGTGACGATCTCACAAAAGCGAGGGCTGAACTCCAAAAGGTGCGAGCAGACACTCAAGTCGCAACTAAGGCCTCCGAAGAGGCAGCGGTAGTCCACGAACAGCACCGCAATCAGGCAGCGGCCATACAGACACAGATCAGTGGCCTTGAGACACTGCTGGTCTCGCTACTGGCATCTCAGACGGATCGTCAGGCGCGCATATCCGCATTGGAGTCTGAGCAACGCCATTCAGAAGAATTGCTCAAAAGCCGCGAAGCTGAAATCTCCAGAGCAGAGGTCCGACTGGCAGAACTAAAAGGTCTGACGGCTAAATTTGAAACCCGACTTAGCGAACTGGCTGTTGCCGAGCGTCGGTTAGCCGAAGCCAAAGCGGCGTGTGTTGCCACTGGTCAGGAACTTGAGACGATCCAAATCGAAACCAAGCGACTCCAGGAAGAACGGGCAGATCATGAAAAGCGACTTCCTTTGCTGCGTAATGATTTAACGAAAGCGCAGTCAGATCTCTCGGCCAAACTCATTGAGCTAGCCACCACCGAGACACGAGCCAAGGGTCTGACTTTGCAGGTTCGTGAGCTCGAAGTTCGTGAAACCGAACTTCGGCAGGCTGAAAAGCGATTGGAGGAC
>JAGKWZ010000384.1 GCA_021151605.1 Verrucomicrobiaceae bacterium
GCTTCATCGAGCGCTTTGTCTTCTTTCGTTTTGTGTCTTCTCATGTCTTCCTGTCCTCGGTTTTAACCCTCCACACAAACTTTCTGACAGGCTCGCCTGCCGAGCTTTCCTGAGACTTAGTGCTCGTTTTTGATGACGGTTTTGCTCTGGAAGATGCCCTGACGCGACTGGGAAACTACATCAAAGGCGTGGCTATGGGGCGACGCGGCAGTCGTGGGTGTGCTGCGCCGGTAGAACGAGTTTCTAACTCGTCAACTGGTGCGGCGGGTTTGAAACCCGCCGATGGCACACCCGAGTTGGAAACTCGGGGCACCAGCTTACGACTTGAAAAGTCGTTTTACGGCTACAGGCGGCGCTCTTTCACCTCGGCGGTGACTTCGGCGAGGAAGTCTGCGATGGGCTTCACGCCGAGGTCGCCACGTTTGGCGTGACGGACTGCGACGCCACCGGCTGCGGCTTCTTTTTCACCGAGGACGAGCATGTAGGGCACCTTGTCGAGCTGGGCGTTTCTGATCTTGGCACCGATCTTGTCGGCGTCGTTGTTCAGCGTGACGCGCAGGCCAGCGGCTTTGAGTTGGGCGTAGACGTCGTTGGCGAACTCGTCCACCTTTTCACTGATGGTGAGGACGCGGATCTGCTCAGGTGCTAGCCAGGTGGGGAAATGACCGGCGAAGTGCTCGATCAAGACGCCGCAGAAGCGCTCCATGCTGCCGAAGGGCGCGCGGTGGATCATCACAGGGCGGTGGGATTTGTTGTCCGCGCCGATGTAGTTTAGGTCGAAACGCACGGGCAGGACGTAGTCCACCTGCACGGTGCCGAGCTGCCATTCGCGGCCGATGACGTCTTTGATCACGAAATCGATCTTCGGGCCGTAGAAAGCGGCCTCGCCAGGCTCCTCAGTGAAGGGCACGCCAAGGGTAGAGGCGGCTTCACGGCAGGCGGCTTCGGCTTTGTCCCACTGCTCGGGATTGCCGGTGAACTTGCTGCTGTCAGGGTCACGAAGGCCCACACGCACGCGGTAGTCGGTCATGCCGAGTGTATTCAGCACGATTTTCACGAGGCTGAGGCAGCCGAGCACTTCGGCGGCGACTTGGTCTTCGGTGCAGAAGAGGTGGGCATCATCCTGGGTGAAGCCGCGCACGCGGGTCATGCCGTTCAGCTCACCGCTCTGCTCCCAGCGATACACGGTGCCAAACTCGGCGAGGCGCACGGGCAGGTCACGATAGCTGCGGGGCTGGCTGTCGAAGATCTTGATGTGATGCGGGCAGTTCATCGGCTTCAGCAGGAAGCCATCGAGCAGTTTGTCATCGGGCATCACGCGGTCTTCGGTGATGATCTCTTTGCCCGCGCGCTCATTGAGCTGCTGGCGAAGTTTCGCCGAGACTGCGCCGAGGCGGTCCATGACTTCACAGCAGCCGCAGCCTTCTTCCGTGACTTTGGCGAGGTCGTCATTTTCGATCACCGGTGCGAACTGGCTCTCTTTATAATAGGGGAAGTGTCCGCTGGTCTTGTAGAGCGCCAACTTGCCGATGTGCGGGGTGAAGACCTGGGAGTAGCCCTGCTTGCGGAGTTCTTCGGAGATGAAGTTTTGCAGTTCCTGACGCAGCACGGCGCCATTCGGTGCCCAGAGGATGAGGCCCTGGCCCACGTCTTCGTCGATGTGGAAAAGCTTCAGCTCCTTGCCGAGGCGGCGGTGGTCGCGCTTCTTCGCTTCTTCCAGGCGGACGAAGTAGGCTTCGAGTTCTTCTTTGGATTCAAAGGCGGTGCCGTAGAGGCGCTGGAGCTGCGGCTTCGTCTCATCGCCCATGTAGAAGGACGAGGACACCGAGGTGAGCTTGACGTTCTTGCACTTGCCGCTGTAGCCGACGTGTGGCCCGGCGCAGAGGTCGATGAAGTCACCGTTTTGGAAGCAGGAGATCTGCTCGCCCTCGGGGATTTTGTCGATGAGGTCCAGTTTGAAGATGCTCGGATTGCCCGGGCGCTCGCTAAGGCCGCCGAGGCGTCCGCTTTCCGCCATGGCCTTCGCGTCTTCGCGGCTGATGCCCTTCCACTCGAACTTCTGATTCTCCTTCGAGATCTTCTTCATCTCGGCCTCGATCTTCTCGAAGTCATCCGGCGTGATGCGGTGCTTCATCTGGAAGTCGTAATAGAAGCCGTTTTCAATCGGAGGTCCGTAGGCGAACTGGGCGTCCGGCCAGATGCGCAGGATGGCGGTGGCCATAATGTGGGCACAGGAATGGCGGAGGCGCTCGATGTCGGTCATCTGGGCGCGCTGTTCGAGGGTTTTGCGTTCGGTGGACATGATTGGAAAAAGGGCGCGCATACTGGCGCAGGATGCGCTGGGTGCAAGGCGGATGGATGACCGGATCAAGCTGCCCACGGCCACTGATGAAGGCTGATAAAACTCGCGGCAAAAAAGGTCGCTACCGGGAGTGTGAGCACCCCGAATCCCGAGCCCCTGCGCGGTGATCACTTCCGATGGCGGGCCGAAACTCAGAAAAGTAACGGCTGATCATCCTGTTTAGCGTCAGCTTTCCGTTTCGATTTCTTCGCTGGGGCTGGCTCTGGAGCGGGCGGCTCAGGCGTGGGCTTCTCAGGGGTTAGTGGCTCTGCTTCCTGTTTGGGAAGTTCGGGCAGCACTGCAATCGACTCCGCCGTCTGCGCCACGGGCTCCTCGGGCGGCGCTTCATCGGCGAAAGGATCTTCTAAGGTATGTGCCTCCAGCTCATCCTCATGGATGGGAGGATCTTCAAAATCTAACGGTCTAAACGTTGGCTCAGCATTAATAGATAGCGTTTCAGCCGTTTCATTCTCCACAGTCTCGAAGGCCTCACTAGAAATGGGGTCGGGCAGACTTGTTTCGAGTTCGGGCGGAGATTCCCCCACAGGCGCTTCATTGATAAGTGCCTCGCTTGTCGAATCTTCGGCAGGAGGGGCTTCGGCTGGTGCTTCGGCAGGAGGGGCTTCGGCTGGTGCTTCGGCTGGTGCTTCGGCTGGTGCTTCGGCTGGTGCTTCGGCTGGTGGAGCCGTTACATTATCGCTCTGTTTGGCGGATGGAGGGCCTTGTTTTTTTCGGGCTTTTGTAACGCTTATTGCGCTAGCTTGCTCATTCACCTCTTCCTTGATCTCCTTGGCGATTCGGTGGCGTTTGACTCTCTGGGCTGTGAGCGCTCTAACTTTTGCGGCGTCACTATTATGACGCTCGAAGTGGGGCATGGATAATCTCCCGTCAATTGCCAGCAGCCAGCCGGCGGACTCCAGTGCATCCGCGAAGCCTTTCCTTCCGACTAGCTTGTCTAGAAACTCTTTTGTAACGCCTAAATCGCTACCGAAAACCTTATTTACGGTGATCCAAGACCAGATACGGATGAGTTTGCCAACTACCATGTCGGCATCCATGCGGAGATGGGTGGCGATGGCGCAGATCTCGGGCTTGTCGGGTGTGGCGGTTTCTATTTTGATCCAGGGGCGTCTCATAAAGTGGTATTCAACGCATTGGAGCGCCTCCGCGATAACGTCAAGGAAACAACTCAAGCGTTACAAAATGTGGCTAAATGAGGGGCTGACTGCGTTTTATATTCGCAAAGCTTAGCCGAGCAACTCTTCCAACTCTCCTTCAGCGAGACCGGTCATGAGTGGTGAGTTCTCATCCAGCGTTGCCTCGATCAGGCCGCGTTTCTTCTGCTGAAGGGCGAGGATGCGCTCCTCCACCGTGCCACGCATGGCGAGGCGATAGGCGGTGACGACCCGCTGCTGGCCGATTCGGTGGGCGCGGTCGATGGCTTGGGCTTCGACGGCGGGATTCCACCAAGGATCAAGGAGGATGACGTGATCGGCGGCTGTGAGGTTGAGTCCGTAGCCGCCAGCTTTGAGACTGATGAGGAAGATTTTCCGGTCGGGGTCAGTCTGGAACTTCTTCACCTGGGCTTCGCGGTCATCGCTGGAGCCGTCAATGTAACCATAATCGAGTTTCTTTTCGTCCAGCTTGGCGCGGACGAGCTTCAGGTATTGCACGAACTGGCTGAAGACGAGCACCTTGCCATCGGCTTCGAGGATGGCATCGAGCTTGTCGTTGAGCATCGGCCACTTGCCGGAGAGATCGTCGGCATCGAGACCCGCCAGGGCATCTCCCTGAAGACCGGTGAGGCGGAGGTCGCAGCAGGTCTGGCGCAGGCGCAGGAGCACGGTGAACATGGTCATCTTCGCGCCACCTTGGCCGGAACGTTTGCGGGCGGCTTTGATCTCCTCGCGCCCTTCTTCGAGGACGCGGCGATAGACCTCGGCCTGGGCCGGAGATGGCTCGCACCAGAGGATTTGCTCGATCTTCTCGGGCAGGTCTTTGAGGACCTCCCGCTTCATGCGGCGGAGGAAGTAGGGGCGGAGGAGCTTCTTCAGGCGCTCGCTGGAGGCGAGCCCGGCGGGGCTGTCGAGCCCGTTTTGGATCGGCTGCTCGAAGCGCTCTTTGAAGTTGTCTCGGCTGCCGAGATAGCCTGGCAGGGCGAACTGGTAGATGGACCAGAGGTCACGCACGCTGTTCTCCACCGGCGTGCCCGTCAGGGCGATCCGTGCCTTGGCTTTCAGCGAACGCACCGCCTTGGAGGCATCGGTGTCGGGATTGCGGATGTAGCTGGCTTCATCGAGCAAAATGAGCCGCCAGGGCTGCTTTTGGAGAGAATCCTGATCCCGCACCACGAGCTGGTAGGTCGTGATGATGACATCAAACTCGGCGAGCTGGGAAAGAAGTCCCGCGCGGTTGCTACCCTGGGAGACGGCCACTTTGAGATGCGGGGCGAATTTCTCGAACTCGGCCCGCCAGTTTCCAGTGAGGCTTTTCGGGCAGACGATGAGGGTGGGCATCTGATCCCTCTCCCCGCCGACGATCTCTTTCGCTCCCTTGTGCCGCTGCGGGGAGAGGCTAGGTGAGGGGGAATCAGGGGACGATGCGGCACTGGAAGCTCCCCTCACC
>JAGKWZ010000065.1 GCA_021151605.1 Verrucomicrobiaceae bacterium
CGACTGGCATGATCGCGGTGAAACGATCATCCGCGATGCCAGCAGCCGCTGTGGCGACACCGCGCTTCGAGCCGCCGGTAGAGAGCACTTTCTTCGGCTGAAAAACGTCCCTCTCGGCCATCGCTGCGGTGAGCGCTCGCATGTCGCTGATGCCCCAGATCCAAGCTGGGGTGTAACGCGTGTCTTTCGTTTGGATAAAGCGCTCCTCCATCATGAGATGCAGTCTGCCAACGGGCTCCATCGTATCGATCGGCACACAGCCGATGAAGACGAGTCCGACTCCGTGCTCCTTGAGCAAACGGAGCTTTGCGCCGGAGGCAGCGGCCACCTTCAACTGTGCGCTGGTGTTCTCGATGAGCACGTTCGTGCAAATCCCTGACGCAGGAGCGAGCAGCGTCACCGGCATGCGCACCTTTTGGCCTGGCCACCACTCGCAAACCGTGATCTCCACTAGCTTCTGCCGGATCGACGCATCTTTGGGATTCGGATGCCAGTCCTCGATCACCTTCGTTTCCAGCGTGGAGACATCACGGATCTCCTTCAGATCAAACTTGCCGATGATGATGTCCGCCCGAGCAAGCAAGGCTGACAAGAGAACGAAGAAGATGCTGAAGTTCAGTTTCATCTCCTATCAACGGAGCAAGCCGACTCTTTGAGCCAAAAAAGACCGGCCTCGCGGACCTAAGTCACACGAGGCCGGTGCAAATACCGTCTTGAGCGGCGCTTTATTTGGCGAGAGCGCCAGCGACGTTGCCGACGAGGTCCTTGCCAGGAGTCAGCGTCTTCGCGCCGGGCTTCCAGTTGGCTGGGCAGGCTTCGCTTGGGTTCGCGAGCAGATGCACATTGGCTTCCATCTTGCGGACGAGTTCGCTGGCATTGCGGCCCACGTTGTAGAAGTTCACCTCGGAGGTCACTAGCTTGCCTTCAGGATTGATGATGAAGGTGCCGCGCAGGGCGAGACCGCTACCATTGTCATAAACACCGAAGAGGCGGCTGACCGTGCCAGTAGGATCGGCGGCCAGAGTGTATTTCACGTTCTTCATCAGGCCTTCCGTATTGCGCCAGACCATGTGGGCAAACTTCGTGTCCGTAGAGACCGCGATGACATGCGCGCCTAGATCAGCGAGCTTGTCCTGTTGGTCAGCGAGGTCTGCCAACTCAGTCGGGCAGACGAAGGTGAAGTCGGCTGGATAGAAGACGAGGATGGTCCACTTGCCAGCCTTCTTGAGGTCGGCGAGAGACACATTGCAGAAGTCTCCCTGTGTCGGCTCGTAGGTTTCCATCGTGAAGTCGGGAACGATACCGCCGACGGAGACGGTGAGATTAGCTGATTCCATGTGAGTGCGTTTGTTTTGGGGGTTGAACAGGCGCTGTCAAGAACGCCACGGACCCGACTGTTGACGCCCAAAAGTTCCCCGGTCAAACGCAAAGGCGACGAGGGTCACTTGCTCCTGAAAACTTCGCTCTGCACCACAGAGTCGATCAGATCACGCAACCCATGGCCTTTGGCTTTCGATTCAGCGACCAACTTGTCGATCTCAGTGCGATCGGAGAAGCCCATCGGCCTACCCGTGGCAAAGACCAGCAGCTTCTCCGCCACGCAGCGTGCGACGCGATCCTGACCGGCCAGGAGCAACTTTTGGAAATCGTCCATGCCGTTGAAGGGCGTTCCGGTGCTGAGTTCGCCAGCGGCATCCACAGGAGGTCCCAGCCGATAGCGCACTTTGCGGCCTTCGACCTTCAATTCGACTTTATCGCCTTGGTCGATACTGCGGAAGCGCTCACGCCAGCCGCCGATGACATCGTAGCTCTCCAGCGCGAAGCCTGGCGGGTCAATGACACGATGGCAGCCGTTACAGGTCTCGCTGTTGCGGTGTTTGTCGAGAAGCTCACGCAAAGTCGTAGCGCCACGGATATCCGGCTCGACTCCGGGGACACCGGGTGGTGGCGGCGGCGGCTCCATGCCGAGGATTCGGTCCATGACGAAGACACCGCGGACCACAGGCGAGGTATTCGTGCCATTCGCGCTGACCTTTAAAATGCTCGCCTGAGTCAAAACGCCCCCACGGTGACTGTCTGGAGGTAATTTGACCTTTTGCAGTTCCACGCCGCTGACACCAGGGATACCGTAGTGATTCGCCAGGCGCTTGTTCAGCATGGCAAAGTCACTGTCGATAATGTTGGAGACGCTGAGATTGCTGCGGATGAGTTCGGTAATGAATCCTCGCGTCTCGCGCAGCATGGAATCGAGCAGCAGCTCATCGTATTCGGGGTAGAGCTGTTTGTCGGGCGTGGTGAATTCGATCTCGCGCAGATTGAGCCAGCCATCGGTGAAATCGGTGACGAAGCGCTCCAGCGTGGCAGCCTGGAGCAAGCGCTCCGTCTGCGCACGCAGCACCTCTGGCTGCGAAAGCTTCGCATTGAGAAGCTCGGCATCTGGCGCACTCCTCGTCAGGAAATAGCTCAGTCGTGAAGCGAGCTGGAGATCATCCAGTTTGCCCTCAGGCTCTTTGAGGAAGAGAAAATCTGGTGAGCAAAGCACAGCTATAGCAGCAGTGCGCATGGCCAATAGGAAGTTGTGGCCCTCGGCAAACTCGGCATCGAAGAGCTTCAAATAAGGATCCGCATCCGCCGCCGTGGCTGGGCGACGATAGGCGGCGCTGATGAAGGCGGGAAGCAGCTTTCGCGCCTCCCCCGTCGGGTCGGACGTTTCGGCTGTATAGGCGGGTTTGTAGCCAGATTTGCCTTTCATCCAGGGTTTCTCCGGCGGCAGTTCACGAAGCTTTGCATCCCCTAGTAGCAACTTTTGGCCTCGCGGCGGCCAGTCGGTGACGAGAGGGCCTTCGAGCGTCACTTGCTGAAAAGCCATGCCTTCACCTGGATACTTGTCAGGACCATCTTTGACGGGCGAATGCCCATCCGGGCCATTTAGGCCCTGCGGACTGATCCAGATGCCTTTGTTTGCCTCGAGATGCAGGGTGATTTCGACGGTGCTGGATTTGCCCACTGGCAGTTCGTGAAAACTCTGCGTCACATTGTCGGCGTTGCGGAAATTGAAGCTCCCAGTGATCAGCGCAAATACGACAGGCTCCTCGATTTGATAGCCATAGCCAGTGACACGCAGTTTGTAGGTGCCTGCATGCTTTGTGCGCAGATTCGGAATCACGGTGCTGGGGAAGCCACCGTTGTTGAAGACCACGATGGAGCCGTCTTCGCGGCGCAGCCAATGCTTGCCGATGGTGTCCTTGCGGTTTCGTTCGGAGTCGAGTGTAGAGCTTTGCAGCGTGCTTTCGGGCTTCGTTTCCTGGTTTAGCGCCTCATTGATCGCTAGCTCGGCAGCCTCCATGTAGCGCTGCATTTGGATGCCGGAGATGGAGAGTGCCTCGCCGATGTTATCAAAGCCCTGCGCACGGCCATCCTCGGGTAGCGAGTCGATCACATTCACCTTCACGCCGAGCAGGTCATTGATGGTGTTTTGATACTCGCGGCGATTTAGTCGGCGAAGTACGGTGCCTTTTTGGGCATTCGATTTGGTCACCAGATCACCGCCCAACGCGGCCATGAAATCCTGCACGGCATCCTGCGACGGCTGCTTTTTCTTCGGCGGCGGCATTTCACCCGCCGCCACGCGATCAAACACCCGCACCCATTTTTTCAGCGCCGCCGCGTCCGCGCCATCCGTGGACAACGCCGCGAGATCGAGACCGCCTTTTTTCATCAAGAGAAGGAACCAGAGAGACTTCATGCGCAGCGCTGTAACGCTAGGACAGCGGAAAATCTGACCCAGGAATCCAACACAGCCCACTTTCACCTTTCTGACTGGCTCAGCGCAGCGGCTCTTTGAGCAAGGCGAGCGCTTCGAGAGCCGAAGCTTCTTCATGAACGATGGCGGCAAGACTGCGGGCGATGGCTGCTGGATTCTTGTGCTGCCAGACATTGCGACCAATGGCGATGCCGGCGGCCCCAGCGTCCATGGCGTCTTCCACCATCTTCAGAAGGCTGGCGTCGTCATTCATCGCGGCACCACCGAGAACAATCACAGGAATGAAGCAGGTCTCGGTGATGGCTTTGAAGTCGCCAGGCTTCGCATCGATCGGATAAGGCACCTTCACCACATCCGCGCCGAGTTCGGCAGCCAGACGTGCGGCAAATTTTACCTTTTCCACCGTGTAATGAGCGCTTTGGCCAAGGCCCACAGGAAGCGCTTCGATAATCGTCGGTATGTCGAGATCGAAGCTCGTGCGGATGAGATCGGCCACTTCCTGGTAATTGATGCGCTCATTGGCACAGCCAGGGTAGAGCATATTCATCACCGCATTTGCTCCGACCATTTCCGCTTCCTCGACGCCATAGACATTGATGCTGCCCGCGCCTTCGCCTTCGATGCGCGTGTTGTAGGTGTCCGTCCGCAAACAGATCCCCTTCCCTGCCATGGAGTCGGCGGCCCGCATGGCGACACCGAGATTGATCACGTAACCGTCCACATAGGGGCTAACGCGGTCGATCATCTCAAAAGGGTTTTCCAGCCCAGGAACGGGAATCGCGCAGGCATGATCGAGCGGGAGGATGACAGTGCGTCCGTTGCGGAAGAAGGATTCGAGATTTTCTTGGCGGGTCATAAAGAGGCCCATGAATGGCGGCGAGATGCAGGCAGGTCAAGTAGTGGTCGGAGAATGCAGTGACACCGTGGCCTATTCTTATTTCGTCGGCTGTCCTGGGCGCTCGCTGATTCGGGCGTTCATTGCTTGCCACAACAATCATTATCGCCTAAAGCCGATCATATATGATCAACCTTATCTCCGATCCCGCTGACCTCAAACCTTCCACCACCTGGCAGGAAACCATCTGGGCCTACACGGCCGAGGAAGAATTGGTCGATCACACGACGAAGGCCCGTCTTTGTGTGGCGACACTGCTTCCCTTCAAGGACAAGCAGCCGGACTGGGAAGGCTTCACCAAAAGCGTGCGCTGGATGCAGCAGTGCGGCGACTACTATAGCGTGGAGATGGTCTTCGTGCTGAATGCTGACACAGGTTACATCTTCGATCTCAGCAACGAAATGTATGCCGAGGTGCTGAAGCGCTTCCGCGCTGAGTTTCCGACCACGAAGTTCATCGCCGGAGTCACCGCACGAGGAGCGGAGAAGGACGAGGTTTTCAAAGCTGAGCGCTACTGGCCACTGCTGGACATCGCCCAGAGTCACGACAACGGCGAAGTGATGATCATGACCTCGCGCCTGCTGAACCTCCTGGAGCCAGAGGCACGCCGTGATGCTTACTTTGAGATTGCGGAGCACATCACACATCCGGCCATCGCTCATTCATTGGAGCCTTCTTTTGTGCCCTGGGCTACGCCTTATGAGCCATGGCTTCTGCACGAGATCGCCAATCATCCGAAGTATGTCGGGGGCAAAGTCAGCACGTTGGACGAGCCGCACTTCCTCTACTGGTCGGCGATGTGCAAAGGACTAAATCTGCCATTCGCCCCGCACAGCGGAGACGACTATGGCATCGCCACCGCAATCCGGCTCGGCCTGCCATTGCTCATCGGTGCCGGCGTGAGCGCCTGCCCGCTCATCGCCGCAGCGCGCGACATGTGGCTGCTCGATAGCGTTGCCGACAAGAAATTCAAGACCGGCACCGGCCGCTTCGACACGCGGGTGTACAAGCTATTCGAAGCCTTCCAATCCTTCGAAGATCTCGTCTTCCGCCTGAACGAAAAGATGAGTGCCGCGCCCTACAAGCACAGCACTGCGCATGTGCTGCATCACCTAGGCTTAATCGATGCCCCAGAGTCCCATCCCGACTGCAAAGACGTGCGCGGAGCCGATGAATCCCTGCGCATGGAGGAAGCCATGCGCCGACCGCTCCGCGTGGCGAAGCGGCTCGGCATTCCGGGTTTCGAGCTCAAATAAACCGGCTTAAGGCAACGCTTCATACGCCAGCAGCGAAGGCTCCATGGCCTTCAGTGCCGTGGCCCAGAACTCGGGATTGGTCAGGTCCTCGCCGAGCGTCTGTTTCACGACCTCTTCGCAGGTGGAGCTTCCGGTCATCGAGAGGAAGGCCTCGTAGCGTGGCAGGAATGCCGCGCCTTCGGCTTTGAACCGGGCGAACAGCGCCTGGCTGAGCAGGTAGCCGAAGACGTAGGGGAAGTTGTAGAACGAGACGCCGGTGATGAAGAAATGCATCTTGTAGGCCCAGAACATCGGGTCGGTGCCGTCGTCCAGCAGCGTATCGCCGTAGAGCTTGCGCTGCGCTTCGGTCATCAGCTCGCGAAGTCGTGACACTGAGACTTCGCCATTGGCACGCTCGGTGTAGAAGGACTTCTCGAACTCATAACGCATGGGGATGTTGATCAGGTAAGCGTGCGCACGGAGCATCTCTTGATCGAGAAGATAAGCCTTCGTGGCCTCGGTGATGCCAGGATCATTCATGAGGCCGCTGAGCAGGATCATCTCACCGAAGTTCGAGGCCGTTTCAGCGAGCGTCATCGGGTAGTTGGCAGCAAACGAACGCGCCGGGCGAAGGACGCAGGAATGCCAAGCGTGACCGACCTCATGCGCCAGCGTGACCATGTCATGCACCGTGCTGTGAAAGGTCATGTAAACTCGCTCCTCATGCTTGAGCTGTGAGCCAGTGCAGAACGCACCGGGGCGCTTGCCAGCACGTGGCTGGGCTTCGATCCAGCTCTGCGCAAGCATTTCACGGAAGTAGGAGCCGAGCTTTGGATACGCGGCGCTGAATGCCTTATCAACAGTCGCGCAGGCTTCGTCCCATGAGAGCGGCTTTTCCTCTGGCGCGGCAATCTGCGGGGCTTCGAGGTCGAAGTAGTGGAGCGCTGGCGTGCCCTGGATCTTCGCGGCTTTGCGCAGTGCACGACGCGGGAGTTCAATGTGTGTCTGGATGGCCTCCATCATTGCATCAAGAGACTTCCGACTCATCGCGCCATCAAACAGCGGCGTGTCCAGGAAGTGTGGGATGCCGCGGCTGCCATACAAGCTCAGCCTTGTTCCAGCGATGCCATTCAATCCAGCAGCGAGGGTCACCGCATGATCGTTCCAGGGCTTCTGCCCATCATGAAAAGCCGCCTCACGCAGCTTGCGATCCGGCTCTGACATCAAAGCGCGCCGCCGTGACATCGGCACGACTTCCTTGTGACCATCCGGGAAGGTCATCTCGAACTCAATTTTACCCGTAAGCGTATCGTAGAGCCGTCCCCAGGCATGCAGTCCGTTCACATTGAGATCGGCAGCCAGCGCTTCCATCTCCGACTTCATCTGATGCTGGCCTTCATAGCGCATCCGCTTTACTGCATGTTCGGCATTCGATAATGAGGCATCGCTAAGCATCGTCGCGAACTCAACATCGCTCAGAGCCGCCAGCGCCGAGCGCAAGGATGCCTGGAGCTTCGTACTCTCGGCCTCCAAAGTCGAAATCCACGCTTCATCAGCTTTCACGGCCTCGTTGTTCGCATCGTCAGCTGAAAGACAGCCGAGATAGGCGGAGAGATGGCCGAGACGATCAGCGAGTGATTCCAGAGCATTAATCACCTGAACAATCTCCGCCCAATCCTTGCCGAGGGCACCGGCCTGCGTTTTCAGCGTTTCGACATCGAGCACAAGTTGCGATTTGAACTCAGTGTAGTCAGCACTACCGAAGTCGGAGAACCAGGATTCGAGGGACCAACGGTCAGGGGTGGTAGACGTGGAGTAGGACATAGCGATTTAGCGACGGGTAGAAATGGATGGATGCCAGGAGCGAAGGAGACTTTTGTCGGTGCAAATAATGGCTGCAACAGCGATAGGCAATTCTTTGGATGAGCGAGTGTGATCAAACCTCAGCGGACGAGGATCTCACGCTCGGTGGCATCGATCTCGGCTTCCCAGCTTTTGAGCTTCGATTTAAGATCTTCCAAGATCTCTGGGTGCTGATAGCCGAGGTTCGTGCGCTCACCGATGTCGGCGCTGAGATCAAAAAGCAGGTCCATCGTGTTGCCGTCATTGATGTACTTCCACTGGCCCTGGCGGATGGCTCTTTGCTTGCGGTTAGTGCGATCGATGCGCCAAAAGAAAGTGCGGTCGATGGGTTTGGAGTCGCCAGCGAGGAGCGGGAGGAGATCAATGCCATCGAGAGGTTTCGGTGCAGGTGAGGTCACGCCCGCTGCGGCGAGGAAGGTAGCGTGGAGATCCATCGTGATGCCCATCTGGGAGGTGACTTTGCCTTTCGGCAGCTTCGCCGGCCAGCGCATGAGACAGGGCACGCGGATACCACCTTCCCAGACCGTGGCTTTGTGATGAAAGAGCGGTGCGTTGCGGCTGTAGCGCTCGCCACCGTTGTCACTGGAAAAGACGACGAGCGTGTTGTCAGCAATGCCCTGCTTCTCCAGTTCGGCGAGCATGAGCCCGACACCGTGGTCGATGCGCTCGACCATGGCTTTGTAAATGGCACGGCTTCCGTGATGCATGGATTCC
Organism: Verrucomicrobiaceae bacterium; assembly: GCA_021151605.1. Lineage (GTDB taxonomy): Bacteria > Verrucomicrobiota > Verrucomicrobiia > Verrucomicrobiales > Verrucomicrobiaceae > Prosthecobacter. Next base: position 8,471 of record JAGKWZ010000065.1, read on the forward strand.
TTGGTCACCATCGGCGTCTCCGGTTTGTTGGGTGCCTGGAAAGGTGCGTGGACGGCGAGATGCGGCACGTAGAGGAAGAAGGGCTGCTTCGCGTGAGCGGTGATGAACTTCACGGCGCGTTCATTGACGAGGTCAGTGAAGTAGCCTTCGCGCTTCACGGGCTTGAGGCCGTCACGTAGCGCGTAGGTGCCATCGTAATAGGCGTGCTGGTAGTAGTCGGCATGGCCGAGCAACTCGCCGAAGTATTCATCGAAGCCACGCTTGGTGGGATTGTATTCATCTTTGAAACCGAGGTGCCATTTGCCAAAGGCGCCCGTGGCGTAACCGGCGGACTTGAGCCGGTCGGCGATGGTGGTCTCGCTCAAAGGCAGGCCGAGGCCGTGGATGTCCTTCTCCGGCACCCACTCGCCCTTCACGCGGCGGAACTGCTCCACCTGATAACCAAAGGCGAACTCCAGTCCGCAGCGCTGCTGCCAGCGTCCGGTCATGAAGCCAGTTCGTGTCGGTGTGCAGACGGGGGCATTTGCGTAGAAGTCGGTAAACTTCACGCCTTCGGTGGCGAGTCGGTCGATGTTCGGCGTGGCGATGTCCGTGCCTCCCATGCAGCCGAGATCGCCATAGCCAAAGTCATCAGCGAGGATGAAGACGATGTTCGGCGGAGCTGAAAATGACGAATTCAGAATGCCAAATGAAGAAAGGAGAAGTACAAGGAAATGCTTCATGTGAAGTGGAACGCGGTCGGCAGGCACGTCTATGCGCGGATTACTTCAAGAACCGTCCCGTCGGGCTTTCATTGATGCGCATGATCTCCTCGGGCGTGCCGGTGGCGACGATGTGACCGCCTTCGTTGCCGCCACCGGGGCCGAGGTCGATGATCCAATCGGCGCAGCGGATGACGTCGAGATGATGCTCTATGACAATGAGCGTGTTCCCAGCATCGCGGAGGCGGAAGAGCACGCCGAGCAAGGTCTGGATGTCGGCGAAGTGCAGGCCTGTGGTCGGCTCATCGAGGACGTAAAGCGTGCGGCCGGTAGCGCGACGCGCGAGTTCGGCGGAGAGCTTGATGCGCTGGGCTTCGCCGCCGGAAAGCGTATTGCCCGCCTGCCCAAGTCGGATGTAGCCGAGGCCGCATTCTTCCAGCGTGATGATCTTCGTGGCGATGGCGCTGGCTTTGCCAAAGAAGCGTGCAGCCTCGCTGACAGTCATCTCCAGCACTTCGGCGATGTTGCGGCCCTTGAAGGTGATTTCCAGCGTCTCGGCGTTGTAGCGTTTGCCATGGCATTGATCGCAGGTGACATAGACATCGGCCAGGAAGTGCATGTCGATTTTGATCTGGCCATCGCCCTGACATTTCTCACAGCGTCCACCGGGTGTGTTGAAGCTGAAACGACCTGAGTCGTAGCCCCGCACACGCGCAAGAGGAAGCTGGGCAAACAACTCGCGGATAGCCGTGAAGGCTCCGGTGTAGGTCGCCGGATTACTGCGCGGGCTGCGGCCAATGGGTGATTGATCAATGACGACAACTTTATCAAAGAGGTCGAGCCCCGTGATGCGCTCGTGTTTGCCGGGCTCGTCCTTCGCGTTATAAAAATGCCGCTGCAAAGCCCGCATGAGCACTTTGTTCACGAGCGTGGATTTACCGCTGCCCGAAGGCCCGGTTACACAGGTGAAACAGCCGACAGGAAAGCTGGCGGTGACGGAGCGGAGGTTGTGCTCGGTGGCTTTGTGGATGGTCAGAGAGTTCTTGGTTCTTGGTTCTTGGTTCTTGGTTTCTGGGAACAGAGAACTCTGAACCGAGAGCGGAGAACGGCCCGAGGGAGCCGTGATCCGCAGTGCGTCGCTCAAGTAAGCCCCCGTGAGGCTTTCCTTCTGCGCCATGACTTCGGCGGGTGTGCCTTGAGCCGTGATTTTGCCACCATGCACGCCAGCGGCCGGGCCGAGTTCGATGACATGATCCGCAGCCCGCATCATGGCTTCGTCATGCTCGACGACGAGGACGGTATTCCCGAGATCGCGAAGCCGAAGCAGCGTGCGGATGAGGCGCTCCGTGTCAGAGGGATGGAGGCCGATGCTCGGCTCATCGAGCACATACAGCACGCCGGACAAACCCGCGCCGATCTGCGTGGCTAGGCGGATACGCTGCATCTCACCGCCGGAAAGCGTGCCGCTCTCGCGATTCAGCCCGAGATAGCCGAGCCCGACCTGCTCCAGAAACTCCAGCCGCTTCACGATCTCCTTTTGCAGCTCCCCGACATAGGCTCGCTGATGCTCGGTAACTTCGAGGGCCTGCATCCAGGATAAAGCATCACGGATGGGCAGGGAGCAGTAGTCGTGAATGGAAAGGTTGTTCTTGGTTCCTAGTTCTTGGTTCTTGGTTACTGACAACGAAGAACCAGGAACCACGAACAAAGAACTTAACTTCACTGCCAACGACTCCTTCCGCAGCCGCTTCCCTTCACAACTCGGGCACGGCAGCGGATTCATGAAGCGGGAGAGCTGGGTGCGCAGGGCATCGCTCTCGGCGTTTTCGTGGAGACGCTTCGCTTCATTCAAGAGGCCTTCGTAGGGCTTGGCGAGGCTGCGTTTGTTCTCACTTGTGGCCCAGCCAGTGGCGATGGCTTCTTTGCCGGTGCCGTGGAAGAGCGCATCTTTGAATCGTTGTGGGAGTTCCTTGTACGGAGACTCCATCGAGACACCGAAGTGCTTCGCCAGCACCTCGATGCTGCGTTGTTGGATCAGCTTCAACTTCGGGTTGCGTGCCCACCAACTCTTCACCGCACCGTCTTTGAGCGAAAGCTCCACATCGGGCACGATCAAACCTGGATCGGGAGCCATGAGCGAACCCACGCCTTCACAGGTCGGGCAGGCACCGACATGGGTGTTGAAGGAGAAATGCTGCGGTGTGAGCTTCTCCATCAGGTAGCCCGTGCGAGGGTTCGCATACGACGTGGTGAAGGTCAGGATGTGAGGCGGGCACTCTTGCACGCCAGATTCTGATTCATTGCGGGCAGGAGTGCCCGCCTCACTGACGAGGAACTGCACCTCGCGCTCATTCCATTTCAGCGCGGCCTCGATGCTCTCCATGAGCCGCTGGCGGACGCCATCGCGGATGACGAGTCGGTCCACCACGACCTCGATGCGGTGCTCCATGCCGCGCTCGGCTTTCAGTGTTTCATCAAGCTCCACGATCTCGCCATCCAGACGGATGCGGACGAAGCCCTGACGCCGCAGTTTTTCAAAAGTCGCCTTCAGTGTGTCCGCCTCCTGAGGCTGAAGCGGTGCCAGCACCATGCAGCGGGTGCCATCCTTCAGTTCCAAGACTCGCGCGCCGATCTCGGCGGGCGTGTTTTTGATCAGGACTTCACCGGTTTCAGGATCATGCGGCTGACCGGCCACGGCGTAGAGCACGCGGAGGTAATCGTAGATCTCCGTGACCGTGGCGATGGTGCTGCGCGGATTCGGCGTGCTGTGTACCTGCTCGATGGCGACAGCCGGTGAGAGGCCCTCGATGAAGTCCACATCCGGCTTTTCGAGCTGATCGAGAAACTGTCGTGCATAGGCCGAAAGGCTCTGCACATAGCGACGCTGACCTTCGGCGTAAAGAGTATCAAAAGCGAGCGAGGACTTGCCACTGCCGCTTACGCCCGTGAGCACCACGAGACGATGACGCGGGATATCCACGTCCACGTTTTTGAGATTGTGCTGCCGCGCGCCACGCACGCGGATGAAGTCCTGAGGCATGGCGTGATGAAGGAGTCTCCACGCAATGTCTGCAATGAGATTCGCCTTGTCAGCGTTCGCCTAGCTCTCACAGTCACGCCATGTCACCCACACGCCGCCACTTCATCGCCGGACTGAGCACCGCGCTCGCCGCCACTTGGACTGAAACCCTGCGCGCTGCGCCTGATCCGAAGAAGGATGTGGTGATCGGGCATGGCACGCATCGCTACAAGGTGAACAAGGAGTGGGTGCCTGCCGGACAGGGCCGTTTTCACCCGATCCTAAACTGCCACGAGATGGTGCAGGTGAAAGATGGCCGCCTGTTCATGGTCGGCGATCATTGGGATAATCAGATGCTCGTCTTCAAGCCCGACGGCACAATCCTCGACTCCTGGGGTAGCGCTTGGCCCGGCGGACATGGGCTGACTTTGAGCCAGGAAAATGGCGAGGAGTTCCTCTTCCTCACGGACAGCGGACTTTGGAAAAGCGGTGGCGGTGGCTATCGCCAAACAGGACGCGTGACGAAGATGGACCTCACAGGCAAAGAGATCTTCAGCCTGAGTCATCCGATGATGGTCGGGGCTTACGAGCCCGACATGTTTTACAATCCCACCGAGGTCGCCATCGCGCCAAATGGTGACATTTATGTCGTGGATGGCTACGGATCGCAGTTCGTGCTGCGCTACGACTCACGCGGCAAGTTCATCCAGCGCTTTGGAGGCAAGGACGGCGTGCCTTTGGAGCAGCGGCTGAACAATGCCCACGGCATCGCGATTGATACCCGACAAGGTGCTGACAAGGCGACGGTGATTGTGACATCTCGCGCTGACAATTGCTTCCGCCGCTTCACACTGGATGGAAAGTATCTGGAAACCATCGAAGTGCCCGGGGCCATGGTTTGTCGCCCGGTCATCGCAGGTCAGGAACTGTATGCCGGTGTTTGCTGGAGCAAGACGCCGGAGATCAACAAGCTGCCGCAAAACCCCAGTGGCTTTACGGTCGTGGTCAGCGCAGAAAACAAGGTCATCAGCGCTCCCGGCGGCACGGAGCCAGTCTATGAAGAAGGCAAACTCAAGCCGCTGATGCAGGCCGAGCGCGTCTTCGATCACGGGCACGACGTGTGCGTTTTGGAGAATGGCGACCTCATTGTCTGCCAGTGGAACGCATTTCAGACCTACCCGATCAAGCTGGAGCGCGTATGATGTTTCAATCTCATGTCTGAAACTTCTCCCAAAGTCGTCATCGTCGGTGCTGGTCCCGCAGGCTGTACGCTCGCGGGCTTGCTGGCAAAGCGAGGCATCTCCTGCCTCGTTTTTGACGATGATAAGCGCCCCGATCTGCTCGTGGGCGAGTCACTTATCCCCGGCGTGGTGCCGGTGTTCCGCCAGCTCGGCATCGAAGATCGCGTGGCGGCGATGGCGACGCGGAAACCGGGTGCGTCCTTCTTTGTCACCGACGGCGGCCCGCGCCTCCACTTCAGCTTCAAGAACGTGGAAGGCCATCTGCCGACTTACGCCTACAACACCCCACGCCCTGAGTTCGACAACTTGTTGAGGACTCGCGCCGAAGAGCTTGGGGCCAAGTTCGTCCATGCACGAGCCGAGCTGGAGCCCGGAATCGAGAATGACGAGCCCACCATCCGACTCAGCCCACGCAGTCGTGAGATCGCAGGACTCTCTGAAGACGCCAAGCCACTGCTCGTGGATTGCAGCGGACGCTCTCGTGCCTTTGCCCGAGCGATGAATCTGCCCTCGGAGAAAGGCGAGCGAGATGACATCGCCTACTTTGCGCACTTTGAGGACTTTGATCACGATGAAGTCGAGCCTGGCCAGGTCATCATCTCCGTGCTCCGCGCGGGCTGGAGCTGGCGCATCCCACTGCCAGGGCGGCTTTCCGTCGGCATCGTCGTTTCCAAAGAGCACGCGAAGACTCTCGGCAGCACGGCGGAGGAACGTCTGGAGAATGCCATCCGTCAGGAGCCACTGCTGGCCGACAAAGCCAAACGCGCCCGCCGTATCACGCCCGTGATGACTTACTCGAACTACCAACTCCTCGCCGATCGCGGTCATGGCCCCGGCTGGGTGCTGTGTGGCGATGCGTTCGGCTTCGTCGATCCCATGCTCTCGCCGGGACTTTTCATGTCACTCGTCGGTGCCCAGCAGCTCGACTCCTGCATCTTTGCGCATGGCGTGGACATTTTGAATCAGCCTGAGAAGCTCACCCACGCGCTGAACAAATACTCCGCCCGCATCATCGACTGGCACCGCTCCTGGCAGGAACTCGTCCGCTACTTCTACGATGGGCGCATTTTCCGCATCCATCTCGCGGGCAAGAACCTCGCCATGAAGCCGTCGCCCTTCAATCTCGCCAGCCGCATGGAGCGCCACTCCACACGCCATATCGCAAGCATGGCCTCCGGTGGCTGGACGCGCTCAAAATACAGCCGCAGTCTCATGAAGATGCTGTCCCGCTATCTCGTTTGGGATGTGCCGGCGGCGGAGAATTTCGCTGTGCGGACGACTGTGCAAATGGAGCCACTAGCCAAGGCTGCATGATTTTTCCCCACGCTGGTTACAAAATAGCTCCTAAATTCGCTTTCCCAGTGTCAGTCTGATCACCCACCACTCCGCCCGTCTATGAATAACGAATCTTCACCTCCGTCCCCCTCCGCTGAAACTACCCTCTGGAAAGGCCACACCTCGCAGTTGGTCCACTTCTGGTATTACTTCTTCTGCATCGTGATCGCCCTCGGCATTGGCTTTGGCTCCACGGTGGTGGCTTTGCCAACAGCAGGCCTCTCCTATCTGGCGCTGCTTGTGCCGCTTTTCATGTGGTTGATCCGCTGGTGGATCACCAAATCCACTTCGTATGAACTCACCACCCAGCGTCTGAAGATCGGCACTGGCATCCTGAACCGGAAGCTCGATGAACTGGAGCTTTTCCGAGTAAAGGATTACGCGATGGATCAGCCGTTGTTCCTCCGCCTGGTCGGTCTCGGCAATCTGACCCTCGTCACCTCCGACGCCAGCACCCCCACCGTGGCCATGCGGGCCATCGCCAATGTCGAAGACGTGCGCGAAAAACTCCGCACAGCCGTCCAGTCCGAGCGTGACCGCAAGCGCGTCCGCGAGATGGATGTGGATAGTCACGACGACGGGATGACCATCGCGTAATCCGTCCAGAAGACTGACTGCATCCCCTATCCTTGCGCACTGTGCATCAGGTCGTCCGGCTCCTTGCTCTATGCCTGATGCCTTGCGCTCGTGCGTTGGACGTGTCACTGCCGACCGACAATGCAGCCATCTTCGCCGCTGATCAGGGTTCATTCTTCTTGGGGGTGGATCGAAAGGGTGAGCTTCTGGCAGGGCGGCACCATTGGATATGTGCGTTCGCCACTGGAGTGACCAGGAGGCACGGTTTGCATCCAGTTCCACGAGGGTATCGACATCGCCCCTGTCAGCCGCGAAGGCGGCGGCATCCCCACCGATGAAGTTCGTGCGATCTCGGAAGGCACCGTGGTATTGTGCGAGACCCGCGGACGAACCCAATACGGAAACCAAGTGATCCTCAGACATGAATGGGGAGATGGTCTTCAGCCGCTATGCCCATTTGAGCTTAGTGTCAGTCGTGAATGGCGAGAAGATCAAGCGTGGCCAGACACTGGGGATCATGGGCTACACAGGCGGAGCTCTGACTGTGCAATGCGCGCACCTGCACCTGGAGGTGGACTTGATGCTTCAGGAAACCATGAATCTCTCCTGGCTTCCGAAACATGCCAGCGATGTTCGCTACCATCCTGCCAACATGAAGGGTGTGGATGCAGCCTCTCTCTTTCTGGCCCACCGAAAGCGCCCGGAATTGACGCTTCCCGAGTATTTCCAGTCAATGAAACCCTATTTCTCAGTCGCCGTAAAAGCAGTCAGTCCGGTGGATCTGCTTCTGCATCACAAATGGCTAGCTGGCGGCAGGCAAGAAGCGACTAGCTGGCGGATCAGCTTCACCGAATGGGGGCTGCCAGTCCGATTTGAAGTCATCGCTCTATCGCCAGCCACTCCCGAAGTTGTCTGGGTTCAGGCTTTTGAGGGAAACCATACGTGGAGAACCGGGGGACTACTTCAAGGCACAGGTGAATCCGCAGTGCTGAGCACGAGCGGCCTGGCCTTGATGCGCTTGGTTCTGGGAAATCCGTGAACGCACCTTTCGGAGCGCAGCCCGTCACTGCGTCACCTCGACACTGGCAAAGACCTTGGTCAGACCTGTGGCGGGAACGCGAACGCGCACACGATGGAAGGCCCCGACAGTCCCAACCACCTGCTGGCTCACGATGTCCGTGCGCCATGTCTCCAGAGTTTCCGACCAGATCGGTCTGGCAGTGATGCCGGGTGTCAGGCGTGAGCGCCAATAACCGAAGACAAAATCCGAACCTTCCAGATCGGGTTCCTGCATGGGCGAAGCCTCAAAGACCGTGGGGTCAATGCCGAAATAATACTCGAGCCCGTTGGAGAATCCGTCCATGTCGAAATCAGCCTCAAGTCCAGCCATGGATTCATTGCCAGCATTGGCACCGAAATAGCGGCCTCTCCAGCTTGTCAGTGTGAGTGCGCTCAAGTAAAACAACTGGCTGCCCGTCTCGATCCCGCAGGGGCGAATCACAGTCAGGGTGACAGCTCTACTGACATGAGCCACTAGTCTGACTGCCTGAGCTATGGTTGAAGGCAAGCAAATCTGCATAGCGAACGCCAGTGCCACCAAAAAGATCAAGCGCACTACCCACCGTGGCATCGACTCGGCCTCTGCTCAGCTCCTGGATACGATAGAGATCCTCAAGGCAATGAATGCCGCCAGCATAGGTCATGGCGACGGGACTGTGCTGGCCGAGAAAGGCGACCAGATCTTCGTCAATGCCTTCGCACTTACCCTCGACATCGACTGCATGGATGAGGAACTCATCGCAATGCGCGGCAAGATACTTAAGCGTTTCAGGTGTGACGTGTAAATTCGTGAGCGTCTGCCAGCGATTCATTGCGACAGCCCAGCCGCTGCCCGTGGCCTTGCAACTCAGGTCGATAACGAGACGGTCCTTGCCCGCAGCGGCGACCATCTTACTCAAGCGCGACTCTGAGAAGCTACCGTCAGCTTCAAAAAGGTAGCTGGTAACGATGACGTGACTGGCCCCAGCGGTGAGATACTGCTCCGTATTGCATGGGCGTATGCCACCGCCGAGTTGCATCCCTCCAGGAAAGGCGCCAAGGGCGGCTTTGGCGGCATCTTCATTATGAGGGCCAAGCATGATCACATGACCTCCTATGAGCTGGTCGTGGGCATAAAGCTCGCCATACCAAGCAGCATCGCGATCACTTACGAAATTCGTTTTCAATCCGGCACCCGTGTCGCTCAGCGTTGAGCCGACGATTTGTTTTACCTTACCGGAATGAAGATCAATACAGGGACGGAAGCGGGTCATTGTCGCTTGGTGGTTACCCCGTAAGGACTCGAACCTTAAACGAGAGAATCAAAATCTCCTGTGTTACCATTACACCACGGGGTAGCGGTGAGGACAGAAAATAGGAGGAGTTGATGGATGTGCAACCGATTTGGCTATCACTGTTTGATGAAAGTATCTTTTCAATAGTTTGATATCGCCACACAAGATTTCGACCACAAATCCCGCAAAAAAACAACAAGCCCCGATCTGTCATGCAGAGCGGGGCTAGCTGAAATCTGGAAACTACGGACTATTCCGTGGCGGTGATGGTGAGGACCTGTCTGCCTTTGTAGTAGCCGCAGGATGGGCATGCCACATGGCCAGGGACGGAGGTGCCGCACTCAGGGCAGGTCTTGAGGACAGGGGCGCGCCAGCGGTTAGCTCCTTGACGGAGACGTTGACGGCACTTGGATTGACGGCGTTTAGGATTGGCCATGTTCGGAGGGGGTATCTAGTTCTTTAATTGATCGAGGGCATTCCAAATTCCGCCGTCTGCTCCAGGCGTTTCAGGTGCTAAGGGCGATTCAGCAGTATCAAAACGGCCTTCAGCTGGACAGTCGCGCAGATCAACGTTGCCATCTTCACAGCGCGGGAAGTTTGGAAGGGCGAGGAGGATGTCTTCCCTCACTAGGTCTGTCAAGTCCATCGTGCCTTCCTTTTCAATCGGCACCTCGGCCTGATAATCCGCCAAGTCAATACACTGAAGAAAGCGCTCCAAACAACGCCCGCATTCCAGGCTGAACTCCGCCCTCAGCGATCCTGTCACCACAAGATCCTCCGCGTCACGTAAAATCAGAAGATCATAAGCCACGGGAGACTCGGCCCTCGCTGTATCCGTAGGGGAGAGGTCGAAAAACGACGGTGGTAGTATGCCGGCGATCTGCTTGCCGTCGGCAGGCAGATGGCGGAGATCAATTTGGAAAGGATTCATGGCTTTGGCGGAATGAAAGACGTCGGGATTGCGGCTTCAATTTGAGGTAGAGCATCCCACTTTCCCGTCCTCCAGTCTAGCACCTCCAGCCCACGAAGCTGTTTTTTATAATCGTAAACGCTCGGCTCATGCGTGGCATAGCCCGGGTAATAGTAGCGACATCCCCGCGAACGACTGAAATCGATCTCCAACAACATCGTAAATATCCCAAGACTGCGCCACGAGTGTTCCGGCTCAAACATCCCATATACCGCGGAAGTAGCCGAATCACCGATATCGAGGTAGCTAAGCGCAATCAAGCAATCGCCCTCAAAAACACGACACTCTAGGCATTGGCATGGCAAAGTCGCAGGCTCAGAGGAGAGAAAGGTATCGAGATCTTCCGGCACGTTGTCTTTGAATCGCAATTTGTGTCGCTGAAACATCGATCGAGCTTCCTCAGTCAGCTGCGCGGGTAAAAACTCCCAGCGCAGATCCATATTACGCCGGAGCACTCGACGTTGGCTTTTACTCAATAAGTTCTTATCCAAGTCCAAGCGTAATGGAGTGATCAGCTTCAAGCCATCTTCATCCATGCTGGTATTGTAGCGGAAAAACGATTCGCCAAAATGCCTCCACCCCGCTGCCCACAAACAATCCATCATCTCAGCTGGAACCGCAGAGCATAAGAAAGTCTGATTCAAAATGGATTCCATGACAACACGCGACGGCTAGACTCTTGCCTTCATCAAATCACTTCATGTATAAGGCGGACTTCCTCCTCGTCATCCATCATTCATCCCGTGCCCCCTGCCCTCCAGGAACTTATCGACTTTTTCGAGCGTCTGCCCGAACCCGAAAGGCGTGAAAACTTGATCGATTTCGCCGAGACAGCTTCGGCTTTCACTAGAAAAGTCGGGCAGACTTACCTCCTCGAAGACGTGCGAAAGGATCAGGAGTGTTCAGACACCGTAGGGGTCTTTCTTCAGATCGCCCCCGGAGGAAGTGTTCATTTCGCCATCGAACTCGGCCCAAAGGTTCAGACACTCACACGCGCCATGACAGCCATTCTTTGCCGAGGGCTCAATGGATGCCAAGCTAATGAAATCCTCTCCCTGCCAACAGATTTCGTCCCACGCATCATCGGTGCCGAGCTCGTGAGACTGCGCAGCCAAACCGTCTATTATGTGCTCGATCGAATGAAACAAGCTGTCGAAAAAGCCATCCCTGCGGTGCCATCCACTATCCTCGGACCGCAATAGTTCGCGTCAATCTCGACGTAGTAATCCCAGACCATTTTCCCAATGAAGCGAATTCTCTTCCTCCTCACCACGCTCAGCGCCCACGCCGCCGAACCTCCCGTTCCGGCCAAAATTGAGTTCAACCGCGATGTGCGGCCTATTTTGAGCGACAACTGCTTTTACTGCCACGGCAACGACCCGAAACACCGCGAGGCCGATCTGCGTCTCGACCTCCGCGAGGAGGCCGTGAAGGCCAAGGCCTTCGTTCCCGGCAAAGCCAGCGAAAGCGAGCTCGTCTCCCGCATCCTCACCGATGACGAAGATGACCTCATGCCGCCGCCGGATTCGCACAAGAAGCTCACCGAGCGTCAAAAGAGCATCCTCAAAAAGTGGATCGAGCAAGGTGCCGCCTATCAGCAGCACTGGGCCTATGAAAAGCCCATCAAAGCCGCCATTCCTGCTGGAGTGGATCCCATCGATCACCTTGTGCAAAAGCGTCTTGCCGAGATCGGTCTCAAACCGTCCCCGAAGGCCGATGACCGCACCTTGTTGCGCCGCCTCTCCTTTGATCTCACCGGCCTGCCGCCGCAGAAATCGGAAATCACCAATCTGAAATCTGAAATCGACAGCTTGCTGGCCTCTCCGCACTTCGGCGAGCGCATGGCCATCGCGTGGCTCGATCAGGTTCGCTTCGCCGACACCATCGGCTACCACAGTGACAACCCACACAACGTCTGGCCTTACCGCGATTACGTCATCCAGTCCTTCAACAAGAACAAACCCTTCGACCGCTTCACCATTGAGCAGATTGCCGGAGATTTGATGCCGGATGCGAATCAAGAGACACGCGTCGCCTCCGCCTTCAACCGGCTCATCCTCAGCACCGAGGAAGGCGGTGCCCAGGCCAAGGACTACGAGCAGCGCATGCTCACCGACCGCGTCCGGGCCATCGGCAATGCCTGGATGGGCCAGACCACCGGCTGTGCGCAGTGTCACGATCACAAATTTGATCCCATCACCACACGCGACTTTTACACCCTCGGTGCCTTCTTTGCCGACATCAAAGAACCGCTCATCGGCCGCCGCGAGGCCGGCATGATGGTGCTCGATGCCGAAGGCGAAAAGAAACAGGCAGACATCGCCAAGCGCCTCGCCGCCTTGCAGGCCGACTTTGCCCAGCCGCGCCCCGAACTCGCCGCCGCACAGGCCGCGTGGGAAGCAAAGGCACTCGAGGCCACCACCGCCAACAGCCTGTGGCAGCCTTTGAAACCACTCACCGCAGTCGCCGCCAAAAAGAACGTCACCCTCAAAGCCGACAAAGACGGCATCGTGCGTGGCGTGATCGATAAAAAACGCGAGGAACGAAAGCAAAACGACGGCACTGAGACCTACACGATCAATGCGAAGCTGCCCAAAGGCACCACAGGCATCCGCTTTGATGCGCTGAAGGAAAAATCGCCCGGCATCGGTCTCGCCTCAAACGGCAACTTCGCCCTCAGCGAGGTCACTATGACCATCGGGCGCAACAACAAGCAGGAGAAGCTCCCCATCGCCCACGCCAGCGCCACGTTTGAGCAGAAGAACTTCCCCGCGAAGAACACCATCGACGGCATCGCCGATCAAAAGCTCAACGGCTGGGCCGTGCTCGGTGCCACGGGCACGGATCAGTCGCTCTATCTCGAACTCGCTCAGCCACATGCCGACGCGGAGGCCGTCGTCACCTTCACGTTGAGCTTTGCGCATGATGGCAATCACGAGATCGCCAACCTCCGCCTCAACACCACCACCGCAGCAGCGCCCATCCGCGCACCGGCCATCGCGCTTCCAGCCAAAGAGATCGCCGACATCCTCAAAGCGCCCGCCGACAAACGCACCGCGCCGCAAAAACAAAAACTCGCCGAAGCCTACAAGCAGATCGCGCCCGAGCTCGCCGTGCTCCGCACCCAGCTCTCCACCACCGAAAAAGAAAAGGCCGACTTCGAGGCCGCCGCGCCGAAGTGCATCGTCTCCGTCAGCGATACCAACAAGCGCACCGTGCGCATCCTCCCGCGTGGCGATTGGATGAACGAAAGCGGCGAAGTCGTGAAGGCTGCGCTGCCCAGCTACTTGCCCAAACCGAAGATTGAAGGCCGCGACCTCACACGTCTCGATCTCGCCCAGTGGCTCGTTTCCAAAGAGAATCCGCTCACCGCCCGCAATGTCATGAACCGCCTGTGGAAGCAGTTCTTCGGCACCGGTTTGAGCAAGGTGCTCGACGACCTCGGCGCTCAAGGCGAGCCGCCCGTGAATCCCGCGCTGCTCGACTGGCTCGCGTGCGAGTTCATGGACAGTGGCTGGGACATGCAACACATGATCCGCCTCATCGTCACCAGCCACACCTACCAGCAGGTCAGCACTTCCACGAAGGAACTCACCGCCGCCGATCCGTATAATCGCGAATGCGCCCGCCAGAGTGCCTTCCGCCTCGATGCCGAACTCGTGCGCGACAACGCCCTCGCCATCTCCGGCCTGCTCGTGCCGAAAATCGGCGGCCCCAGCGTCAAACCCTACCAGCCCGCCAAGTACTGGGAAAACCTCAACTTCCCCACCCGCGAATGGCAGAACGACAGCGGCGAGAGCCTCTACCGCCGCGGCATGTACACCTGGTGGCAGCGCAGCTTCACCCATCCCGCCATGCTCGCCTTCGACGCCCCCAGCCGCGAAGAATGCACCGCCGAGCGCAACCGCTCCAACATCCCGCAGCAAGCCCTCGTCCTCCTCAACGATCCCTCCTACGTCGAAGCCGCCCGCGCCTTCGCCGCCCGCATCCTTCAAACCGAAGGCGACACCGCCAAACGCATCACCTGGGCCTTCCAACAAGCTTTGCAGCGCCAACCAAATGCCGACGAGATGAAGACGCTTTCGTCTCTGTTCTCCAAGCACCTCGCTGACTACCAAAAAGACCCCACCGCCGCCGAAGCGCTGCTTCAAACCGGCGCAGCGCCTGTCGCAGCCACTTTGAACAAGAGCGAACTCGCCGCGTGGACGCACGTCGCCCGTGTGCTGCTCAATCTGCACGAAACAGTCACGCGAAGCTGAGTCATGAATCGCTCAGTTCACCGCCAGACCTTCCAGCTTTGCCAGTTTTTTCGCTTTGGCGTCAAAGCTCCAGAATGTGTCGCAGCCGAGCACAAGCGCGGAAGAGACGTGGAGGATGTCATAGGTGCGGAAACCTTCCTTCGCGGTGTGGCGATGAACCAAGATGTGAAATTGCTTTTCAAGTTCGTGCTCGGAAGGAGCGGCGTGAAACAACTGTCTTCCTTCCGCAAGCTGCTCGTGGAACTCGGCCTCCAGCACCAGCGCATGCTCGGGTGTGATGTGAAAGCCAGGCACACCGTGCCGTGTAGCAAAAACAGCCTGTTGGAGGGCATTCATAAACTCCAGCCGGCCAAGAAAAGTCATCGGAAAGGGGCCGCAGTTCTGTTGCGCCGCCAGTTCGTTCAGTCGCTCAGCCTCGGACGCTCTCGGGCCTGGGCAGTAGAGCGTCGTGAAAAAATTGGTGTCCGCGTAGATCATGTTTCTCCGGCGATCATTTTGCTGAACGTGTCCCATCCTTCCTCCGTGATGCCGGAACTTCCGGCCTCACGCATCTGGGCATGCAAAAGCTTGAGCCGTTCGTGGAAGGCACGGCGATGTTCAACATCTGAAACTGCGGATTTGGCCGCTGGATCTAGCTTCATGAGGAATCTCTCACCACTGCGCGAATGCACATGGACACCTCCAGCCTTGCGAGCGGCGTTCAGCACGGCCTGTGGCTGGCGGTTAAGGTCACGCACGGTGAAAACACGGCGGGGAGCCGCGACTTTCGTGGCAGGGCGACGGACGGCTTTCTTGGCGGTGGTCTTGGACTTCATGTCAGACACCATGACTGACATCTGTTTTTTCGGCAAGCCACTTTTGTGCTCATGACCTCCCCGCTTCTCCACACCCGCCGCGCCTTCCTAGGCCGCACCTCGCAAGGTCTCGGCGGCATCGCTTTGGCCTCGCTGATGAGTCCGGGGCTGCTCGGAGCGGCCTCACGCGGCGTGCTGGGCAAACTCCCGCTGCCGCAAAAAGCAAAACGCGTCATCTGGCTCACGATGGCAGGCGGGCCGTCGCAGTTGGAGCTGTTCGACTACAAACCGAAGCTCGCGGAGATGGACGGGAAGCCGATGCCGGAGTCGTTCACAAAGGGACAGCAGCTCGCGCAGCTCCAGGGGCAGAAATTGGTCTGCAAAGGACCGATGTTCGGCTTCGCGAAACACGGCCAGTGCCAGATGGAGCTCTCGGAGTTGCTGCCACATCTCGGCAGCGTGGCGGACGACATCTGTCTCGTGCGCTCGATGACCACGGACGCGATCAACCACGACCCCGCGCACATGTTCATGAACACCGGCGCTCAAATCGCTGGCCGTCCGAGCATGGGCGCATGGATCACTTACGGCCTCGGCAGCGAGGCGGAGGATCTGCCCGGATTCGTCGTCATGGTTTCCACTGGAAAGGGCCGCACGCCGCAACCCATCGCCGCACGGCAGTGGAGCAGCGGCTTTTTGCCGTCGAAGTATCAAGGCGTGCAGCTCCGCTCGCAGGGCGATCCCGTTTTGTATCTCACCAGTCCGAACGGCGTCACCCGCGAGCGACAAGGTGCCGACGTAGCCGCGATCAATGCGCTGAACAAACAGCACGCTGCCCTCTGCGACGATCCCGAGATCGCCACACGCATCGCGCAGTATGAAATGGCCTTTCAGATGCAGGCCAGCGTGCCCGAGCTGATGGACATCCGCCCCGAAGGCCCGAAAACGCTCGAACTCTACGGCTGCACGCCCGGCGACGGCTCCTTCGCCTCAAATTGCCTTCTCGCCCGCCGACTCGCCGAACGCGGCACGCGCTTCATCCAGCTCTATCATCGCGATTGGGACCACCACAGCCTCCTGCGCGAGGAATTGCCGCTCCGCGCCAAAGAAGTCGATCGCGCCTGCATGGCTCTCATCACCGATTTGAAGCAGCGCGGCCTCTTTGATGACACGCTCATCGTTTTCAGCGGCGAATTCGGCCGCACACCGATGGTGCAGGGCAACAAAGGCCCCATCGGCCGCGATCATCACAACAAGGCCATGTCCATGTGGCTTGCCGGAGCCGGCATCCAGCGCGGCCTCACCTACGGCGCCACCGACGACCTCGGCTACGCCGCCGTCGAAAACATCATCACCGTCCACGACCTCCACGCCACGATGCTCCACCAGCTCGGCATCCAGCACGACGCCTTCAGCTTCAAGTTCCAAGGACTTGATGCAAGGCTGAGCGGCGTCGAGGGCGCGAAGGTGATCAAGAAGATTCTCGCGTAGCGGCGCATCACTTGCCGCGCGTGGCATTCATGCCTTCTTTGGCGGCCCAAAGGGAGAGGTCTTCTTTCTTGATCGCGGAGGCCATGAGGGAAGGAAATTTGTCCGGTGTGCAGGCAAAGCTGGGGACGCCGAGGACGCTCATTTTGGCGGCGAGTTCCTGATCGTAGCAAGGTGTACCTTCGTTGCTGAGGGCGAGGAGGGTGATGAACTGCACGCCGCTTTGCACGAGTTCGTTGGTGCGTTGGAGGAGGTTTTTTTCGACACCGCCTTCGATGAGGTCCGAGATGAGCACGAGGATGGTGTTCGTGGGATCGGTGATGAGGCTCTGGCAGTAGCCGACGGCCTTGTTGATGTCGGTGCCGCCGCCGAGTTGGGTGCCAAAGAGGAGTTCGACGGGGTCGTCGAGCTTTTCGGTGAGATCGACCACGGCGGTGTCGAAGACGACGAGCTGGGTTTTCACGGCAGGCAGCGAGGCCATGACAGCACCGAAGATGCTGGAATAAACGACGCTGGCGGCCATGGAGCCGCTTTGGTCAATGCAGAGGATGATGTTGCGCTGCGTCTTCTGCGATTTGCGGCCAAAGCCAACCAAGGTCTCCGGCACGATCGTCTGATAGTCCTCCTGATAGTGGCGGAGGTTGGCGCGGATGGTGCGGTTCCAGTCGATCTCGGCCAGACGCGGGCGGCGATTGCGCACGGCACGGTTCAGGGCACCGGTGACGGCAGTGCGCATGGGCTCGGCGAGCTTGCGCATGAGTTCATCGACGACTTTACGCACGACCATGCGGGCGGTTTCCTTCGTCTTGGCGGGGATGATGCCAGAAAGGGAGATGAGGTTGGCGACGAGATGCACGTCGGGTTGCACGGCTTCGAGCATTTCGGGCTGGAGCAGCATCTCCCTCATGCCGAGACGATCGAGCGCGTCCTTTTGCATGACCTGCACGACGCTGGAGGGGAAGTATTTGCGGATGTCGCCCAGCCAACGTGCGACGCGTGGAGCAGACTTCTCGGTGCCGCCACGGCGACCGCCTTTAAGCCCACCTGAACCTTCGGGCTCATAGAGCGCGGCCAGCGCTTGATCGATGTCGATGTCTTCGCCGGTGAGGCCTCCGCAGGATTCATTCGCCTCGCCCCCGAGGACGAGACGCCAGCGGCGTTGGCGTTCGGTGTCAGTAGTCATGTTTAGTCCCAGGGAATGAAATAAATGGTCTGCGTTTGCTTCGTGAATCCGAGCTTGCGCCACGCTGTTCCGGGCATAGGCAGAACAAAATTCGAGCCTTCTCTTTTCGCCCAAGTCAGCAGAGGATTGAAGCAAGTCTGATTGCTGGCGACAAAGGATTGATCGCAGAAGACCTCGTCAGGAAAGGTGGAATCCGTGCGCACGGCAAATCTGACTTCGACGACACCGGGAATGGCGAGCAGTTCTCTAATGGAGGCAGGCATTTTGGCCTCGTCAGCGGTGCTGTTTACATTGGGTGCGATTAGCGGTGGGTTGCCAGCTTGGACCATTGCGAAATACTCATCGCTAGACAAAGTGCGTTCCGGCAGACGCGGGTGATGTAGATAGCATGCAATCCGCCTGAAGAATCGTAGTATGCGGCTGATCATAATCCAAGAATCTGTTGCAGCACTGCCAGCGGCTTCAGGGCACGGGATTCGTTCCATTCAAACTCGGTGGCGATGGCGGTGGGCGCGGTGGTGGTGGAGCCGCTGTGTTTGGCGCGGGAGCCGAGCTGGGTGCGTTCGGTGCCGGGGAACTGCGAGAAGGTGCGGCGGATCAGCGGCAGGATGCGGGTGAAGTTGTCCTCGCTGAGCGAGGCGAGCCAGGTGTCCAGGATGCGCCACAGGCGGTCGTCGTGGAGGAGGATCATGCCGCTTTGATGGAGGAAACCTTCCAGCCAAGCTGCGGCGGGCGAGGGATCATTGCCGATGGAGAGCGCCTGGCTCATGCGCTGCTCGGTGGCGTCGGCGTCCTCGGCTTGTTCATCAAAGAGAAGCCGTGAGGCCATGCCGCTGACGAGGCCATGCGTGCCGCCAGAGGCATCGCCCGCGATGGCGGCGAGGTTTTCCAGCGCATGAGTGACTGGCTCCACAGCATGTGGGAGATTCGCCAGCAGCACGCGATCCACCAAGGCGGAGAGTTCCGGCAGCGACGTGGCCTTTTCAGCGTGATCAATGGCAAGCGCGGTGGCCGCATCGGCGATGGTGTGGCCCCAGCGGCTGGCCTCGATGATGGAAACGGCGAACTCGGGCTGCCACTGAAGCTGCCAGACCTCATGGAAGGTGCCTTTCGTGCTGCGACCAGTGCCTTTGACCTCGCCCCATTTGATGCCGAGGAGGTTAAGGCGATGCAGCAGGTGGCTGCGGCTCAAATCGTTCTCGTTGCGCAGATCGAGGTCGAGATCCTTCGCGAGCGCCTCGGGCTTGAGGCGCAGACTGCGCTGCTGCTTCTCCAAATCCTGCTGCAAAGGCACCGTGGGCACATCCGGCGGCACGCGGCCGAGTTTTTCGCCGATGATGAGCCGCGAGCGCACGAGGCGCAGCGGGGCGTCATCGCCCATACAGATGACGGTGCGGATGGATTCGTTGATCTCATCAAGTCCTGCGGCGGGACGCTCGCGCATGGCAGCGAGGGCATCGCTGAGCCGTGCGGCCTCAATGACGTGCGCGGAGGAGCAGTCGATGTCCTCTTCGCGCATCAGGCGGGCGACTTTGGAAATCCACGCGATGGAGCGCTGCGAGGCCTCCGTGGCCTGATTTCGCCACAGGAACTCATACCAGCCTGGCGACAGCACGCCCGCGCCGTAACCGCTCGCGGCGGCGAGGCGTCCATAAGTCCACGGAGCCCAGGTAGCGGCCACTTTGACCTTCGGCAGACCTTTGAGGAGGTCGTTGTCGGCTTTGGCGCTCGGCATCGTCGCGAGGGCCGGCACATGCCAGGCACCGCAAACGACGGCGATGCGCTGAAAACCGTCTTTTTCGGCCTGACGGATGGTTTTGCGCATGTGGGCCTCGCGCAGGTTTTCGCGATGTTCGGCCTCGGGTGCCCGTTTGCGCGGAATCTCGGCCCGCACGCTCGTCATGGCTTCCTGGATGGCGGCGAAAAGTCCCGCGCTGTCGCCATCGCGACGCTCCTCGACCATTTGGTTCCACCAAGTCTCGCCATCGCCATAGCCTGCGGCACGCCCGAGCCAGTCGAGAGGGTCGCCGGAGATGTCTTCTTCGACTTCGGCCTCTGCGGCGTCGTTTTCTTCGTTCAAGGGTGCCGAAGCCTGAACATCCCGCAGCGCCAAGTCATGCGACTGCGGCAGATCCACGAAGCGCACCGGCAGACCGCGTTGCAGCCCGAAACGGATCGCCTGCCACTCCGGCGAAAACTCGGCGAGTGGATAGAACGAGGCTTTTTTCGTATCGTCGGGACAGTAGAGCAGCAGCGCCACCGGCGGCTCGATCTCCGCATGGATCGCCGCAGCGAGCACGGCCTCCGCCTCCGGCGGGCCTTCGATGAGCACGCAATCCGGCGACAAGTCCTCCAACGCACGAACCAGAGATCGTGCGCAGCCAGGGCCGTGATGGCGGATGCCGAAGAGGTGAGTCATGGGTTAGTCGATTTGGATGGCAATCAGTGAGAAATCATCGGGTAAGGAACTGCCACTGCGGGCAAGCGTGTCTCGCCGAAGGAGTTCCGGCACTGAGTTGATATCTGCCGCGGCCAGAGCTCGCTGAATGCTCTGGTAACTGGCATACTTCCAAATTCCGTCTGTCACCATCAGCACTCGCGAGCCACCCACGGCATGTGCCATGAAAGGTTCAAAAATGGCCGCACCACTTCCCACAGGCGGGTTCTTCCGCTGCTTCGAGGAGACTTCGGTGATTTGTCCCGCCGAATCACGAGCATAGACCTTGGAATCACCCGCAGACGCGCCGGAGGCCATGTCACGGTCCACAACAAAGACGGCGAGGGTCGTAAAGCCTCCTGTTGCCGAAACACGACTATCCACATGGTTCAGTAGATCTAAGATGGCCCGATCTTCGAACAACTTCATCGGCGAAACGGCACTAACACTCTCAAAAAACACCTCACACGCGGCCTTGGACGCGGCCGCACCGTTTGAACGTCCTCCTTGTCCGTCCGCGATGCAGCAGATCATGACAGACTCATCCTGAGGATGTCTTCGAGCGAGGATAAAGTCCTCATTGATGGCATTTCCGCCGGGTTCGGTGTGGGTAATGACTTTCATTGCTTAAATCACCTCCCGGCACGCGCGATACAGGTCCTTCCACTCGCTGCGCTCCTTCACCACCGTCTCGAGATACTCTTTCCACACCACGGCGTCCTGCACCGGATCTTTGATCACGGCTCCGACCAATCCCGCAGCCATGTCGCTGGCGCTCAGGGTGCCGTCGCCAAAGTGGGCGGCGAGGGCGATGCCGCTGTTGAGCACGCTGATGGCCTCGGCGGTGCTCATGGTGCCGGTTGGTTGCTTGAGCTTCGTTTTGCCGTCGGCGGTCTGGCCTTCGCGCAGCTCGCGGAAGATCTGCACGAGGCGGCGCACCTCTTTGAGCGCTGGTGGCTCGGCAGGAAGTTCGAGCGATTTGCCCATCTCGGCCACGCGCTTACTCACAATGGCGATTTCCTCCTCCTCGGTGGCAGGAACGGGCAGCACGACGGTATTGAAGCGGCGTTTGAGCGCACTGCTGAGTTCGTTCACGCCTTTGTCGCGGTTGTTCGCAGTGGCGATGACGTTGAAGCCTCGGTTCGCCATGACCTCGCTGGACAGCTCGGGGATGGGCAGTGTCTTCTCCGATAAAATGGTGATCAGCGTGTCCTGCACGTCGGCGGGGATTCGCGTGAGTTCCTCCACACGGGCGATGCGGCCATCGCTCATCGCTTTCATGAGTGGACTCGGCACGAGCGCCTCTTTCGACGGGCCTTTGGAAAGCAGCAGCGCGTAGTTCCATCCGTAGCGCATCTGCTCCTCGCTGGTGCCGGCGGTGCCTTGGATCAAACGCGTGCTGTCACCGGAGATGGCGGCTGCGAGATGCTCCGACACCCAGCTCTTCGCAGTGCCGGGCACGCCGTAAAGCAGCAGCGCACGATCCGTAGCCAGCGTGGCGACGGCGATCTCGATCACGCGGCGGTTGCCGATGTATTTCGCGCTGACTTCAAAGCCATTGTCCAGCTTCCCACCGAGCAAATACTGCGAAACGGCCCAAGGCGAGAGGTTCCAGTTTGTGGGGCGCTGACGTGTGTCGGCTTTCTTCAGCTCGTCGATTTCGTGGGCAAAGAGTTGTTCGGCGTGTTGGCGGAGGGCTTCAGACATAAGGAGGAGTTTTCAGGGTTGGGGAAGTTCGTGCGCCATGTTTTGCAGTCGGGCCCACTGCTCCTCATCTGGCGCGAGGATGATGAGGTCGATGGGGTGAATGTAGCCGCCGACATCGAGGACGAAGTTTTTCGGCAAGGCACCGTCGTAGGCCTTCAGCCAGCCCATGCGTGCCATGTAGAGATCAATCTCGTCCAGCGTCGGCTCGGGGCGATCCGGGTTCACGCGATACCAAGGCTGTGTGGTCACCACACGCGGCGCGGACTCGTTGGCATAATGCACCCAGCCTTCCACTTGGATGTCGTCGCCGAAAAACTCGTTCGCCCAGGCGAGGCGTTGCAGGTATTCCTCAAGTCCACCCCAGGCTCCGAACTCCACGGGCTGGGTGAGCTTGATCACCCGACGCGTTGCGGGATCAAAGAAGGCATCGTGTTCTGCTCCGTTTCGATGCTCGAGGCTTCTTGTGAGTGCTGAGAGTTCTTCACCTTCAAGCTTTGGTAGTGCTCCCAGGCCGCAATGCTGGGATTCGGCCTCGTCGGCTGCGGCCCATGCGCTCTCACTCCGGCGATTGCCTGCTCCTGCGGCACATTCGCGGACGCGGCCAAGCGCTCGGCGAGGGTCCCGATCTTGATCGTTGGGCGTGTGCTGGTGCTCATGGGGAATAGATTGCTCTGACGGTTCAGCCTTGGCAACGGGTTTCATCGCCTCCTCCCTGGCGGACGGAGGCTGAAAGTGGGATCGAAGCCAGAGCAGAAATGCTTTCATGGGTCTTGAAGCAATTGGCGCTGGTCGAGCACGATGCCGATGCGGGCGACGGCTTCGGCGAAGGGCTGGACCTCTTCTTTCGCGAGGTCCCAGCCATTCGCGAGATCGTCAAAGGCGACCGCAGGCAACAGGCAGGCAAGTTCCACCAGCGAGTGGCGAAGTTGCCAGTCGTAACGCGATTCGCGGCTGTGGATGCGCTGCTTGAGGAGCTTCACGACTTTCGTGGCGATGGCGGGTGAGAGCATTGGCGCATCCAGAGGCAGACCTTTGATGAAACGATCCACCAGTGTGCTGTGCGCGATCATTTTGCCGTCGTTCTCGGTGAGCAGCTTGAGGAAATGCGTCTCGCGCAACGCAGGCGGCAGAGTTTCGAGGAGGTCGAAGACCGTGAGCGGCCCATTTGGCGACAACGAGATGCCGAGGAAGGCCTCTGCCCACTCGACACGGCGTTGCGCGGCCTGTGCCTCAGCCCAGCCTTGCAGCAGCGAGTCCTTCCAGTCCGACTTTTGCGCCCAGGCAAGACATTCGGCGGGATTCATGCCTGTTTGTGTTTCCCACCACTGGAGCGGCACACTGCGCACGATTTGAAAAAGCCACCACGCCCGCTCGCCCATGCCCAAACCTTTCGGTTTGGCCTCCTCGATCAAATCTGCCTTCCACGCCGCATCAAAGGCCGCTGGTGCCTCCAGCGTGATCGCGGTGCCGCGCAGAAACTTTTTCTCGGACTTCAGCAACGGCGCGAGGTGCCCCGCCATGCGCAGTGCGTAGAGGGACTCTGGCAGCGTGGAAAGCAGGCGGGCTGCGGTTTGGCGGGCTTCTTTGCTTTTGTCCGTCAGTGTGGCCTCCAGCAGATCCTGGTCGTCCATCGTGAGACTGGTGGCGAGGCATTCGATGAAGGCAGTGCGCTCTTTCGCACCCTCGGTGCTCATGGCCTCTCGAACGAGTTCGCGGGCTTTCGCGGAATCACGGCCACGCAACTCGACCAGATAAAGACGGCGCTGGTCGAGGCTGCCATGCTGCCACACGTCGTCGCTGAGCGGCTCCGCGCCGCCGCCGCCCACGGCATACGCCCACGACTCATTTTGAGCAGCGAGCCACTCGCCACGACGCCCCAGCACACGGAGCAAACTGGGCCGCAGTGCCACGCTGCGTCGTCCGCACTCCAAAGCCCGAGGCAGCAGACGATGCGGAAGCTGTCTGCCAGCAGCACTCATTTTGATGAATGCCTCGGCCTGCAAACGTTCAGGCCCATCCGTGAGGATGTTCGTGAGCAAATCCACCCGCAGGTCTTCCGGCAAAGCATCCTCCGCTGCGGGTGCGGGGGCCTTTCCAGCCTTCGCGGGCAGGAACCCCGCGAGCTGGCAGGTGCCCAGCACGCCCGCCGTTTGTAGCAGCGCTTTTTCCACCGAATCACGCGGGATGCGAGCCAGCAAGGCGCCGTGCGCACCCTCAAGCACCGGCCAGTCCGGCGGACGACGCTCCGTGCCGAGCAAAGCGGAGGTGGCGAGTGAAGCGAGAGGGTTCATGCGAGCGACACCACCTCCGTCCAGCAGGGTTGAGTTGATTCGCCACGCCATGCGCTGAGTGGCCGTAGCCGCTCACCGAGCCATTCACCAAAGATCCGCAGCGGATGTCCACCGCTGAGCGCCGCAAGCTGCCAGCCATCGTCCGCGCTCAGGCGCATCTGCAACTCGCGTCCGTCCGCATCGCGCAGATACCAGCGAAGATCGCGAAAGACAGGCACGCCATGGCTTAAATCGAGCAGCAGCCTTTGAAGCCAGGGCTGACCGGCGAGAGCCTCAGCAACGGAGCCAAGAGCGGCGTCCCATGACGGGATCGAATCGATCCTCTTAGCTGATTTTTCCTCCACCGGCGCATCCACCAACAGCGCCCGAAGCGGCGACGCACTCGGGAAAAAGCAAAGAGTGGCCTTCACCACCGTGCCGGGCACGAAGACCTGATCAAAACGACGCCCACCATGCGAAAAGTCCAGCAACAGCGCATTCCGGCCCGATGCCGCGCCGCGCAACCACACGCGCCGCTCCCACAGCTTTTCGTTTTCATCGTGACTGATGCCAAGCACGTGCCAGGCATCCGTGACGCGATCATTCGCAGCCAGGACCTCCTCCTTGTCCATCGCCCAACCGGCGCTGCTTCGCACATCGTGCTGCAGCCGTTCGGGCAGGGCATCCATGCGCTGCATCGCCTGCGTGAGCAATTGAAGGCGTCCCATGTTCAACAGGGTGCGCTGCTGCCAGCCCTGGCCCGATGACACCGCGCTCTCAAGCTGGCGCACACCCGCCGCCAGCCCGCTCGCCTGTGCATCCACCAGCCGCGCCGCCGCATCCCGCCAAAACGTCCCCGGCTTGGCCGGCAGATCCGCCAGACCATGTCTCACAAGGTCCTGCATCCAGCGTTCCAGATCCTGTGCCCCGTTGATCATGCGTTCGAGCCGCTTCGCCTCACGTTTCGCGGTGGCTTCGGGATCAGCGGGCTTTGTTTCGGTCTGCGCGGCTTTCTCAGCCTTCTTTTCCGCGCGTTCCTGCCTCGCCGAGAGCCATTCATTCACCCAGGCAGGCTGCGTGCTCGCCGTGAAGGCACTCGCTTTCTGCGCCAGCAGCAAATACAGCGCCAAACCATGCTTGCAGGGGAACTTCCGGCTCGGGCAACTGCATTTGAATGACGGCCCGCTGACTTCGATGATCACCTGATAGGGCTTCGATCCGCTCCCCTGGCACTCCCCCCAGATTGCCACCTCATCATGCCCGAGCGTGGGCCACTTTGCCGGAGCCAGCAGCCCCTTGGCCGCCTTCGCCGACGAGTCGTCGGGAGACAGGGCGAGGATCTGATCGGCTGTGAGCATCCGGAGAACTTAAAAACGATTTTCACCGTCCGGCAAGATACTCCTGCCGCGACCTGCATTTTCACCATCTGACATTCGATACGAAGAATGCACATCGACGGCACGTTTTCGCCCACCCCATGAAACCCGCTGCTTTTCTCTTCCTCGCTCTCGCCCTGCCCACGTTCGCTTTCGACATCACTGTCGCGGACAAAGACCACGTCGCCGTCGCGAATGGCGGCAAGGTCTTGGCAAAGCTCATGATGGCGAATGATCTCAGCACGCCAGAGAAGCATCACGAGACCTACAAGCCCTACATGCACGTCTTCAGTGCGGATGGCTCCACGCGGCTCACGAAAGGCGCGGGATTTAACTTCACGCACCATCGCGGCATCTTCCTCGGCTTCAGCAAGATTGGTTACGACGGCAAATCCTATGACCGCTGGCACATGAAGAAGGGCGATCAGGTCGTGACGAAGGTCACGCCCGGCGAAAACGTCTTCACCGCGTACATCGACTGGCAGGGCGACACCACAGCGCCCTTCCTCACCGAAGAACGCCGCTTCAGCTTCACCACGCCCGCGAAGCCGTTCTATCTCGGCATCGAGATGAACAGCTCCATCAAAGCCGTGTCCGGCGAGGCCGACATGAATGGCGACCCCGAGCACGCAGGCGCTCAGTTCCGCCCGAGCGAACTCGTGGACACGAAAACGACCACCTACATTTTCCCCGGCGAGAACATCGACGCCCACAAAGTCCGCGACCTCCCCTGGGCCGCCGAAATCTTCACCACCGAAGGCAAAACCTTCACCGTCGTGATCCTCAATCATCCCGACAACCCGAAGGACACCGCCACCTCCGCCTACCGCGACTACGGCCGCTTCGGCATGTTCCCCAAAGGCAAGGCCAGCGCCGAAGCCCCCTTCAAACTCCGCTACCAATGGCTCATCGCCGAAGGTGACGTGCGTGACGCCGCCGCCTTCCAAAACGCCTGGAATGCCTTTGCAGGTAAAAACGAGTCCGTGCCTTCGCTGACGATCAAAGCCTCCGAGCAGCCGAAGCCGAAAGCGAAGAAGTAAAAGCACCGCCTTGCCTATTCGCCGCCAGGAAGCATCATCCTCCCATGAACGCGATTGCCACCTCGCCCAAAACTGCTGCCGATCTGGTCGGCACCTACCGCACTTTCGGTGACTACGGACCCACTTACCAAGTCGTTAGCACGGTGAATGGGCAGAAGGTGCATGTGGTTGTGGTGCAAACGGGCGAGGAACTCGACTATCCTACCGAGCAGGCTTTGAACGACCCCGAGTCCCACTGAAGCCATGTTTGCGATTGCCTTCGATCTCGTGGTCGCAGACGCGGCACAGCACCATCCTCGCGGTGTCACAGCCGCCTATACCGACATCGGCGTCACGCTGAAACGCTTCAGTTTTGAGCGCATTCAGGGCAGTGTTTATGTCAGTGAGAACAACGACATGGCGAATCTCTTCGCCGCCCTGCTGGCACTGAAGGCGTTGCCTTGGTTTGCCAACGTGGTTCGGGACATTCGCGGCTTCCGCATCGAAAACTGGAGCGACTTCACGCCCATCATCAAAGGCACCACTCCGGCTTGAAGTGAGTTGAGAGGACGCGCAGAGCGGTTCCGTTAATCGCCTCCCCCATGACGCGCCCACTCATCGCCCTCCTTTGTCTCTCGCTCGCGCCGCAAGCGCTGGCAGTACATTCCAAAAACGCCGGCCCCGAGAAGGTCGAGTTGAAGTTCAAGCTGCCACCTCCTGCGCCGCTTTCGCCGGAAGAGGCGATGAAGACGTTTGAGGTCGAAAAAGGCTTCCGCGTCGAGTTGGTGGCATCAGAACCGATGATCGAATCGCCCGTGGCGATGAGCTTTGATGATCAGGGGCGGCTCTATGTCTGTGAGATGCGCGGCTACATGCACGATCTGGCTGGCAGCACGGAAAAGGAGCCGACGGGGCGTGTTTCGCTGCTCGAAGACACCGATGGTGACGGCCGCATGGACAAGGCGACGGCGTTTCTCGACAAGGTGGTGATGCCACGCGCCGTGATGGCGGTGAATGGCGGTGCGTTGATCGCGGTGCCGCCGCAGTTGCTGTTCTGCAAAGACACGAATGGCGATGGCATCGCGGACGTGAAGGAAGTTGTGGCGACGGACTTCGGCACGCTCGGCGGGCAGCCGGAGCACATGGCGAACTCGCCGGTGTGGGCGATGGACAACTCGATCTGGTGCGCGGGATACAGCTCGCGGCTCAAGCTGCGAGGCGGCATGTGGATGAAGGATGTCGGACTCGGTCGCGGTCAGTGGGGACTCTGCCAGGACGAGCACGGGCGGCTCTATTTCAACTACAACAGCGACATGCTCCGCGCCGATCTGCTGCCAACGGAGGCCTTCGCTCGCAATCCGCTGCTGCGAAACGCCACCAGCATCAATGCGAAGCTCGCCGCCGACCAGACGCTGTATCCATCGCATCCCACGCCGGGCGTGAATCGCGGCTACGACGCCAAAACACTGAGCGCCGACGGCAAGCTGCAACGTCCCACCGGCACCTGCGGCGCGCTCATTTATCGTGGCGACGCGTTTCCAGCCATGTATCGCGGCAACGCCTTCGTGCCGGAGCCTTGCGCGAATTTGGTGAAGCGCTTCACGATGAGCGAGACCGACGGCCTCGTGAAAGCCACGAACACCGCGAAGGGCAGCGAGTTCCTCACCTCCACCGACGAGCGCTTCCGCCCCGTGAACGCCTGCAACGGCCCCGACGGTGCGCTTTACCTCGTGGACATGTATCGCGGCATCATCCAGCACCAGAGCTTCCTCACGCATTACCTCATCGCGAACATCAAGGATCGCAAACTCGAGACGCCCTTCAATCAAGGTCGCATCTGGCGCATCGTGCCGGAAGGCAGCAGCGCAAAGCCTGTGAAGGTCAGCAAGGATGCGAAGCTGCTCACGCATGCCAACGGATGGGTCCGCGACACCGCGCAGCGGCTCATCGTCGAGTCCGCCGATGCCTCCGCGGTGCCCGCGTTGAAGGAGTTGCTGCAAAACGAAAGCGCCATCGCCCGCGAGCACGCGCTGTGGACGCTCGACGGCCTCGCCGCCATCACGCCGGACATCGTGAAGACGGCACTCACCGACAAAAGCGAGCACGTCCGTGCCGCCGCCGCACGGGTGGCACCTCGCGACTACGTTTTCGACCTCGCCGCTGAAAAACATCCGCTCGTGCTCGCCAACCTCGCGATCAAAACGATCCACGAGGCCGCTTTGGCCCCGCTGCTCGCCACGCACGGTAAAAACGCCCTCATCCGCGAAGCCGCCCTCACCGGCCTGCGCGGCAAAGAGGCCGCGTTTGCCAAAACACTCGCTCAAACGCCCTCCGATGGCTCCAAGGCCGTCATCGGTGCTCTGGCCGAATTGATCGCTCTCGCCGGAAAAGCCGGTCCCATCGCCGAAATGCTCGATCTGGCCTCCAACTCGCCCGAAAACCGCGACACCATCCTCAAAGGCCTCGCCAAGACCGACAGCAAATCCAAGACCGTGAAGCTCGTCTGGCTCGAAAAATCGCCACCGAAGCTCAAACTGCCCACCGACCTCGAAAAACGCCTCATCTGGCCCGGCAAACCCGGCGCACCGGCCCCGCCCGTCATCAAACCGCTCACCGAGACGCAGACCGCCCTCTTTGAAAAAGGCAAAACCATCTACGCCACCCTCTGCGCCGCCTGCCATCAGCCGCACGGCTTCGGTCTCGACGGCCTCGCGCCGCCGCTCGTCGATAGCGAATGGGTTCTCGGCAAGACTGACGTGCTCGCCCGCATCGTCATGCACGGCCTCGCCGGCCCCGTGAAGGTCAGCGGCCGCACCTACAACCTCGCCATGCCGCCTTTGCCCCAACTCACCGACGAAGACATCGCCGGCGTCCTCACCTACATCCGCCGCGAATGGGAACACACCGCTGGAGCCGTGGAAACGAAAACCGTCACCGGCATTCGCGAACAAGAAAAAGGCCGCATGATGATGTGGACGGAGACGGAGCTCAAAAATCTTGGGAAGAAGAAGTGACATGGCATGGACTGCGGCAGCCTGCTGCCGCTTTCCTGAGGCAGCCTTGCTGCCGCCGAAGGTTTTTGGTGATCAAGAAAGCACTGCGGCTCACGCCTACGCGAGAGCGGTGAAATTTTGCGGAGGTCGTTTGGCCACTCGACGGCCAGCAGGCTGGCCTTCTGAAAGCGGCAGCAGGCTGCCGCAGTCCAAGGAGCCTTCGGCTCAGGATTGATTGGTGTTTCGTCACTTCGACGGCACTTCGGAGCCTGCCATCGGCACGAACTGGCGTTTGGCAGCATCCCAGAGCCATCGTTCCTCGACTTTGGTGTCGGACTGTCGGCCATCCTCATCAATGTGATGTTCTGTTCCGTGAAGTCGCACAATCACCGGCTTGGAAGCGTCAGTGTCTATGTATTCGATCTGCAATTGCCCATGATCAAACCAGCGCTCGGCATTGTCCGCCACGGCTCGCGTGTGCATCAAGGAGCGCATTTGCCCGTCCTTGAGTTCGAGAAGCCAGAGCGATCCGTTGCGGCGATGGGTGCTTGTAAACACATGCAGCACCCAGCCTACCTCGCGGATTTCTCGCCAGTAGAAATCGCGCACGTAATGTCCTGCATCCTCCAGATAGTCGGCAGGCGGGGAAACAAAACCGGACACAACATCCCCGTCATGCTTTACGACCACCAAATCGCCCCACCAGCGAGATTCCCGCTCGCAATGAAGCGCGGACACTTTTTCGCCTTCTGGATGCGGCACACGAGTCACGCTGACAAAGCTGTTTGTGGCACGGGTCAGGCCCTCACGCTTCCATCTGGCTTCATCCAGCAAGTTTTCCTGCCCAAAGCAGGTCAATGAAGCCCAGATAAGGAGCATCAGGAAGCCGGAAATAGAACGAAGCAACATGACGCAAGCATGGCATTCACCCATGCCACTGCAAGTCATGAGCTGGACGAGCAATGAAACGTTGTCCAAAGCCTTCCCGCATTCACGGCTTCGACAGCAGCTTCTCCATCGGTGGCGCGGTGGTCTCGCTGGTGTTTTGGAAGCCGGGCGGGTTTTTGCCACTGTGGAAGGCGATGCGTTCCTTCACGCCTTCGCCCCAGGCGGTGCGGAGGAGCTTTAGATTTTCGATCCTGTCCTCGGCCCGCACGCCGGTTTGGGTGCGGTAGATGGCGCAGTCCTCGATGGTCACGCGGGCGTCGCCTCGACCGCCGGGGCCGCGGGCGCGGATGGCGATCTCGTTGTCGTCAAAGACACAGGCCGTGATGGTGGCCTCGATGTGCTCCTTGAGGTTCAAGGCGGCGCGGTTCTGGATTTGCGAGGGCTGACTCCAGCCGTGCAAATGGCAGTGGCGGATGATGAGGCGGCAGCGCTCGCCCTCGGGCATGGTTTTGGAGTCAAAGGCATTCTCGCCAGGACTTTGGCCGGCCTTGAATCCGGGCGCGTCGGTCTCCAGCACCAGGGCCTCGGGTGGCAGCTCGGCGGCCAGGCGTCGGATCTTCAAGGCGCGATCGAAGGTCATGGCGCCACCGAAGCCCAGCTTGAAACCCAGGTCCACAAAGGCCTGGGCCTGCTGCGCGCCGTGCGCGCCCAGGCCGAGGTCTACGCCGCCGCCGGCGACCTGAACGGCGCCATCGACCGCATGAGCTCGGGCCTGCGCCAGTCGCGCCGGCCGGATGCCGACCAGGTGGAGGCCTCGGTCATCGAGGCCCGCCTGCGCGCGCTGACCTACGAGCGCCAGTCCATGCTGGGCGAGATGTTCCCCGGCCGCTACATCCCGCCGGGCAAGGGCAACG
Source organism: Verrucomicrobiaceae bacterium (assembly GCA_021151605.1). Taxonomy (GTDB): domain Bacteria; phylum Verrucomicrobiota; class Verrucomicrobiia; order Verrucomicrobiales; family Verrucomicrobiaceae; genus Prosthecobacter. The sequence goes on from JAGKWZ010000065.1 coordinate 39,974, forward strand.
ACCCGCTGCGCTCGCCCGAGTCGCTCCCCACCGGGCGCAACTTCCATGCCGTCGACGGCGACATCCTGCCCACCC
>JAGKWZ010000385.1 GCA_021151605.1 Verrucomicrobiaceae bacterium
GGCCCGTAAAACGAGTTTCCTAACTCGTTCTCCCTCGTTGGCTTCCTCATCACGAGTTAGGAAACTCGTGCTACAAAAAAGCTCCTTCCACGCCTCCAGTTCCAGATCCTGGAAGCTCTTCACCGTCAGCAGGAAGCCGTAGTCGTCGATGGTTACCATCGTGTTGCCACCGACGGCTTCTTTGAGCCGATGCGAAATGATCCGGCTCAGGGCATCGTTGGCACTCCGGCCGATGAGGCTGTGGAAAAAGAAGTGCACGAGGTCCGAGTCGCTGCCTTCACGATCATCGACGAAGCGCTCGATGAGGAAGGTGTCATCCGTCGGGATGCGGGAGACGCGGAGTTGGTTGCGGCAATGTCGCAGGATGGCTTCGGCATTGGTCTGCGAGATCTCGTAGCGCTCCACGAGCCAGTCGGCGGTGTCTTCTTTTTCCTCGATCTCCAGCCGGTGAGCCAGCTCCGTCCTCAGCTTCGCCACCTCGCGTGCGAGCCCTGAGGCCAGCGGCATCTTGTTCGCGTTCCAGGCGGGCACGGTGGGCAGCCTGCCGGTGGCGTCTTGCACCTTCACTTCAGTGACTCCGGTCTCGATCAGCCGCACCGTGCGTCCGGCCAAAACAAAGATGTCGCCGAGCTTCAACCGCTTGAGAAAACTCTCCTCGATCTGCCCGAGGCGGCGTTTGCCGAGAATCACGCTGACCATGCCTTCGGTGTGAATCACGCCCACGTTCGCCAGATACTCGCGCTCCACTTTTTTGCTCGGCACAGCGAGCTGGTCATCCACCCAGATGATCTTCCCGAAGTTCTCGCGATATTGCTTCTCCAGCGACCTGCCGCCGCCTTCCAGGTAGTTCAGCACGCGATCCAGCTCCGCCTCACTGAGATCCCGGAAGGCATACGCCAAGCGCACGGTTTGCAAAACCTCGTCGCGGGTGTAGCCGCCCTCCATCGCCATGCCGACGAGATGCTGCGCCAGCACATCCAGCGGTCTCACCAAAGGACGCACCGCATCCAGTTGCACCGCACGTGTCATCTCCGCGCAGACGATGCATTCCATCAGGTCGTTCACGTTCGTCGCCACGAGGATGCCGTGGCTCTCTGTGTGGATGCTGTGACCGCTGCGGCCGATGCGTTGCAGCGCGCGGCTGATGCCTTTCGGCGTGGAAATCATGACCACGCAGTCCACGCTGCCGATGTCCACGCCCAGCTCCAGGCTCGTGCTGCACACCACTGCGCGCAGTTCGCCATTCTTCAGCCGATCCTCCACCTCCAGCCGCACATCGCGATCCAGCGAGGCATGATGCGCCTCGATCTTCCCCGCCAATTTCGGCAGCGAGTCCTTCAAGCGGATGGCGATGCTTTCTGTGCTGCTGCGTGTGTTGCAAAAGATGATCACATTCCGGCTCCGCTCCACGATCTGGGCGATGTCCTGCATCACCCGCTGCGCTGTGTAGCCTGCCGGTGGATACGGATCACGCCGCAGCGGCGAGAGCACCTCCACACGCCGCCGTCGTTCCATCCGTGCCTCCACGATCTCACAGGGCCTTCCCTGCCCTGCCAAAAACTCCGCCAACAGTGGCAAAGGAGCCGCGGTGGCTGAGAGGCCGATGCGGGTGAGCGTAAAACGAGTTTCCAACTCGTTCGGGGAAACGAGTTGAAAACTCGTTCTACGTTCCAGCCGCTCCAGGCTCAGCATCAGGTGCGCGCCGCGTTTGTTCTCCGCCAGCGCGTGCAGTTCATCAATGATGACAAAGCGCACCTCGCCCAGGGTTTCCGCCCAGCCCGCCTGTGGCAAAAGGATGGCCAGACTCTCCGGCGTGGTCAGCAGGATGTGCGGCGGCTTGCGCTTCAGCTTCGCCCGCTCCGCCGCCGTCGTGTCACCCGTGCGCACACCCACACGGATCACTTCTTCCAAACCGATGCCTTTCAGCGCGGGCATCAGGTTCTTTTGGATGTCATAAGTCAGCGCCCGCAGTGGTGAAACATACACACAATGGATGCGATCCCCGAGCGTCCCGGCCTCATGCGCCCGCACCAGATGATCCAGCACCCCGAGGAAGCCCGCCAGCGTCTTGCCACTCCCCGTCGGCGATGAAAGCAGCACCGACTTGCCTTCCAGGATGTGCGGCAAAGTCAGCTCCTGCGCCTGCGTCAGCCGCCCAAAAGCCTTCTTGATCCACTTCCTCAACCTTGGATGCATCGCCGCCATCAGCGCATCCTCCGGCGGAGCGATATCAGGCTTGGATGACTTTCGGCGTGGCATGAGATGGAGCTACGATAGCCGTTGGAGCAACGGTAGAAATAACCGTGCTTCCTTTAAATCATCAGTCGATGTCTTGAATGCCATTAGTTCAGAAGAGCATCCCGAAGTGTCAGCAATTCATGGTTCTCTGAAGCTGCTGGTATTATCTGCTCGATAAGAAACCGCCAGCGGTCGTTGAACTGGTCAAAATGGGAACAGCCCCAGAAAAATTCATGGCTTGCCTTACCCCTAACTTCCGAGGCTTCTCGAATGATTCGAGAAGCCAGATGTTCCGCTTCGATCCCTGCACCTTGCTGATTGATGAGAAGGAGTAGTTGTCCGAGTAAGATGAAAGGTGTTTCGCCTGAAAAGTAATCATGCTGAGTTAAACGCTCATAAAGCGCACTGAAGACTGGAGGCAAAAGTTCAAGCAGTTTGGCGTCATCTAATGCATAGGCATCATCCAGAAGGCTAGCAGCGAGATAGCTTGGCGTCAGATCCTCGCGGGGGCCATCACCCAGCAATGTAATCGCAAGGCCTGTAGCATTCGTGAAGACACGAAAGCGTCGAAATCTCTCGGGCTCTGGCTCAAGTTTGGCATCCGTCCAGTGTGTAAGCCCAATGGTTTCAGATATTGCAGAGCTGCAGATCAAAGGTGGTTCTGGATTTGATAGCAGCCGTGTAAACTCGCGCACATAGGCGGTGAATCCGGGATCATCGGGACAAAAGTCGTACACATCTTGTGGAGTCACCAAGTTACGTGCGAATTGATACAGTTGTCGGCAGCTTGCATTACTCATCATCGTCTTTGCCATGAAACATCGAACCATTGAACAAAGCATCGTCAATAAGCGGCTTTCAGCATCACCTGCCTGCTCCAGCTCGTCCTGCTGCTGGGATGTCATGCCTGGCATATGCCTTTTCCAGGTCTCTCAGTGAAGCTAGTCTTTCGCTGCGCTGATTCAGCCACTCGACAAACCGAGCGTGACTTGATACAATCGCTTCATCATGACCCAAGTAGCCATTCAACTCCCAGACGAACTCAGTCAGTTCGTGAATCAATCGGTTAGCTCAGGTGGTTTTCACAACGCGGACGAATTCTTCATCAGTATCGTCTCAATGTATAAAGACCAGGTCGAAGAACGACTCAGCGAGACAGACGAAGTGAAGCTGGAAAGTCTCCGACGGGATATGCAGCATGCGGCTGATCAACTTGATCGAGGCGAGGGCAGCGAAATGAACTGGGACGAGTTTTTTGCTGACCGACACCGCGCTTATGCGGAGCGTCAACGCTCCTCATAGAATATGGCCAGGGTCGAATATTCCCCCGACGCAAAGGCCGATCTTCGCGAGATATGGGATTACGTCTCTGAAGATAGCCAGCTTCAAGCAGATCGACTGATTGAGCGATTCCGCGAGAAGCTCACCTACTTGGCAAAGTGGAATACGATGGGTCGACCTCGACCTGAACTCACCGCAAAATGCCGCAGTTTTCCCTTTGGAAAATACTGCCTCTATTTTCGCCCCCTCGAAGACGGTATTGAGGTCTTGCGCGTCTTACACTCGGCTCGTGATATCGGCAAAATCGAATTCTCTGAGTAGTTCATTAACATAAATGCGGTCAGTATGGGACCTGCCAACCCCAAAGACTACTGACTCCGTCAAGACCACGAGGCACATTCGTTGTGGCAGCTCATCCTGCAACTCATCCAGTAGGGCCGTGGCGTTGGCTTCATCGGCCCGCAAGGTGATTTGGCTGACTTATAACTCCGAAAGACGGAGACAGGCCCCATGAGGACCTGTCTCTGCCATGAACCCGCCGCTTTATTTGGCTGGCGGTGGCGCGGGTGCTGCCGAGCTGGTGGCGTCGGAGACGTCGAAACCGAAGTCGCCGAGGGCGTCGGGGTTGTCGCGGTTGAAGCCGAGGAGCACGTCGCGGATGGAGCGCAGGGCTTCGGTGACCGTGGGCATTTCCACGTCGCGTTCGCCGGTGGCTTTCTCACGCTTGCGGCCGAGCTCATCGCTGAGCTGGTCAGCGGTGTCCGCTCGGGCGAGCGCTGGGGCGATGAGTGTTTCCCACTTCAAGCCTTTGAGTGGGGAATCTGCCGCGAGTTCGTCGTGCTTGGCTTTGACCTTCTTGAGCAGGGCGATCTTGGCTGTGGGATCGCTGGGGATATCGACTCTGACCTTTGGATTTGGCATTGCAGTATCGAGTTTGGGTTGGGGAACTCACCGGCCCAATCCAACTCAGCAAGACTGAGCGGGTCAGTAGGGCGAATTTGTGCCAATTTTGCCAAAAAGGGCCTGTTTTGACAAGATTCGGCTTTGAAAAATGAGGGCGCGGCTTCGAATTCTCAGGTTTGATAGTCCGAAACTGGGCTTTTGAAGCTGGAGGCTGAGGTTGCAGCTTTCGAGGCTGAGGATTTGGCTTTGCAGGTGGTGGATGGGACTTCGAAAACGGTGGATTGGGCTTCCGATGCAGTGGTTTGGACTTCAGATGTGGTGCCTTTGGCTGCCGAGGTCGGGGTTTCGGCTTCGCAGGGCCTAGATCGGGAGTTCAAACCCGTGGATGCGAAGTTGAGGGCGGTGCCTCGGACTTCCGCACCTGGGGATGCGGAGCCGCAAGCTGAGCTCGTGGCTTCGGATGCACAGGTTTCGCCAAAGAG
>JAGKWZ010000386.1 GCA_021151605.1 Verrucomicrobiaceae bacterium
CCTCACGACCTCCCGTTTCCTTGCCATCGTAGCCATAGTGCCCGTATTCCTTCATCGGATCTGCCACAGCGATGACCTGGCATTTGTCATTGTTTAAAAAGGATGGCGTCCAGTCCCCGGCGATGGTCCCCCAGCCGATGGCACCCACCGTGATCCGCTCTGAGGGAGCCGGGCGGCCTGCCGCGCCGAAGACGGAGCGTGGCACGATCATGGGAAAGCCGAGCGCAGCGGCGCTGGTGCTGAGGAACTGGCGACGGGTGGTGAAAGGGATCTTCTTCATGGCGGGGCGCGATTGTAGCGGCAGCGTGCCCTTCGGAGCAACAGGCGAGTTCGGGAAGTTTGGGGAAGTAGATCGAACTTCCACTTTCGGTCTTCGGGCTGGCGGCACCGCCGGGGAACGAACTCGGAAGTTCGTTTTACAACTCCTCAACGCCTCGCCTTCACCCACTCGCCGATGGCCCGGCTCATGGAGCTGATGTGCTTCTCCCCAGACACCGGTTTTGTAGCGAGTCCGGCGTGGATCACCGGCACGAGGATGAAGCAGGGGCCGCCGTTCGCGCGATCATCCAGACAGGCGACCTCCAGAGCATAGTCGCTGATCACCCCGCACTTGTGGTAAAAGCGCGCCTCGGGGAAAACTCGCTCCAGCCCGTCTTTCCAGGCGCTGGGGCCGGAGTCCGGGTTCTTTGTCTCCAAGCCCGTGAAACCATCCGCGCCATGCAACAGAAAATCCACCTGCTCTTGGCTCAGGTCAAAGCGCTGCTCGGGTGGCAGTTCTGCATGAAAAATCAGACGCCGCAGGCAGTTCGCCAGATCGCGCGGCGTGGTCACATTTCCCGTCTTCGCGTCGATGATCGTCGCCCCGCGTTCAGCGGAGTAGGAGTGGCCTGACCAGCGGTGCTCCCAGGTCTGCTTGGTGATGCCGTCCGCACTCATCGCCCGGAGTCGCTGCGTCTCCTCGCGGATGTAGCCCCAGGGCCGCTCCTTCACATAGCCGCGCATCAACGCCGAATTCTCGAAGCCAGTCTCCGGCGTCAGAAACTCCCGGTTCAGCCAGTCGATACTGCATAGCCGCAGCAGCAGCGTGTAGTCTTCATTCGACGAGCGGCGGAAGACCTCGCTCAACATCTCCCGCAGTGAGCGGGCGCAGTCCAGCTTCCATGCGCCCTTATCATCATGCTGAAACTGCACCGCAGCATCCAGGGTGAAGCCCTTCTGGTTCATCCGCACACAGGCGGCTATCGCGGTGTAAAGCTTGATCGTGCTCGCTGGCCAGAAGTCGGTCCGCGTTCCCGTGTCGCGGTAGTCATGCCACTCAAAGGCTGGTTTGCCCTCCTTCTCCGAAACCACACAGACAGTCGCCCACTTCAGCACTTCGGGCGCGATGCCATCCAGCGCTGCATCCAGGGCCTCATCCGCCTGCACCAGGGGGCTGAGTGTGAGGAGTAAAGTCAGGCTGAGGAGTCTCACACGCATGATCAGGGTTTCACCGCCTCACGCAGCATCACCGGATCATCCGTCGTGATGCCATCCAAGCCCAGCGCGGCCAGTCGACGCGCATCCTCAGGCTTATTGATCGTCCAGGCGTAAATCTTCAGGCCTGCTGCACGCACCTGATCCACCAGCACAGGTGACCAGTCCCACTTTAGCCCCAGGTCCAGACCATCCAGGCCATCCTCCTTTGTGTCGCTGATCAGCTTTGCCAGATCCACCGGCTTTTTTTCCTTCGTCTTTTCGGCGGAAAGGCGATACACCGGCATCCAGGGCATGGCCTTCTTGCACTCCTGCGCCACCGCGCGGTCAAAGGCGATGATGCAAAGCTGCGAGGCGCGCGACTTCCAGCCCGCAAGCTGCCGGGTCAGTTCCGGCACCACGCGCACCGTGTCCTTCACCTCCAAAAAGAAACGCTGCTTCCCCTGAGGCAAAGTGGCCAGCGCCTCCGCCAGACTCGGGATGCGCTCCCCATGGTAGGCAGAGCTCTTCCATGAACCCGCGTCCAACATTTGCAGTTCCGCCAGCGGTGTCTCCTTCACCTTCTTCGCCACGCCAGTCGTCCGCTTCGTGTCCGCATCATGCAGGATGGCGATTTGATTGTCGCCCGTCAGGTAAAGATCCAGTTCGCAGGCGTCCGCACCCTTTTCCCAGCCTAGTTTAAAGGCTGCCAACGTGTTCTCCGGCGCGATTTCCGAGTATCCCCGATGAGCGATGATCTCCAGCGCGTGGGCTTGAGTGGAAAGAAACATGAGACAGGGGAGCAGACCGGTGCAGAAATTCATGAAGAAGGGCTCCACTGAACGTGGGCGGTGCCTGGTAAATTGCCAAGATCAATGTGCAGGGCACGAGAGTCGCTGCTGATTTTCCTCTCGCTTCCCCCTGCATCCCGGTCATAGCTCGGCACGTGGACGACAAGGATTACAAAGTGAAACTGGAGATTTTCGAGGGCCCCCTCGACCTCCTTCTTTATCTCATCAAAAAGGATGAGATCGACATCTATGACGTGTCGATCGGGCGCATCACAAAGCAATACCTCGACTACATCAACACCTTCAAGATGCTGAACGTGGAGCTGGCCAGCGAGTTCATCGTCATGGCAGCCAACTTGATGTATCTAAAAAGCCGCGAACTCCTCCCCCAATCGCAGCAGCCGCCGGAAGAAGATGCTGACGAGGAAGATCCACGCTGGGAACTCATCCGCCAGCTCGTCGAATACAAGAAGTTCAAGGACGCCGCACAGTTCCTCGGCATCCAGGAGGTGAAGGGCGACGAGTTCTTCGCCACCAGCCCCGAACCGCTGGATCTCGAGGCCCCCATCATGACCGTCGCCGGCGTGGGTATTTTTGACCTCATCCGCGCCTTCCAAAAGGTACTGAAGCGCTTTGAAAACACCACCGACATCCGTGAGATCGTCAGCGACCGCTTCACCGTCGCCGACAAGATCGAGCACCTGCTGGAGGCCATCCCGTTGGGTGGCAAAGTGCGCTTTGAGACGCTATTTAGCGATGCTGCCAGCCGTGTGGAAGTCATCGTCACCTTCCTGGCCATGCTGGAACTCATGAAGCTAAACCACCTCCAGGTAGAGCAGGCGGAGATGCTCGGAGAGATCATCGTCGTCCGCCCCGCCATCAACGAAGCCGCCAAACCTCTCGACTTCGGTGGTTGAGTCTCGTTCCGTTGTGCCCCACCCAAGGTTTGACCGTTTTCGCTTCCATCGGCGCGATCATCCAAATTCCTTCTCCCCGTGAACAGCCTCGTTTTGCCCCAAAATCCTGACGGGATTCGCGGCCACAGGATTCCCCCAGGCCAGCAGTGCTGCTCGGGCACGCCACCAGACCTCTTCATCAAAAGCCACGGCATGGATCTCTGAGTAACGAGGCACCCCATTTCGCTTCCAGGCGACTGTCAGGCCCTGGGTCGATGGGTAAATCTCCTCGACTTCATGCCGTGGGATCGAGTGCTTGCTGCCGGGCAGTCGGATTTCATTCTCACTTAGCAGAAATATCGGAGCTGGTCCCCGCAGACGGTAGATCACCCATCCGGCCAAAAGCGCCAGAGTGCACCAGCTCAGGATCGAGTTCCGAGCCAGCGCGAGTCCCGCCCAAATCCAAAACAGATTCGGATCTCGCAATCGTGGCAAACGCCGCATCTCGAAGGTTTGGGGTTCCATGCTAGTGCCTACTTTGGCATTTCTCCAGGCTGACGAGAGAGAGCAAAGTAGATGACATACAGCCAGGAAAGAATTCCCGCGATGACCGCCCAAAAAATGGAGCGATTACGCTGCCACGAACAGACAACAGCAATGACAGAACCAAGTCCGATGCCTGACTGAATGACTTGGCCAGACTGGAGAGTTGTTTGAGCGAGGAGGTTCATAAGTCGGTGTGGTCGTCTAAAGTTGTCCAGGGAGGTGGATGCCGTCCAAGCCCGCAGTACTCGCAGCGGTTTCCCGCGCGAGATTTAATATCGGAGCGCAGGGTCAAACACGTCAAGCGGCAGCTCGGATCAGCAGAGTTGAGAACAGTAGAGCTGCAAGCAGAGCGTAGTATCCAAGACAAGCTCGCCAAGCCAAACCATGAGCGAGTGACCTCTGCCGTTGCTTCCATAAGCTTAATGAGACAGGAAATAGCAAAACGGGAGCCAGTATTGCGAGGAAAAAGGTGCCCACCGATGCCATGCCAGACCAATGCCAAAACAGACTGGTCAGGATGACCAAAAGTGCACCGCCGTAGCATACAAAAAGGAGGAATAGCTGCGCCAGAAAGATGGGGGAAGCCCCCTCAGCGAGAAGACGACGACATAGCTTGACATAGACCACCACCCCCATGGCTGGAACGAGCAGATGGATGGTGATGGCAATGATGATCTCAGAGAGAGCCATGAAGCTAAATCACTTCCCAGCGACCTGCCCGCCGCCACTGGGTAGCGTCCGGAGATGCTGGGTGGGGGTGAGGCCGTATTTGTCGGGCTGGTACATGGCTTCGATCCTGGCGGGTGGGGCGATGGTGTCGCCTTCGGCGATGACTCGGGCGAGGTAGCGGAGCTGGAATTTACCTTTCTGGGGGGCGTAGTCGGTGAAGAAGAGGGCGCGATCGGCGTGGATCTCGCGGTGGTCGCAGAACCAGGCTTCGATGCCTTCGGGGAGCTGGTCGGCACCACGGGCGTTCTGGGTTTCGAACTCGGGATTGATGGCTTCCAGCACGCTGGGGAGGGGATCGTTGATCGCGAGGTAGCGATCACCACCGCCGATCTCGATGTTCAGGGAGATAACGACCATGTCGCCCACGCGGAGGTCGGTGACTTCCGTGGTGGAGCCATCGGGGAGGAGCTTTTCATAGGTTCGTTCGATGGCGTAGCCTTTGTTCTCGCCTTTGAACTCTCGGTCTTGGGCATAGCTGTGGGCTTCC
>JAGKWZ010000387.1 GCA_021151605.1 Verrucomicrobiaceae bacterium
CGCCATTCCCGCCTCGGTTGCTGTCGGTGCCATTGCCACCGTCAGCGGGCGAATTGCCCCCGCCAATACCGCCATAGATTCCAGGCACGCCGTTCTCGCCGTAGAGTCCATTGTTTCCAGCCATGCCGTTGCTCCCGATGATGCTGCTGTCGGCTCCGGGCATGGCGTTGCTGCTCACCAGTTCGTTGTTGTTTAGCGTGAGGCCGGTGCAGTTCTCCATCCATAGGCCGATGCTGCTTTTGCCAGCCACTCCAGGCAGCGTGGCTTGGGTGGTGATACGGAATTGATCGACTAACGAGGGCGAGACAATGCCGAGCGCCTTTACCGCGATGACATCCTGCCCGCTCTGCGGATTCGTGCGCGTCCACTCGGTGCGGGTGGCCGTGCGCGTCCAGGTGGCACCGGGTGTGTAGCCGCCGTAGAGGCTGACGCCGTCCGGTAGGGTGAGCATTTCGGGCACGATCTGCGCGGCGGTGCTCACGCGCACGCTGCGTTTCGGCGACTGAGCGGCCGCGAAAGCCAGGGCGTGCTTCAAGGTCTTCACCGGCGCGGCAGCGGTGCCGGTGTTCGTATCGATGCCAGTCGCGTAGTCCACATGCACCGGACCATGCACGGTAATCGTCACCGCTTTGGGAATGCCGGGACCGGCGACGTTTGTGGCGCTGAGTGTGGCACTGAAGGTGCCCGTCGCCGTGCTTGAGCCGGTGATGAGACCGGTGGCGGTGTTCAAGGACAGGCCCCCGGGCAATCCAGTGGCGCTGTAGGATGTGGGAGATCCCGTGGCTGCGATCTGCCAGGAGACGAAATTCTCCTGGGTCATGGCGAAAGTGGAGGGATTCGTCACCACAGGCACCTGCGTGGCCTGCCAGCTGAGCAACGCGGTGATCTGCTGCTGCAGCTCCGGCGCGAGCTGCGTCATCTGCACAGCACCCGGCGCGATCTTCGCCGCCGTGACGGCCCCATCCCGGATATCATCCGCCATCATCGCATAGCTTACAGCGGCGATGCGCTGATCGGGCGTGAGCAGGGTGAAGGCATTCCCATCCCGTGAGAACCAGACGCGCAGGCGCACATCGGCAGATAGCGTAAACAATGCCCCATTGAGTTTGATCATGCCCGCCACGTTTCCGTCACCAAGCAGCACGGAATAGAGTCCCTTCACCACCGGCAGTGAGACGGAGCCGTTGGGCTCTTTATCACCGATGCCCACACCCGATCCATCATTCGTCCAAAGCGTCGAAACCTGCACATTTGCTGGCGGCGGAGCGATGACCACGACCGGCGGCGGGACCGCAGCGTAGCCACTGCCCGCTGACCCCACCGTGATGGCCGTCACCGCACCGCCGCTGATCGTTGCCGTAGCGACCGCACCCGTTCCTGTGCCCACGATGCTCACCGCTGGCGGCGTCGCGTAGCCGCTGCCGCCATCGGTGATGGCAACGCCGGAGATACGATTGCTGCCGCTCACGGAGGCCGTCGCAGTCGCCGTGCGGTTCTGATCCGAGCCACCATCCACGAGCGCAAATTTGAAATAGCCGGTGCCGGTGAAGTTCTGCCCGTCCACCGCGATGCGTCCTTGGTAGTTCAGCAATTGCGGCACTTCTCCGAGTAGATTCGCGGGCAGTGTGAGGATCAAGCAAAGGAGCAGCGCCACAGGCTGGCGAATGGCGTGGAGCAGACGGAGAGAAAGCGGGTGTTTCTTCATGGCGATGTATCCCGTTCCTCGGCAAATCCGCCGCTGCGTTTCAGGAATTTTTTCAATCCCGCAACGCCGCACGCAGCGCCGCCATTTCCTCATCGAGCGCCTCTCGGGTATGAACCGTCTGCGCCAGTTCATCGCGGATCAGATCCCGCCAGCGCTGCCGCAGCCGCGTCGCCACGGTGCGCAGTGCGCCTTCTGACATTCCCAGTTGCGTGCTCAGCGCCGCATAGTTTCCAGCTTGGGTGCTCTCCGAGAAGAGCGCCTGGAAAATCTCCGCCTTGCCCGAGGCAGCGCATTCCTCGCCCAGCCGCCGCCGCGCCCGCGCCATCACCTCCAGCGCCCAGGCACGGTCAAAGGCACGCTCCGGTGTTTCCGAATCCACCGCCAGCTCCGCATAGCCCGCCTCCGCACCCTCCATGTTCAGTGACAAATGCTCGGCACCGCCACCACGCTTCTGCGCCCGCGCGAGCGAGGCCTTGTCGATCAAGTGATTCGTCATTCCCGCCAGAAGGAAGGTGCGGAATCGACCTCGTCCCGGCTCCATTTTGCCCAGCGACCGCCGCGCCAGCAGCGTCGCGATGAAACCCTGCACTGCATCCTCCGCATCCTCCGGTGAGCATCCACGCCGCCGGGCAAAAGCATACAAAGGCCGCCACACATCTCCGCACAACTGCCCCATCGCCAACGCCGCCGCAGTCTCATCACCGCCCGCCGCGATGACCATGCTCCATCGTGTTGTCAGAAACTCTTCCACCATTCTAGTCACCGTCCTCGACGGTAATGCAGGCGCAATGCCAAACTGGTCACTTTTCCGGCACCCACTGCGGCTGGCCACAAGGTTCATCCCGTCGCATTTCGTATCATCTTTGTCGTGACGAGCATGGGCGGTCTGGCATTAAACTGCAAGCAGGCAACCACCGCCATGAAACCCATCGTCCAAATCTCCCTAGACCTCACCAACATTGACGAAGCGCTCGAAACTGCCGCACTCGCCATGCGCGCCGGAGTCGATTGGCTGGAGGCGGGTACACCGCTCATCCTCGCCGAGGGGCTGCACGGCGTGCGCGCTTTGAGAAAAGCCTTCCCGAACACGCCCATCGTCGCTGATTTGAAAACGATGGATGGCGGCTACCTCGAAGCTGAGATGATGGCGAAGGCTGGTGCCACGCATGTGGTCGTCATGGCCCGCGCTCATGCCGAGACGATCAAGTGTGTCGTGAAAGCCGGTGCCGACTTTGGCTGCAAGGTGATGGGCGATAACATGATCTGCGAGAGCATGATCGATGGCGCGAAGTTCCTCGAAGACCTCGGCTGCGACTACGTCATCCACCACATCGGCTACGATGAACGCCGCGGCATTGCCGCCGCTGGCCACCGCATGCCCAGTCCGCTGGATCAACTGCGGGAAGTCGTGAATGCAGTCAAAATTCCCGTGCAAGCTGTCGGAGGCCTCAGCTTGGAGCAGGCCATCCAATGCCCGCAATACGGTGCGCCTCTCGTCGTGCTCGGTGCTCCGCTCACCATCGACGCTGACGCCTTCAAAACAGCCGACGGCAACCTCGAAGCCTCCCTGCGTTTGATCTGCGATGCGATCCACGCGCAGGACGTTCCTGCGTTCTAACTCCCCAACCCCATGAAATCCGCAGCCGTCGTCAACTTTGCGCCTGAAAAAGGCTCCGTCGAAATCCGTGAGATCGAAAAGCCCACCATCGGTGCCGAGGATGTGCTCCTCGAAGTCGCCAACGTCGGGGTTTGCGGCTCCGACCTGCATCAGTGGACATCCGATCACTCCTGGCCGGTGAACTACCCGGTTGTTCTCGGTCATGAGTTCGGCGGGCACATCATCGAAGTCGGCAAGGACGTGGAAGGCTGGAAGGAAGGCGATCGTGTCGTCTCCGAGACGGCGGCGATCATTTCCAAAGACAACCCGATGACTCGTCGCGGCCTCTACAACCTCGACAGCACCCGCAAGGGCTTCGGCTACGGCGTGAACGGTGCCATGACGAAGTATGTGCGCGTGCCGAGTCGCATTTTGCATCATGTGCCGGACCACCTTCCTTTCGAGCAAGCCTGCCTCACTGAGCCCTGCTGCGTCGCTTACAACGCCGTCGTGAAGAATGCCCGCATCGAGCCTGGCGATCGCGTGGTCGTGCTCGGGCCTGGCACTATCGGCATTCTTTGTGCCGCGATGGCGAAACAATGTGGCGCGCAGGTGGCCATCGTGGGTCTCCAGCAGGACGCACATCGCCTGGAACTCGCCCGCAAGCACTACGGCTGCGAAGTCATCATCGGCGATGCCAAACCCTGGGCCATGGAACGCGACGGTCTCGGCTGTGATGGCGTCATTGATGCCGCTGGCGCTAGCATCACGCTCAAGATCGCCCTCGACATCGTCCGCCCTGCTGGCTGGATTTCCAAAGTCGGCTGGGGCCCACAACCGCTCGGTTTCAACATTGACCCGCTGGTGCAGAAGAACATCACCCTGCAAGGCAGTTTCAGCCACAACTGGCCGATCTGGGAGCGCATCATCGCCCTCATGAGCAGTGGCCAGTTTGACGTGAAACCCATCATCGGTGGCGTCTGGCCCGTCACTGAATGGCACGAAGCCTTCGAGAAGATGCACAAAGGCGAAGTGGTGAAGAGCGTGCTGCGTCCGGTGTGAGTTCGCTGAAGGTTTGAGAGTGAGTGGGGCGTTTACCACGCCCCATGAAACTCCTCCTGCCGATCCTCCTTGCCGCCGCTACGACCGCCTTTTCAGCCGACTACTCACGCGTCATTTTCGCCGACGACTTCAGTGCCGAAGGCTTCGGCAAGGCCTGGGGCCACTACAAAAGCTCCAGCATCGTCAAAGACGGCGTGCTGGTGGGGATCACGGCTCCAACCTCGGACCACAGCGCGGTGGACCACATCCGCATCACAGGTGAGCGCGATCTCGAAGTCTCCGTGAAGTTCCGCTTCACCAGCGACAAGGCGAAGAGCTTCAACGTCTGGTTCGACGACAAGAACTACAAAGGCTCCCATGCCGGCCATATCTGCCAGGCAACCATCTCCCCGACGAGTGTGAACCTCGCGGACGCCAAGACGGGAGGCTTTGATCTCTCCAACGGCCTCTACGACCGCAAGAAAGCCAACCAACTCACCGCTGACGAGAAAAAGATGCTCGCCACCAAGCAGTCACGCGTCCCTACCAAGATCAGCCCCAAGGTCTCGGAGAGGCGGTGTTCGCGGAAGGAGGCGCGGATGCGCTCGGGTTCATACTCGGTCCACGCTCCGCCGCGCAGGATGCGTTCTTGCGCTGATGCTGGCCAGGCGTCTTCCACCCATTCCCAGACGTTGCCGCTGAGTTCATAGAGTTGATGTGTGGCTTGTTGGCTACCAACGGGGGAGGTGTTCGGGTGTGGGTTTGGGTATTGTTGGATACCCGGTGTTCGCTTAGGCAGCCGAGGGGTGTAGTATTCGCGAACCCGAGCGATGAACACCCCGCACCTACATACGAAAAGAATAGCGAGGCCCACTCCTGCAAGCATGCTCATGCTTGCAAAAAATTTGTGCAGACCACCGAGCAGCCAAGCATCCTTAGCTTTCTGAAACCCCAACGACGCCAATCCAAAGAACGCCCAAGTGCCAACAAAACTCATGATCAACTGCACCTTCTCATCGTCGTCGTAATCCCAGGATTTATACAGTGCCTTTTTGAACGCATCACTGGGCGAAATGCCATGGTCCACAAACTCAGGTTTGAAAGTTCCAAAAGGTGGCGGCCAGTAATCGCCCCAGACGAATTTGCCGGTGGTCTTCGGACTTTGGCTTTTCTTATCTGCGCCGTCGTTGGCGCTCTCAATTGAACCCAATCCCGCCGCACAGCTCCACTTGTGATCGGATGGCAAGCGATAGACCACGCCCAGACCTTGTCTTTTCGCCTTCTTTGTCAGCCAGTCGCAGAACGCTTTCGCATCGTGCCAGTGGACGTTCACTGCCGGATGGTCGCCGGTCTGTGGAAAAGTCGGGCGACTCCATGCTCGCCCAGTCTCTTTGACGAAGGCCTCGTAGTCCTTCACGCGCACGGGATACTCACCGAAGAAGACGGCGTTGATTACCTTTTGGCCGTCCAGGATCGGCACGCGGACGAAGTTCATGCCGAGTGGGTTGTTGGCGGCGAAGGTGAAGGTGGTGTTGTCTTCGAGGGAGGCGGTGGTCTCAGTTTGGCCCATGCGGGCGGCGGCGTGCCAGGTGGCTCCTTCGGCCACGGCGGTAAGACGACGCTCCCATTTCAGGAGGGTGAGATCAGGGAAGCGCTTCTCCAGCATCGCACGGAAGGCTGGGAACTGGCTGGAGCCGCCGATGAGCAGCAGGCCGGTGGGGGAGATGGCTTTGGCGCGGGCCTTCTCCAGCAGGCGCTCGCAGGCGTCGGCGGCGAGCTTGAGCTTCTCCTGAAGGTGCTCGGCGATGGTTTCGCTGGTCCAGGAGAGGTCTGCATCCGCAGGCACCTCGGTGAGGCAGTCGTGCATCGACCATACGGCACCTGGTTTTCCGCTGTGCGTGATCTTCCACTCGATCACGCGCCGCCTGACGGCCTCAGTTTCTTCCTGCTTGCGCCTGCGCAGCCCCGACAGTTTCAGTTGGAGCAGCCGTTGATCCACCAGTCTCAGCAGGTGGGAATCCAGGTCTTCTCCGCCCAAGCCTTCCTCACCGGCCACGAGATCCGCCACCACGCGCGGCTGGCCGTCCTTGGTGGTGAGCACCGCGAGGTCCAGCGTGCCCGCGCCCCAGTCCAGCACCAGCATCGCGCCCTCCGGCCAGAGTTCGTGTCGGCTGCGCATGAAGGCAATGCCTGCCGCCACCGGTTCCTCCAGTAGATCCACACTGGCAAAGCCCGCTTCCTTGGCGGCTTGCAGCAGGTCCTCCCGTGAGGCGTTGTGCCAACCAGCCGGCAAGGTGATCACCGCATGATCCACCGGACCATGCAGGGTGGCGCGCACCTACTTCGAGAGCAGCGCGTGCATGGTTTGAGGGTGGTGCGGAGTCGGTCTGTGACCAAACAGTCGAAGGCTCGGCAGAGAAAGTGTCACAGGTTTGCAACCTGTGCTGCTAGAGGGAACCCTGAATGAACAGGTTACAAACCTGTTCCACTTTCATTGGAACTAGGGCAGCAACAAGCCCTGATCAGTTACTCAGCTCACCGCCGTGCTTACTTCCAGCACGCCTCGGGTTTCCACCAGAGCCTGGATCACTGGCTCGTAGTAACGGCGCAGATCACTTTTGACCTACACGCACATGCCGCTCTGGCATGTGCGTGATCGTTTCGGTCAGGGGGCGGTGACGGACACACGGCTGAAGGTCGTCTTGGGTAGCGGCAGGCCGAGGGGCTGGTTCACCACGACGCGCTCCCAGTTCGCATCAATGGGGGTGACCGTCGGTGTGGCAGTCATCGGCGTGAAATGACTGAGGTCATTGAGAGAGTAGAGCGGGGTATAGATCAGGCCGCTGCCGATACGGCGGATGTACTCGATGCGGATGGAGGCTGGCGGACCGCCGGTGTTGGGGGCGGTGATCGCGGGCAGTCCGCTGGTGCCGGTGCCGGGAGTCAGGCCACTCACGTTCGGGCCGGTGAGCGGCATGTTAAAGGCATTCTTGAGAAGGTTCGACACGCCGTCATTGAAGGGCGTGGCCGAGGGTGCGGCAGCGGGTCCGCTGAGGCCCTGACTTTCCGCCCAGGCGACGACGGTCACCTCGGTGGCGGTGTAGCCGATGCCCTGGATGCTGAAGTTGAAGGGCGACTCGTCGCTGTCGTTGTTCGTGAAGCTGAGCGTGGCGGTGCGGAGGTCGGCAGCGCTGGGGTCAAAGGTGATCTGGAAGCTGGTGCTGCCACCAGCAGCAACGGAAACGGCGGGTGCGGTGGTGACGCTAAAGTCGGCGGATTGGGTGCCGCCGAGGATAAGTGTGCCGAGCGTGAGCGGTCCCGTGCCTGTGTTCTGGATGGTGAAACTGCGCACGGCCGTGCCGCTCGCGACGGGGATGCTGCCGAAGTCGGTGAAATCGGCGAGGCTCGGGGTGGCGTCGCCATCGGTGATGGAGGTGGCATTGCCGAGGACGACGATTTCCGAGACGGGTGGGATCAGGGACACTGTGACGGTGTAGGTA
>JAGKWZ010000388.1 GCA_021151605.1 Verrucomicrobiaceae bacterium
GATAAACTTGCCTCCCACTACCTCGCTCTCATTCAATTTGCGTCCGTCATCGATTGGCTTCGCTATGGCTGTTGAGGGTTTTCAAACACGACCTAGGCTGTCGATGACATCCATGCTCGGCGCATCATTCACTGGCATGACATGGAGGTTAAAGGTGCGCCAGGTTTCGGTTTGGCCGTCGCTGACTTTCAGAGTGATTTGGGTGCTGCCTGTAGCATTCGGCTCAGGCGTCATGAAGAGGCTGTAGTGACCCGGAGTGCCGGTGGCGGAGACGAAAGCATGAGTCTCATGGATGATGCTCTGGTCAGAGGAGGAAATGCGAAAATTCAGCGGACCACCGCCGGCCTCGAAGTCGCTGGCAGTGAATTCATAGGGGCCTGCGGCGGTGTCTTCCAAGACGGTTTGATCACTGATGGTATTGACGACGGGAGCCAGAGAGAGACCAAACTCGAGATCAAACTCCACGTCCCCCGAGCTGCCATTGCGGACACCATTGGAGTCATGCACCTCCACGGCGATGAGGTTCGTGCCGCCATTGATGAGCAGGCTGGGATTCACCGGAATGACGGTGCGGACGTTTTCGAGGAAGCCCTCCACACTGGTCAAAGCGGGGGTGGTGGGGTAAATGATGCCGCTGGGCATGTTGTGGCGGTAAACCTCAGTGCCGTTCACATAGACGACTGCGCCGTCGTCGCATAGGAGGCGGATCATGGCGGCTCCGTTTGGCAGGGCTGGCATGGTGAAGGTCTTGCGGAAGAAGCAGGTGACGCGCCCAGCCACATTCGGCAGGATGGTCCAGCCGCCGAAGTTCCCGAAGGGGCCTGGGTAGCTGAAGCGGGCATTGCTCACCGTCCAGGTGCTGTCGTCGTAGGTGCTGGATTTCCAGTCGCCGACCGGAGGCAGGCTGCTGGCCCGGTAATGCCAGCCCGTACTGCCAGAGGCGAGCAGTGTGGTGCCTGGTGTGGTGGGATTGACGATGAGGTCAAACTCCTCCGTCGTCGTCTTGCCACCATCGGAGACCTTGACGCGGATGGTGGCGCTGCCGTGGCGGTTGGCTACGGTGCCGGTGAATTGGAAGCTGAGGAAATTAAAGAGTAAGGGATCTGATGCGGTGTAGCTATAGGCCACGGTCAGCGAGCTGGCTGGAGTGCTGACATCTCCGACGGTGAAGGGCACGGTGAGTGTGGTGTCCTCATCCATCGAATGTGTGCCGATGGCGGAGATGGTGGGCGCGCTGTTTTCCGTGACCATGAAGCTGGTCAGAAGCTTCACTGTGCCGCCGTGCTTGTCGGAGACGATGCAGCTCACGTCATAGACGCCGAGCTGGGGGAACTGTACGCTGATGTCACGGCTGTTGGCAAAAACAGCGGGCTGCATGTTGGAGTAGTCGAAGCGCGGGATCTGCCAAAAGTAGGCGAGGTCGGTGTCATCGGCATCGGTGGCGTCAGCGGTGAGGGTGATTTTTTCACCTTGGGCGATGGTCACACTGCTCTTCGTGATCTGGCCGACTGGCGCTTTAATCTCCTCATCCGAGCCGTGCCGGACTTCGAGCCGCAACTGACCCGCCTCGGGATCAGCGCTGAGATTGGTGACGTAGGTGGTGAGGTCGTCGCGGGTGAATGACATCGTGCGGCCAGGCAGTAGCGGTGCGTCGAAATTCCCCTTCCAGTCCCTGTCTTCTGTTCCGGGAATCAAGGGGCCATCATTTGGGGTCTCTGGCGTGGCATCGACGATCCAGGTCTTAGCCGTGCCGAGTTTTGCGACGTGGATGACCGCGCCGTAGGCCAGCAGCGGGTCCTCGTAGCGGACATAGGGCACGCCGCTGAGGGATTTGAGGGTTTTCAGCCGATACTCGGCATAGAGGTCGTAACGGGGTTTGTTGATGGGTGGGTCACCGAGCGGAAATGAGATGCCTCGGACACCTGTCGCCTCCTCCAGATCGTGCTCACGCAGAGTGAAGACACCAGTTCCTGTGGCCCGTGGCACACTGGCCGCTGGCAGCCAGCCGAGCCATTGCTTGAAGCGCACATTGAACGCATGGCTACTGCTTCCCATCCTGTCATAAAAGTCGCCATATTCCTCACCTGTGGAAAACGCTCCCTGGGGCTGAAGCGGATCGATCACCTGGTTGGGTTTGATGTTGGAGGAATGCCACAGGCCAAAGTTGTGACCGATCTCATGCAAGCTGACTTGGTGATTGGCCTCAAGGCGCTCTTCATTAGTCCAGCCATCTCCGTTCATGCGGATGAGGGACTTGCCACCACCGATGAGTCCGATCCCACCCCAGCCGACTGTCTTGGTCGCATCTTTCGGATCGGTAAATGGTGCATTGCCCGCCAGGACGAGCAGCAGCGGATAATCAGCACGATCATAGCCCAGATCTGGCAGAGCAGCCTCCACTTCATCCCAGATCTCGTATATATCGTCACCCGTGTAGTGATTGGCTTGATACGTCAACCGTACCGCCTTGGTCACAGCCGAGCCGCCCGCCTGGACGGGTGCCACAGTGTACTTGCCATAAGACCATACGGTGTAGGACTGCCCGATGCGTCGCACGATCTCCTCGCAATCCGTCGTGCTGAGAAAGGCGTAGTCTGCAGTGCCTACTTCCGGCAGCGGCAGCCGGAAGCTGACGCGTACGACCAGCATGCGCTTCGTGCCGGTGGTCCAGGCTGGGTTCGACGGCTGAAAGCCCGGCACCGTGCCCCCCTCACCGCCAGAGGCGGCGATCTGGTGTGACTGGGTATCATCACCGTCGGTTTCGAGAACAGATGCAGCGAGAAGATCCTCCGCCGCATGGCTGGGGCCGCAGTAGAACTGAGTCTTCCGTTCCACAATCACCGCCGTCTCCGTGACGGCGGCAGCGGTGGGCTTTTCAGAAACAACACACAGCGTGCCGTCACCCGCCAGCATCTTGGCCTCCTTCAGTTCGATCGGTTCGAGCACACGCCCCGGCCACTCACTCACCGCCAACTTTCCATCCAGCGCGATGCCATGCACCGGAACGCCGAGGCGCGTGGGCTGATCTTCGCGTCTACCATAGGTGAAGGCATCAAACTTCCGCCCATCACTCAATTTCGCCCGCGTGCTCACTGCGCGTTCTCCCTCCGGCAGCTTCCCGTCGCTGTAACTCACGGCGGTCACGAGCAGATCACCACGAGCATCCACTTTCTGCTCCAGCAAGGCCCGCACCTCCTCTGGCATTGCGCGCCGCACAGTCTCTGGCACTGCGCTCGCCAGCGCCAGCTCTGGATTTTCCTGGATCAGCCGACGCAGCTCCGCTCGGCGCTCAGTCGCAGCTTTCACACCGGCCTCGATCTTCTCCGCCGCAGGCTGCGCGGTGAAATCATCCGCCCATTTTTGGAAGGCAGCCATCGGAGGCAGGGACGAAGGCTTTTGCCACTGCGCCGCCGCAGTCGGAGGCAGCTCTGCCTGGAAGTCCTCTGGCACGACAAGTGTAGGCCTTGGAGCCTCTTTCTCCGCGAGAGTGCAACATGAAGCCGTGGCGTCGCCACCAGTCATGGGGTGGCTTTGCCGATGCCGGTGCAAAGATAGCGCAGAGAGTCCGAGCAGGGCCGTCAGAATGATGAGGTGCTGTGTTTTCATGAGAATGGAAGGCCAGTTGGCGTGCTGCATCTTTCCCATGTCACCGGATGTCGGGTATCGGACCTCCGTCGGATACGAGTGCCCCGAAAAGGGCTTTTATATCCGACTTTAGTCGGATGCCACGCCCCTGGACTGTGTGGTAATACTTTGGGAAATTCATGCCTCGGTTCATCTCCTCCATCTTCGCCATCCTGCTCTGCCTCAGCGCCGAGGTGCTTCATGGGCAGGCGGAGGTGAAGCAGATCGGCCTCCTCGCGGCGAATGCTTTTAGCCATCGCGGACAGACAGTGGCCGTGGAGGGTTATGTGGTGAGTTGGACCTATGAGAGTCCGCTGCTGGTAGTGAGGCTCATCTCACCGGAGTCATGGACCATCGTCACCGTGCAGGCGGGGGCTCAGGACATCCCGGCTGACTTTCATGGAGCAAAGCTGCGCCTCACTGGCACCAGCGGCACCTTCAGCAGGCATGGTGAAACCGTGCATGTGCCTGACATTCAGCAGATGCAGGTGCTGGAGGCAGGAACTGCGGACCCTTATGCTGTGCCGCAGATCAGCATCGCAGACCTGAATGCCCGGAAGCTCACCTTGGCCCGTCGCGTCCGGGTGCGTGGCGTGCTCACCGCCATAATGGAGAAGCGTAAATACATCCTCCAGGATGACACTGACACAGCCATTCTCCTGGCGGAAGATCCACGCATCCCTGGTGATGGGGGCAAGGCCTTTGATGAAAGAGGTCTGCCCACTGGCTTGCAGGTCGGAGACGTCATTGAGGCTGTGGGCTCCGCCATGGAACAGCCGCTTTATGCCATGAAGTCCTACAGCCTGCTGCAGTGTAAGCTGCGCCGCGTGGGCAGTGGTAGCGTGCCATCCCCTAAAGAGGTTACTCTGGACACCTTGCTGGCCTATCGGAATGAGGCTCACTGGGTCAGCTTTGAGGCCGTGGTCCACTCCTGGATGCTCCAGCCGGGCAGCATGAACTACAATGTCGGAGATGAGCGGACTTGGCTGAACCTCACAGTCCGGAGTCACCCCCTCACCAAACTCCACCCAAACCTCTTCGGAGCACGGGTGCGCTTTACCGGTGTGGCCAGTGGCCTCTCCCTGAATTTCCGGGGCGCGGATATGATCGTGCCAGACCCCGGTTTCATGCAGATCATCGAGCCGGGCATGGAAAGCCCATTCCAAGCACCGGCACACAGCATGGCAGAGATCGCCACCCGCCGCAGTCCCAAAGGCTTGCTCATCAGCACCAAAGGGGTGGTGG
>JAGKWZ010000066.1 GCA_021151605.1 Verrucomicrobiaceae bacterium
GCTGGGAAGGCTTGATGAGAAAAATGAGTCCTGCGACGAGGCCTATCGCTGCCACCAAGCACAGACACAGCCCCGCGCTTGATTTCTTTTTCACCGGTGCCGGTGGTGCGGCTGCCAGTTTCGGAGTGCTCGCCGGACGCTTTTGCGGAGCTGCAGCCGCTGCTGGCTTCATGGCCGCCTGCTGCTCTGCCAGCTTTTGTGCTTGGATCGCACGGGCAGAGGCCTCAGCGGCCTCCTGCTGCCGCTGGATCAAAAGGGCGCGCGGTGTGGCGAGGATGCTGTCGAGCTCCTGCCGAATCTCCGCCGCGCTCTGGTAGCGGCACTCGCGATCCGTCTGCATGGCCTTCGCGATGATGGCATCAAAGCGCGGATCGGTGCCCATCTTCGAGCCCGGCAGCGTCCACATGCCTCGTGGCACCTCACCGGTGAGCATTTGGTAAAGCATGACCCCAATGGCATACAGATCTGCCCGGCCATCCAGCGCGAAGCCGGGGATGAAGGCCTCCGGTGCCACGAAGTCCGGCGTGCCCATGGCCATGTTCGTCTTCGTCAGGCCGCGAACAGCAGGGTCGCTCTGCTTCGCCAGTCCGAAGTCCGCCACCTTCACCGCGCCGTCCCGATTGATGAGGATGTTCGCCGGCTTGATGTCGCGATGGATGATGCCGCTGCGGTGCGCGTAGTTCAGCGCATCACAGACGTGCGCAGTGATGGACAGTGCGTACTCCTCCGGCAGCTTGCCCTGGGAAAGGATCATCTGCGCCACGTCCGTGCCGTCGATAAACTCCATCACGATGAAAAGCAGACCCGTCCTAGTCTCGCCGAAGTCCCACACATTCACGATGCTCGGGTGGCTCATCTTCGCCATGGTGCGCGCCTCGTTTTTGAAGCGCTCGGCAAACTGGGAATCCTCATCCATGACCAGATCCCCCGGCAGCACCTTGATGGCCACCGCACGGTCCAGCGAGACTTGCATCGCCTTATACACCGCCCCCATGCCACCGCGTCCCAGCAGCGAGATAAAATGATACTGTGGCAGCATCGCCTGCATTTCCTCCAAGGAAGGTGGCTGCCAGGCGCCGGAGGGCTTGGAACTGGAGGAGGTGGAACTCATGGTGATGGGTGGCTTGTCTCCGGCCCTTAAGCGGGAATTGGACCAGGGCAGCGGGCGAAGGAGCTCAGGGAGCGGTGATGACGGTAGTTCTATCCCAGAAAAAGCCGGATTGTTTCAAAGCTTTGTGAAAGTTCGCCCCGAGATTTGCACGGTTGATTTGGAGTGCTAGGCTCGCCCTCCACCTTCAAAAGCACACATTCATGGGAAAGACACTCTTCGCCAAAGTCTGGGCATCACACGCCGTCGGAAAACTGTCGAACGGACAGACGCAGCTTCTCATTGATACCCATCTCGTGCATGAAGTGACCAGCCCGCAGGCCTTTGGCATGTTGCGTGACCTGAATCTGAAGGTGGCCTACCCGCACCGCACCTTTGCTACCGTCGATCACATCGTCCCCACGGACAGCCAGGTTTCGCCTTTTGCCGATCCTTTGGCGGAAGCCATGATCCAGGAGCTGAACAAGAACGCCAGGGACTTCGGCCTCACCTATTTCAGCCTCAGCAGTGGCAAGCAGGGCATCGTCCACGTCGTCGGACCTGAGCAGGGCATCACCCAGCCCGGAACCACCATTGCCTGCGGCGACTCCCACACCGCCACGCACGGTGCCTTTGGAGCCATCGCATTCGGCATCGGCACCACTCAGGTGCGCGATATTTTGGCCACGCAAACCATGGCGCTGAGCCCCATGAAGGTCCGCCGCATCAATGTGGACGGCCAGCTCCGCCCCGGCGTATATGCCAAGGACGTCGCCCTGCACATCATCCGCCTGCTGGGTGCCAATGGCGGCATCGGCTACGCGTACGAATACGGTGGCAGCACCTTCGACGGCTTCACGATGGAAGAGCGCATGACCGTCTGCAACATGAGCATCGAAGGCGGTGCCCGCTGCGGTTATGTGAACCCGGACGAGAAGACCTTCGAGTATCTCAAAGGCCGCAATTATTCCCCGAAAGGCGATGCCTGGGACACCACCGTGGCCGAATGGCGCGCCGTCGCCTCCGATGCCGACTGCGTCTATGACGATGTCGTGAACATCAAGGCCGAGGACGTGCCGCCGACCGTGACCTGGGGCACCAGCCCTGATCAGGCCATCTCCGTGACCGAAAACGTGCCGACGCCCGAAAGCGCCGCCACCGAGCCCGGCCGCATCTCCATCCAGGAAGCTCTCGACTACATGAAGCTGCCCGCCGGTCAGCCGATCAAGGGAACCAAGATCGACGTCGCCTTCATCGGCTCCTGCACGAACGGCCGCATCAGCGACTTCCGCGAAGTGGCGAAGTTCATCAAGGGCCGCAAGGTCGCCGCTGGCGTTAAAGCCATCGTGGTCCCCGGCAGCCAGGTCGTCGATGTCATCGCCCGTCAGGAAGGTCTCGACCAAATCTTCACCGAAGCCGGCTTCGAATGGCGCAACGCAGGCTGCTCCATGTGCCTCGCCATGAATCCTGACAAGCTCGTCGGCGACCAGCTCTGCGCCTCGTCCTCGAACCGCAACTTCAAAGGCCGCCAAGGCAGCCCCACCGGACGCACCGTCCTCATGAGCCCCGTCATGGTCGCCGCCGCCGCCCTCAGTGGCAGCATCGCCGACGCCCGCGAGGTCTTCTCCATCGCAGGCTAAGGAGAACCTCTTGGGAAATACCGTCAGATAGAGAAGCCCCCGTGATTATGGGTGGTGGGGATGTCCTTTCCCATGACCGAGGGCTGTCTCGATGATGTTGGCAGCATCTGCGCGCCAACGGATGGCAATGCTGGGGCAAAGCCCGCCGAAAATGAGGAAAACGACGCAGGCGACAAGTGGCCAGCGCTCACGAGGCAGTGCATCAGGGATGTCGATGACGTGCTTTGGCAGAACCCCGAGGAAGAGCAGCCCGAAGAGGCGAATAAGATTGATAGCATTAAAGGCTGTGGCCACTAGCAGGGCGATGCCCAGGTAGGGATGGCTGGCGAGTGCTCCGTGAAAAAGAAGATCCTCCGCGCAATAGCCCAAGGTGCCTGGCAGGCCGATCAAGGCCAAACCGCAGATCAGAAAGAATGTCGCGAGGCGAGGTGCCTTTACAGCGAGACCGAGGTTGTTGTCTGGATTCATGACGTCCATCACTCGAACTTCAAGAATACGAACAATCGCGATCAAGCCGCTGGAGGCCGCTGTGACAACAAGCCAGTGTATGAGAGCCCCAGTGATACCTTCGGCATTCGCAGTGGCGAGTCCTACAAGGATGAAGCTAGCCTGACTGATGCAAATGAAGGCTAGCAGACGGCGGGGTTTCTTTTCCGCACAGCCCCGGAGACTGGCAATAAGAGCCGTCACGAGAGCCGCGATGCTCAGCCAGTCGAGCACCTGATGTGCAAATCCAGGCAGCGTCACCGCCTCTGAACGTGCTATCAAAAGTGCACCGAGATGACCATTGAATAGCAGAGCGGTTGGCAGGAGCGGGCCGTGCTCAAAAGACGTAACGACCCAGGAATGCAGCGGAAACAACCCTTTTCGCAAAGCCACGGCAACCACCATCATCCACATCGATAAATGGCCGATATGAGAGAAGTCGTCCAACGATGTGGCATGTAGAGCGACAATAGCAAAGGTCAGTGCCAGTGAGCTGCCGATGAGGAAGATGGAGACTACCCGCCGCGCCGGCGGACTGCCGAAGAAACTAAACACGAATGGCACACAAGTAAGCCACCAGCCGATAGCGAGTGTGGTGAGGTTAGAGGCTGCATAGGTGACTTCAGTGGCAGTAGCGAGCAAGAGCATGCCTGCGAGTGCACGCCCCCCTGTGTCACGCTTCGGTGCGAGCGCGAGAAACAGCAGCGTTAATCCAGCGAAGAAAACCATCGGCACAGAATCAAGCGCGTCGGCTTCGAACCATGACAACCACGGGTCCAAAAGGCGCACACCATGGTTCGAATTAACTTCCCAAAGTGCTAGCGCGAAGCAGAGCAGCGCAGCGAAAGTGCTGGTGGTTGCGGCTTTGCGCCCGCTGCCCAGTTCGGCACGACGGAAAGTGATGACAGCTCCCACGAGAAGAGCGGCAAGGCCAAAAGTGATGTAGGGTAGAGAAAGGTGCGTCATGTCTGGAAGTGGATCAGGCTTTCGGTTCGGACTTGGTGATCATCTGCGTGAGAGCGCCAGGCATCTCCGCTGGATGGCTGCTGGCGGAAGTAGATACCTTCACCCATCCAGGCTCAGCGAGTGAGAGCAGACGTGCGAATGCGACCACAGGTGCAATCAGGAAGCGGTCCACCAAGGCGTCATAAAAGCCACGCCCAAGGGCGATGCGATAGAGCATGATTTGCACGGACTTCGGCAACAGGGACTCGTAATGATCACCAGTCGGCTCAAAGTGACCACCCGCCGCTGCATGGACGCGGTGGTAGTCATGCAGCATCGACGGAGAACGCAGGAACTGCATGGTGCGGACCATGGCATGACCAACGATGTGAATGATGGCCAGTGTGGTCCAGCCGAAACCTATCTCGACAAAGATGATACCGAGCTGAGTCTGCGAGGCGTAAGCGAGCGAGGTCTTCGCGTCCGCACAAGTGCGGTGGATGAGAGTGCTGAGGATGGCCGTGGTGATGCCGATAAAAATCACCAGCCCTGTCGCGATGGCGGATGAGCGGATGAGAGGCTCGACACGAAGCAGGAGGTACGCACCGGCATGAACGGAGATGGCTCCATAAAAGACGGCGCTTGAGGGTGTGGGGCCTTCCATTGCTCGTGCCAACCAGCCACAAAAGGGGCCCTGGGCAGACTTGCCACTGGCGGCAAAGACGAGGAGCACAGCGATGACTGTCGCCGCACTGCCATTGAGGTTATTGATATGTCCAGGCCACTCACCAGTGAACATGCCGCTCCAGGATGCAGTCCCGAACCAGTGGTGAGCCAGGAAGACAGCAATAAGAATGTTTAAATCCGCAATGCGGTAGGTGCCGAAGACTCGCAGCGCATTTCGCACGGGCTCACTCCGATACTGGAAGAAGCCGATAAGCAGGACGGAGGTGATACCCACGATTTCCCAGCCCCCAACAAGCAAATCCAGCGAGTCAGCGGTAAAGATGACCAGCGCGCCGAAGGAAAACAGATGCAAGAGCAGGAAGAAGCGCTGGAAGCCAGGATCACGGTGCAGATAGCGCACGCTGAATGACCCCACAATGCCGGCCAGTATGACGGTGATGCCAACAAACGGCAGTGACAAATGATCCACAACAAAGGACAGCGGGAAGCCATACTCAGCCACGGTGAACCAGTTGCCGAGGTTAACGTGGATTGATGTGGCGCCCTTCTGCCACATCTTCCAACCTAGCACCACGACCATGAGGGTCATGACGACATAGGCAATCTTGGTGAGCCGAGCGATAGTCTTTTCAGGCAGATGACCTCCGATCAGCCAGATCAGGCCGAGGAGCAAAAATAAGGCACCTGGTATGGCGACGACGGTGATGAGGAGTGTTTCAGGAGTCATGAAGGTGGATGGCATATTTTCGAATGACGATGACAACGTCATCACGCTGCACGATTGAGTTTCGGATCGATGCGGGCCACAGGCAGGTGCTCGATCTTGCCAGAATAGTAAGCGATGGAGCTGGCTGCTACGGGAAGCGGCTCTTCATCACCTTCCAGCGGCTCCCATTTCCCGTTGCCCCTGTAAATTTGGATGGCGCTGGTGTCGGGGTCCATGGCGGCGAGTCTGATCCAGCGGTTTTCGAGGAACTCCGTGAGTAGCGGACTGGAATGAATGGTCTTCAAGACGCGATCTGGTGTCGTTTCGACGACAAAGAGGATGCGCACGGGTTCGTGGATCTCCACCGTTTGCAGCGGCAGTCCCGTGCGTATGTCGCCCTGATAGCCATTCATCACCCCGACTAGACCAGTGATGTTATGCGGAAGTTTGGTGCCACATCCATACCCCTCGTTATCGACTGTGGAGAAGTAATACTCCAAACTAATGCCACCACAGACAGGGATCACGGCACCAAGCACCGCGGCCAGAGCTTTGTTTTCGAGATCCTTAGTGGCATCGTAACTTATCAAAAAGGCACGCCTGTCTAAGAACAAGCCGCGAGTGGTTTCGCGCCGACCGACGATGGCGACAGCGTTGGTACAATGACCATATTCAGGTCGAGGCTCGCCAAGGTGTTCGGAGCGTTCTTGCACATGGTGTAAGCCTTGCTCAATGGAGAGCCCCTCACCAGCCAGCTCGAAACGACGGGTGCGCTCATGCGCTGAGCGTGCCCTGGCCTTGTTAAGACTCTCGCGCACATTCGCGAGGTCAGCCAGATGGTCCTCCGGCATAAGATCCAAATCGTAGAGATCAATGTTGTCGTTGCACGTATCGTGGTAACCGCCCACGAACCAAGTGTCCTCAGGAATCAGGATGCCTTTCTGGCGCAAGCGTTCACGAACTGCTGGATTGTTTGCCATGAGAGCAAAGACACGGGCGTTTGGTGCGCCAGAGCGTCCACCACAGGCTCCGCAGCAGTAGGCAGAGACAAACGGGTTGTTCAAACTCGTGCTTCCATGACCCAGCACGATGACCAGACTCGCATGAGCGGAATGCATCCCGACTGGCCCTAGCACGCTGGCCACGCGATCAGCCATCTCCTGCACGCTGAATCCTTGCATGAGACCGCTGGTAGCGTTGCGAGATTCGTCATCATCACGCATGAACGTGAGTTCGGTGCGTGGTTCAGGCAGGAAGATATCATTTAGGCGCTTCATCAGCCGCGCATAGGCAAGTGGGCGCAACACGCGCAATGCCAGGGGAAAGAGGCTGAAAAACCCGAGAAAAGCGGTGCTCAATGAACCACGGACCAGCGTGCGTGTGGAGATGCTACTGTTACGCATGATTTTCGCCCATGCCCGGCGCAGTGTCTGGCGCTTCACATCGACATGAGATTCATCCTGTTTAGGTGTCTCGCGGACTTCATGCCCCGGTTTTACGACGACCGGGCAAAGTGAAACTCCGTGAGCGTCATCGATGCCAGCATAGTCGATAGCACAGCCGAAGAAGCCAGCAGCTCCGTAGGTTTCGATCGCTGGATCGACCTCCTCAAGCGCTCGGCGGAGGGACTCCTCACGCTCGTCGATGCAGAAAATGACCTGGGCAGCGAGCCTGTCTGTACCGGTTTCCAGACGAGGCATTGCACGGTGTTTGGCCAGAGGAATGAGAATCTGGCGTTCATGACGGCGCTCGTATGCCTGATGAAGAAGGCGCCGACGCTCGACCTCGTGACATTTTTCCAATTCAGCGCACAGCTTCTCGAATTGGGAAATAGGCAGTTCTTTGAGCGTAGTGCTGCTCAGGCCGAGAAGCTGGGCGGCATCAAACAGGCGTGCTTGATGCGTGAGTGGATCATGCGGCTTCGCGCGAGGGGTGATCTCACGCCAGGATTTCGCATCACCCATGATATCTTCCAAAGCGACTACTGTGTAAGTCAGGCGTAGCGCTAGGAACTCCATCAAAGAAAAGCTCACCCGATCATGCGGAGCAAGGGTGGGATCGACCTCCAGACAGCGGAGGAGCCCAGCCCAGCCAGGAAGCCCGAGCAACTCGGCGATGATGAATTTCTCCCACTCTGCTTCAGGCACACCGAGACGCTTGAGCATTGCTGTGACGGTGTCTTCTGCCGACATGTCACTTGCCGCCTGAGCGCGCAGTTCCTCGCCGATTCGGGAGAGGTGGGCGCGGTAAACGGACAAGGACTGCGCCATGATTTTGCGGGAAGCTTTCAGCAACCCCAATTCACGAAGTGGCATTGGCCAGTAGGCGATGCCTTGATCAAGATAAGCGCCCAGGAGGCGGATGAGTGGCGGATTGACGATGCCATCAAGGTCGATGTCCTTCACGGCAAGGACCGCATCGCGTGGGCGCTGCGGCTTCTTGGGCGGCGGTGGCGGTTCAGACTGGAGACGGGTGGTGCAGACTTTCCAAAGAGCAGCCGGGCTGTCCGAAGCAAGTGCGCGTGCGGCAGTCGCGTCGAGATCTGGACGGAAGGCAGTGAGCAACTCGCCTTCCTCGATCTGCCAGGCGATGTTCCGCCCATTCACACGACGCACACCAGGGATGAGAAGCACGCGGCGGAGTTGGCGGCGGGTGAGTTTGCCAGGGATGATCTCGACATCCTCTTCACGATTCAGCGTATCATCAATGTCCGCATCTAGGATTCGCCCGCGACGGCGCTCCTTCTGATAAGCCTCTTCAGACAGGTAAGGCTCGGTTTTGAAGGTTTGTGAAGCCTCCACCACGGCCTGCTCGAAAGGCAGATGTTGGAAAGCGTGAAGTGTGTTGTGATGGATGAAGACGCCAATGGGCCCCTGTGCAGGCAGGTAGTGGCTCGCATGTTCCAGCAGATGCCGTAGATGCGCGTGGTGATCGGAGGGGTGATCGTGCGCGTGGCTGTGGCCACAGGAGTCGTTGTGCGCGTGCGTGCTCATGAGATAATGCACAACTAAGCCCAGTGCATGCCACCACGCCATCCCGTCTTCGGGGGGTATTCAGAGCCCATTCATGGGTACCCGTGGAATTGGGAGCCATTATACCCTGCCGGGGGGATGTGTTTTTGGCCCCGAGAATGCGTGATTAGTAGCGTAAAGCACCACAAAACCACATGTCAGCTCCTGCACCTATTAGTCAACCCGAAGGCCCAACACCTGTCGGAAATCTCTCCGGATTCAAATCCTATTTCGGCAAGGATATTCTTTCTGGATTTCTGGTTTTCTTGATCGCACTGCCTTTGTGCTTAGCGATTTCCAAAGCCTGCGGCTGCCCTCCCATTTCGGGCATTTTCACGGCAATTATGGGAGGAATGCTCACGACCTTTTTGAGCAATTCGGAACTTACGATCAAGGGCCCCGCCGCAGGAATGATCGCCATTGTTTTCGGCACTGTAGCAGCATTCAGCACCATTCCTGGCGAGCCGGATCAGGTAGGCTACCGCTGCATGCTCGCAGTGGGCGTCGTCGCTGGGGTGATACAGATTCTCTTTGGCGTCTTCAAAATGGGTAAACTGGCGGAGTTCTTCCCGGTCGCGGCTGTTCACGGCATGCTTGCAGCCATCGGTGTGATCATCATATCGAAGCAGGTGCACGTCATGCTGCTTGGCAAGTCCATCAAGGCTCACGCCCATCATGGTGAGGCATTTGAACTCCTCAGCAGGATCCCTGAAAGCATCTCCAACATGAACAAATCAGCCGCCATTGTTGGCTTGGGCTGTCTTGCGATCCTCTTCCTTCGCCCGCTGTTCAAGATCAAGCTTGTGCAGTTGGTCCCAGGTCCTGTGTGGGCGCTGCTCTACGGCATCCCCATGAGCATGTATCTGAAGCTTGACGCAGCCTATCTGGTGAATCTGCCTCTCAATATGGCGGACGGAATTGCCTTCCCCGACTTCTCTCGCATCGCCTCAGGCACGGGCGTTTATTGGGTCGCCATGTTTGCCCTTATTGGCAGCTTGGAGTCGCTGCTAAGCGCCAAAGCGATCGACCTGCTGGATCCCTGGCAGCGCCGCACAAATCTGAGCCGCGATATGCTCGCCGTGGGCACAGCCAATACCCTGGTGGCATGCATTGGTGGTTTGCCGATGATTTCCGAAATCGTTCGATCCTCTGCAAACAAGAGCAACGGCGCACGCACGCGCTGGGCGAATTTCTGGCATGGCTTCTTCCTCCTCGTGATGGTCGCCAGCGTCCCCGCATTGTTGAATAAAATTCCCCTCCCCGCACTCGCGGCCATGCTTGTCTTCACCGGCTATAATCTTGCCTCACCCAAAGAGTTCATGCATATGCTCGAGGTAGGTAAAGGCCAGCTCATCGTGTTTGTGACCACTTTGATCGCCACATTGGCAACAGACCTCCTTATCGGCGTCGGCACAGGCATCGTGATGAAGCTTATCCTTCACATGATCGCGGGCAAGGTCGGAATTAATAACCTCTTCAGCCACCGTGCAGAGGTTGATGAGTCGGGAAGCCACCCTGTGGTGAAGATTGAGAAGGCGGCCATTTTCAGCAATTGGCTTGGCTTGCGCGGACGTATCATGTCGCTTGCCGAACAGAAAAAAGTTACTGTAGATCTCTCAGGAACACATTTTGTCGATCACAGCGTCATCAGGAAGCTCCAGGAATTGGCTCAGGATTGGAAGCTCGAGAATCGAGAGTTAATTATCCAGGGCCTCGACGATCATGAGCCTGTTTCGCATCATCCTGAAGCGGCGCGCGTGCTCAAGAAGTAGTTCAATCCAGAAAACAATTGAGACCATGAAATTGAAACTTTTGACGCTTCTCCTAGTAGCGCTTGCTCTGGGAGACACTAATGCGGCTGACCAGCATGCCGACAACTACAACCTCTGGCTGAACTACGTTGGAGATCATCCCCTCCTCAACACGCCCTGGGGAGTGCATCTTGAGATCCAAAATCGCCGTGAAGACTGGGGAGACGAATGGCAACAGCTCCTTATTCGGCCTGGCATCAATTACACCCTCAGTCCCACCGTCACTGTTAGCGCGGGCTATGGATATGTGAAAACCTACCCGTATGGGGATCTGCCTGTAGCTCATGAGTTCGATGAACACCGCGCCTGGGAGCAGGTGGCATATAAAATGAATCTCTTTGGCCTCGAGTGGCTGCACCGCGTGAGG
Source organism: Verrucomicrobiaceae bacterium (assembly GCA_021151605.1). Lineage (GTDB taxonomy): Bacteria > Verrucomicrobiota > Verrucomicrobiia > Verrucomicrobiales > Verrucomicrobiaceae > Prosthecobacter. The sequence continues at coordinate 10,741 of JAGKWZ010000066.1, forward strand.
CTGGAGCAACGTTGGATCGAGGAGCAGAACAAGGCCGGGAATACCACGAACTGGCGGGGTGAAAATCGTTTCCGTTACATGCTGCGCACGACAGTGCCGCTGTCTTCAGATAAGAAAATCTACCTCGCTCTTTGGGATGAAGTGTTCCTGAACTTCGGAGGCAACATCGTCAAAAATAACTTCGATCAAAACCGCGCCTTCATTGGCATCGGCCGCAAGTTGACTCCTACAACACGGCTGGAAGTCGGCTTTATGGAGCAGACCATCCAGCGCCGTGGTGGTGAAAAATGGGAAGCTAACCACACCGCCAGCATCTGGCTGATGTCGAACTGGCCGTTCCGCAAATCCTGATCCATTCCCCAACCCTGACAGCCGCCGGGCGCAGACTTCCTTCTGCGCCCGGCTTTTTAATGGGAAGCCACTGCGCCTGATTCCGCAAGCCGAAGCGGCACTTTCACCAGGATCCTCAGGCCTTGCGGATCGACGGGCTCCAGTTGGAAAAGACCACCGCATTGTCTCGCTCTGGCCCTCATGCCGATCAAGCCCAGGCTGTGTCTCGACTCCTGTCTCTCGGGGTCGATTCCATGACCATTGTCCTCCACCGTCAGCTTCACTTGATCATCCATAGTTTCCAAACGCATGACCACTTCTCTGGCACGCGAATGACGGGCGATGTTTGTGAGTGCTTCCTGAGCGATGCGGAAAAGGTGCGTCTCGGTGTCGCTATGCAGACGTGCTTCCAGGGTCGATTCGAAAGCGACCTTGATGCGAGTCCGCTGACCGAACTTTTCTGTCAACCAACGAAGGCCGGCATCAAGACCAAAGTCATCCAAAATGACAGGCCGCAGAAGCTGTGAAAGCTCACGGACATTCGCAATCGCCTCATCGACCAAATGGACACAATCGGCCTTCCTCTCGTCGATATCATCCGTGCTTGTCGAGGTGATGTTGGCACGCAGCGCTGCCAAAGACTGCCCAAGTTCATCGTGAAGCTCGTGGGAGAATCGCCGAGCCGTCTCTTCCTGGGTTTGCAGCATGTGCCATGAGACTCGGCTGAGTTCGTCAGTCTGCCATTCGATGCGGTGAACACTGCGCCGCACATAGGCGATGGTTGCTCCCGCGCAGGCTGCCGCCAGAAGGAAGCAGGTTCCCAGCAGCAGCGCCGATTCATCCGCCAACTCCTTGAGCTGGAGGTTCATCTCTTCGTCCACCTCCATCAAATGACGGCTGCTGAGCAGGATCAGATCATGGATGTGCCGCACTACATCTTCATGACTGGTGAACAATGACTCGAGCACCTGGTCGGAAACTGGATCTGCTTTCGCGAAAGCGACCTCTGCTGCCTGCGAAAAGGTCTGGGTCGCAGCAGCCAGTTGTTGCCACTCACCGGCGTTGGGCGTTTTGGCTGCCTGCCTGGCAAGTCTCGCCACGGCTTTGTCCGCAGCTTTCAACTCACGTACACGTTCAGATCGGTCATGGAGACTACCCTCTGTTGTGAGCCGGTGAAGAGCCAGAGCCAGGGCATCTTCTTCCGCCTGCACCTCATGGAGCAGGCGTGCGATGAGCAGCTGATCCTTTACTAGCTTCGTGGCGCTCACGCGGATTTCCCGGCTGTCACGCACTGCCACCAAACCCGCCATGCCGAGCAGAATGACAACTAATGCGAAGCCAGGCACCAATCCCCACAACACGGTGCGCTCCGTAATGCGTCGTGAGAAGGGCGAGAACTGGAAGATCATGGCCTCAGTCGATCAGTCCATTGCGCACCGCGAAGCGCACCAGTTCGCCGATGCTGTGCATATTCAGCTTCTCCATGATGCGGCCGCGATGAGCTTCGACGGTGTAAACACTCAGGTTCAGGGCGTTGGCGATGTCTTTGTTTGTTTTGCTCTCGGCGATCAATTGCAGAACTTCACGCTCGCGGGTGGAAAGCAGGTCGATGGGATTAGTGACATGCTTCCGGTAGTCATCCAGCACAGCATCGCTGACCTCTGGGCTTAGATAGCCCTGGCCCACGGCTACAGCGCGCACGGCTTTCAGGAAGTCCGTCTCGCTGCTATCCTTCAAAAGATAGCCCTTGGCTCCTGCGCGGAGGATCTCGCGCACATAGACGGAGTCTTTGTGCATCGAAAGGGCAAGCACACGTGTCTTTGGCGAGACTTTGAGCAGGCGTCTCGTGGCCTCAATGCCGTTGAGTTCTGGCATGGTCACATCCATCACGCACACATCAGGCTGGAGTTCCTCCGCCTTTTCCACGGCTTCGCGACCATTGGAGACTTCGGCGAGCACCTGCATGTCCCATTGAGCGGCGAGGATCATGCTGAAACCTCGCCGGACGACGGCGTGATCATCGGCGATCAGGATGGTGGTGAGCTTGGCTGCCATGACAGGTCATCATTTTGTGGGCGCGACATCACTCGCCACGCGGAAGCCACGGGCAAGGGTCGTCTCACTGGCAGACTCAGTGAAGAAGCGAGTCGTGAGTAAATCGTCGCTGTTCTTCAGCGCGAAATGACCACCGCGGACGACTGGGATGCGTAGGTCAGGGAAGTCGGGATGGGCAGGCCAGGATTCTCCGCGAAACTCGCTGGCAGTCCACTCGCTGACGTTGCCGGCCATGTCGTGGATGCCATACGGGCTGACATCCGCACAGGCGCGGTCACCAGGGGCAAAGAGGTTGTAACCGTCGATCTTGCCACCTTTTTTGCCATTGGCGTCGTAGTCGTCGCCCAGGTTGGCTTTGTCTTTGGCAGATTTTTCACCCCAGGGGAAGAGCAGTCCTTTTTCACCACGCGCGGCTTTTTCCCACTCTTCTTCGGTGGGGAGTCTCATGCCGCTCCATTTGGCAAAGGCATACGCATCCCACCAATCGACCTGAGTAACGGGTGTGTTCAGGCTAATGGGCTGGCCGTTGAAGGTGGCTCCAGCTTTTGCGGCGGCGTAGGTATCGCTCCACTTTGGCGGAATGTGGGTGACCTTCGTTTTTGGCTGTTCTGGGTGATCGAAGCTCGTCGCGGCTGTTTTCTTCAACGCAGCAAGGAAGTCGGCATACTGTCCGATGGTGACCTCATGTCGGCTAATCCAAAAGGCTGGCAAACTGCGACGCTCGTTCTTTTGATATTTGAAGGACCCCGCTGGGATTTCGACCATCTCAGGCGTGCGCAGTATGGTAGCTGCGACGACGTTCGGCGTGGCAGTGCCAGCGAGATTGCCGAGGGCAAAGACAATGCCGATGGCTGCCAGGGCGGAAACCCAAATCCACCACGGCGTGGATGCACCGCCAGACTTACCACCACCTTCCTCGGCCTCGATGCGGCGCATGATGGAGCGCTCACGCATGGCATCACGCACGTCGTCGAGTGAGTCCATGAGGCCTTTCCAATCCCGTTCTTCCTCGCTGAGCTTCGCGATGAGTCCGCGTGCTTTGCCATCGGTGGTGAGCGGTTCAACGAGGGCGATCAGTGCGGCGACTTCCTCCTTCGGATCACGCGAGCGGCTGTCCGCAGGGCGGAAGATATTCACGATGCTGGCCTGGCCCTGAGGGTCGATGAAAATATCACGCGACTCAAGCCGACGATGGTAGCAGCCGCGTTCGATGGCGTAGTCCATGGCCTCGGCGACTCCATACAGGAGTTCGGCGACTTTGCGTTCCGAGAGCGTTTCACCAGCAAGGGTGATTTCTTCGAGATTGCGACCACGCGGCAGCTCACGGGTATAGAAGATGAGCCCGTTCACGGTGCCAGCCTCATACAGCGGCGCGATGCGGGTATGCATGATGGAGGCTTTCAGGCGCTCGCGAGCCTTGAAGCGGTCCACAACTTCGGGTCGATGCAGCAGCTCTGGCCGCAGGAGGACGAGGGCTACAGGCCGTTGGACGCTGACCTGGATGGCGCGATAGGTCTCGGACTCGTTCTCATACGAGAGACGCTCCAGCACCTGATACTGGCCGAGCATGGTGCCGGATTGCAGCGAGGGAGGTGGAGACTTTTCTGCCAACACGAGCATCTGTGTCGGCGGGTCGATCTCCAGAGCCTTGATCGACTTGGCAATGAGCTTTTCCAGCGAGTAGGGCGCATCAGCGAGCACGGGCCAGCCGCTGATCTTGGCCTCATAGCCGGTCAGATCGTAGCGCGTGGTAAAGAGCACATGCGCATTTGGGAACCGCGCCAGTGCGGCATCCCGCAGTGCGAAGCCGCTGTTTTCCGCATCAATGATGGCCTCGGTGATGAGTAGGTCGAGGAACCTGGCCTTAAGCAGCCAGGCGCGACCTTCGGCGACGGTGGCGACGGAGGTCACCTCCCATCCAGTTTGCTGAGAGAGCGCGGCGGCTCGCTCGCCGCGGGTAGCGGCATTGACATCAAGAAATAAAATCGTCATCAGGGCAGTCGGGGACGGGCCGTCAGTTCGACACAGGAGGCAGCAAAGGGTTCACTCCGCCGGGCACGGTCTGCGGCGTGGGTGAACCGAAGTCCAGGAGGTCGCGCGGCTCGGCGGCGACGTCCTGGAGCTTGTGCTGATAATACAACCGCACGACGTAGCCATGGTAAGCACGGCGTCCGTGGGCGGCGATTTCTCCCGGTGTGAGCGCCGGCAGGAAATAGGTGACATTGAGCGGCTCCTCACCGATGCCGCTCCAGTCCACCGGGGGTGAGCCCCAGGCGGACAAAGGTTCATCCGCGATGGTCTGGGCGACCTTCTCGCCATTCACGCGGTCAAAAAAATACACGTCAATATCGACCTGGGAGGGGTCGATGGCGGCGTTGCCGTTGCGCAGGATGGGGACGCGCAAGACGACCTTCTCGCCATTCGCGGCCGAGGGATCTCGGCTGGCGGCACAGGCTCCGAGAGACAAGACTTTGGGACCGAAGTCGCCAGAGAAGGTCGGTGCACTGGCACTGAGGCCTGGAGTGGTGCCGTCGATATTGAGCTTCCGCTTCGCGAGATCGCCGTAGCCACCAGCCCGCGTCGCATCCATGGCCGCGAGCTGTTTCCAGTGCGAGATCGCCTTGTCCGGGAGGCTCATTTGCTCGTAGCACTGCGCCGTCTCAGCGATGACTTCTGGCGAGGCTGGGAACTGCAAATCAGCACGGCGGAGCACTTCGAGCGCGCCCTGCATATCACCGAGCGAGCGGACTTGCTTTGCCAGATCCACCATCTCGGTAAGCGTCATGTTGGCGGCTGGGTCACCAGCTTTAGCAGATGGGGTTTTAGGTGGCGGCGGAGCTTTAGGTGGTGGGACGGATACGACGGGTGAAGGCGATGGTGTTGGTGAAACGAGTGCCGCAGTGACGGCAGGCGTCATTTGCAGACTGCCGACGGCTGGCGGCCCGAAGCCAGAGTTCACAGGCGCTGTGGGTGGGGCCACTGGAGTTGCAGGAGCGGCGATCTGCCCCACGGGTGGCGGGCTGATGCTCACGGGGGGAGCTGTGAGCACGAGCGGTGGAGTGAGCGGAGCCTGCGCAGGCTTGGGGCTGGTCTCAGCAGCAGCCACAGTTTGGATTCCCTGCTGCTTGTGCCCTTTACCCAGCTGCATCATGGCGCGGACGCTCAGCCCTGCCTCAGCTGCCATCATTGTACAAAGGATACCCAGGGCCACTGCGTTCGCTCGGCCCTGGCTTGCTTGCTGGATGGGAGGGGGGAAAGCCATGCCGTTTGCCGCAGGAAAATCGTATGGTACGGTCCACACCCCAGCAGTGTCAATGCTCCAGACTTCTTCCGCCGAAATAACCAGCCCACCTTCTGCTGGCGGCGAATCATGGAAGTCGTTGATGCTCAATGCCTCACCGAGCGAAGTAGCCTCCATCCTGGCCCGTGAATCTGGTTTCATCTGGCTGGACAGCGCCGTCCCCGCCACGGGTAGCATCTCCATCCTCACCGCAGGCCCCATCGAGATCCTCTGTGGTCACATCGACCGTGATTGGGAGAGCGTGGAGGCTCTTTTGAGCCATGGCCGGACCTCTGGCGGGCTTTTCGGCTGGGTGGGATTTGATGGTGAATTCACCCTTGGAGTCTATCCACACGCGCTCAAGTTTGAGCATGATTCAGGGCGGTGGTGGGAAACCGGCCAGTTCTCCGTTTTCAGTTCTCAGTTGGAGGCTACAAACCGAGCAGAGGGAACCGTGAGTCCCCTTCCCTTTGTTGCCCAGGTTTCGAAAGCCACCTACACATCTGCCGTCCGCCGCGCCCAGGAGTACATCTCTGCCGGAGACATTTATCAGGTGAATCTCTCCCATCCCTGGCGCGCCGCCTGGCCTGTGGGCAGCGAGTTCCTACCTTATTTCCTGCGACTGCGTGAGATCTCCCCCGCGCCCCATGCAGCTTGTTTGAATCTGGATGCGACGACGATCATGTCTGCCTCACCGGAGCTATTTTTGAAAATGGAAGGGCGCAGCATCACGACACGGCCCATCAAAGGCACACGCCCGCGCTTCCCCGATGATCCTGCCCGGGACGTGCAGTCCGCCCGTGATCTGCTCGCCTGCGAAAAAGAGCGCGCCGAGCTGCTCATGATCACGGATCTCGAGCGCAATGATCTCGGCCAAGTCTGCGAATTCGGCAGTGTGCAGACGCCGGATCTCTGGCAGGTGGAAAGCTTCGCGCAGGTGTATCACCTCGTTTCCACCGTCACCGGCACACTGCGGCCTGGCATCAGCCACGCAGCGGCTTTTCGAGCCTGCTTTCCAGGCGGCAGCATCAGCGGTGCGCCGAAGAAACGCGCGCTGGAGATCATCGCCGAACTCGAAACCCACCCGCGCGGGCTCTACACCGGAGCCATCGGTTACTTTGGCTTTGATGGCACCAGCCAGTGGAACATCGCCATCCGTACAGCGGTGCAGCGCGGAGATGAGATCTCTTTCCACGCTGGTTCCGGCATCGTCGCGGACAGCATCCCTGACCGTGAGTGGGAGGAGACGCTGCACAAAGCCAGTGGCATTCTCCGAGCGTGGTCGTGACTCGGCACTTGCCATTCCCTCCGCCTACATTCACTCTCGCGCCCACCATGAAACGCCTCGTCCTCCTGACCCTCCTCGCCGCCACCACGCTTTTCACCGCCAGCTGCAAGAGCCCAAAGGGTAACTACAACAGGCTGCAAATGGGCACATCACGCCCATCACCGCTGCAATAAAGGCAGGTTGGGAATCCTCAATCCAACTCCCCGGTCGGAATTGGGACGAGTCTCAATTCCAACCGAGGGGACATTGCTTCTGGTCAGGCCGCCAGTGGCGCCCGCTTACCAGTTCGAGAGATCGTTGTGTAGCAGATCCATCGCGCAGGAATGTATGGCGCGCTCGGGCAAGTCGGGGCAGCCAAAGGGGACCACCTCCACCTTGTTGTAGCGCAGGGCAGTGATGCCGTTGATGCCATTGGGATTGAGGACCGACTTCCACGCCTCTTCCGCAAAGCGGGCGGCGAGGATGCAATCCCCCGGCGTGGAGTGACCACCGCGCTGGAGATGGCCGAGCACGGAGGGGCGGACTTCCAGGTCCGGGAATGGTGCACCTTCGCGCTGGAAGTAGCTTTGGAAGGCATCTCGCAGGACATAGGCACCATTGCGCTTCTGCTCGGGCTCAAATTTCACCCCTTCGGCAATCAGCACGATGGCGTGGCCGCGACCACGGGTCATGGCGCCTTCGATTTGCTCCGCGAGGCCTCGCATTTTGGCTTCAGACAAAGCGCCGCCTTCAGGCGTGATCACCATTTCCGCACCAGAGGCAAGTGCTGCCATACGGGCAAGGTCACCGCTCTCGCGGCCCATCGTCTCCAGCACCATCACGCGGCGGTGGCTGCGCGCGGTGTCGATGAAGTGATCCACGGCCCACACGAGCGTGTGAACAGCAGTGTCCACGCCGAGGGACATCTCGGTGAACTGGAGATCATTGTCGATCGTGGCTGGCACGCCGATGATTCGCAGGTCGCTCTCTTCAGCGAGCAGGCGGGCACCGGTGAGGGAGCCATCACCGCCGCTGACGATCAGGGCACGCACACCGAGCTTCTCCAGCAAAGTGATGACCTCACGCCTGACTTCGGGCTTGTGGAAGTCCAGGCAGCGTGCGGAACCCAGAATGGTGCCGCCTTTGCCCATAATGCCGGACACACTGGCGTGGTCCATTTGAATGATGCTTTGCTGCGCATCGATGAGGCCGCGATTGCCGATGTTGCGCTCGATTTCCTGCTTCAGGCGGTAGAGAGCATCCGCATCGCTGTTCACCTGACGTGCGGCACGGACCAGGCCACGGTAGCCATCGCGGATGCCATACACCGGGATCTGGTGGCGGTTTAATCCCAGGCGCACGATCGCGCGCAGGAAGGCGTTCATACCAGGGGCATCGCCGCCACTGCACAGGACGGCCACGGGACTTTCAGGAGAGAGAGACATGGAAGGGTTGGGGGCCGCAGACGGGAGATTTCACGGAATACCCGCCCGACGGGCCGCCAGTCATAGCTGGGCGCGGGGATGAGGCAAGCCGTGGATGCGCTCCTCTTCATTTGTCATCAAATCTACTCGCTTCACAAGCCAGGCCCACTCATCCACCAGAAGCGGTGAATGCCTCTGCCAACGATGCGAGTATCATCGCGGCCCCTCCGTGTTGAAAAAATTCGCCATCCTGCTGCTCGCCGCCTCCTCCGCCATCGCTGCCGAGTCGGTTCAGCTCGACTTTACCCGCTACATGGACGGCAAATACATCTTCGAGCGCAACTGCATCGTCTGCCACGGCCCGCGCGGCGATGGCAATGGCGAGATGGCACCCACGCTGAATCCACGGCCCCGTTCCTTCCGCGAGGGCATGTTTAAGTTCCGCACCACGCCCTTTGGCAGCCTTCCGACGGAAGATGACCTTCGCCACACGATCAAACACGGCCTCACCGGCACCGCCATGGGCATGTTTTCCCAGCTCACGGACGATGATGTCACGTCCGTCATCGAGTATGTGAAGTCCTTTTCCCGCCGCTGGCGCAAAGCCGAAAACTACGCCGAGCCGCTGACGCTGCCTGAGCCGCCCGACTGGCTCGAAGACACGAAGCAGCGCGCTACTCATGCCGAAAACGGCAGGACCCTCTTCGTCACCAACTGCTCCGCCTGCCATGGCCCTGCCGCTGATGGCAAAGGCCCCGCCGTCGCCGGCCTCAAAGACGTCTGGAATTTCCCCGCCAAACCCTCCGACCTCCGCCAGCCTCACCTCCGCTGCGGAGATCGCCCCCAGGACATCTACCGCGTGCTCGCCACCGGCCTGAACGGCACACCGATGGTCAGCTTTGAAACCACCCTCACCCCCGAGCAACGCTGGGACATCATCGCCTACCTTTTCACTCTAAAACTCCCCGACGTACCGACGCTCGGGAATGCTCCGCCGAGAGAGACGGTGAAGACGAAGTAGAGACATTGGGGCACGGCCAGCCTCTCGATCGACGCATACGCCCAGGCACATCGCCCCTGCCGCAAAGTTCGTGCTAGAGCCGCAGCCTGCGCTTGAGGGACATTCGCATGGTTAGAACAAAATGTTCTCCACAAACCTCGCCACATGCGGCGGCAGTTGGCGGTGTTTGCGGGTGAGGACGACGACTTCTCGCTCGAAGGACTCCGCAAACGGCAGCGTAGCGAGCGATTCTTTGCGTCGATACAGCGCCAGTGCCCGGCGCGGCACGAAGGCCACACCGTAGCCGCTGGCGACGAGATTGATGATGAGGTCAAAGCTGTCGAGTTCCATCGACGGCGTCACGGCTAGTCCCTGGCGCTTCATCCAGCGGCGGAGGGCCTGGCCGGTGCTTGTCCCGCTGTCGATCATGAGCCAAGACTGCTGCTGGAGCCAGAGTTTGAGCCTATCCGCCCGCTTCGGTGCCACCAGAGCGGCAGGTGCGATGAGTTCAAAGCGATCTTTGAAGCGATGCGTGATCTTCACCCAGTCCGGCAGCTTCGCGGGCGGGCAAAGCACGCCGATGTCTGTCTCGTTCGCATCCAGCGCGGTCAGGATGGCATTGCCCGTATGGTAACTGACCCGGCAGGCCACTTCGGGATGACGCTGATGATTCGCGTGAAAAAGCCCCGGCATGTGCGCCATCGCCAGCGTGCGCGAAACGCTCACTCGCACCTCCGGCCGGGCGCTGCCAAAGGCTGCGTGCAGGCCATCAAGCGTGGCCGAGACACCGCCAATGAGCCGCGCCGCCTCCGCCGCGAGGTAATGGCCCGCTTCGGTGACTTCGACCGATCGCGTGGTGCGATTGATGAGGTCCACGCCCAGGCGACTCTCCAGCGACTGCATCTGCCGAGTGAGCGCGCTTTGAGACATCCCGGCCTCCCGTGCTGCACGGGTGAAGCTGCGATGTTTCACCACCAGATGAAACAGATGCAGCGCATGAAGATCGAAAGGCTTGGTGGCGAGGTATTTTTGCACAGCATGCATCAAAGCATGAGTTTTATGCACTTCACGCATTACTTGGCCTGGGCCAGTAAGGGGCGTCAACCACCCCAATCCACCTCATGCCAAACATCCTCGATCGCCTACCTCAAAACGCCCCCGGTCGCTTCTACGTCGATTCGAGCTGCACCGACTGCGACCTCTGCAGAGGTCATGCTCCAGCTTTCTTCGGCCGTGATGACGAAATCGGCCAAAGCTTCGTCTTCCGCCAACCAGAGACGCCCGAGGACATCGCCCTCTGCCGCGAAGCCCTCGAAAGCTGCCCGACGGAGTCGATTGGTGAGGAGTAGTGCAGTGCGGGTGTTTCGGGCTTCGATTGCCAATTGTTTCTTCGTAAGTTACAACCACAGCATGACCCTTTCTCGCTGGCTCCTCGCGGCTCTTGGCTGCGCTACGATGACCTCATACCTGCATTCTGCGGAAGCAGTGGAGCACGAGGGGGCCAAATACCATCTCTTCCGTGTCGAAAAGGCCGATTGGGGGAAATTGCAGCTCGCCTGGCTTGGGGCCGATGGGAAGCCGCTTGGCGACTTCAATGGCTTGCGCCGCGATTTGGTTGCCAAAGGCCAGCAAATCGCCTTTGCCACGAATGCAGGCATTTTTGAGCGTGGTCCGAAGCCTTGTGGCCTCACGATTTGCGGTGGCAAGGAACTCGTTCCCTTGAATCTGCAGTCTGGGGAGGGAAATTTTTACCTGAAGCCCAATGGCATCTTTTTTCTCGATGATGACAAAGGCCCTGGCGTCATGGAGGCGGCAGAATTCGCCCGCAGCGGTCTCAAACCACGGCTCGCCACGCAAAGTGGCCCTCTCATGCTACGCAACGGCGTCATTCACCCAGCCTTCAACCTCAACTCGCCGAATCGCCGTTTACGCAATGCCGTCGGTGTGCGCAAAAAAGACCAGCAAATCATTTTTGCCATGAGTGACCGTGATAACTCGCAGCTGGGCTCCGTCACCTTTCACCAGTTCAGCGGCTTCTTCCTCCACCTCGGCTGTGACGATGTACTCTACCTCGACGGCGACATCTCCAACATGCTCATCGACCCGCCTGCCGACTGCAAACTCACGCCAAATACTTTCGCGGCGATGTTCTTCGTCGCGAAATGATCACTGCCCAGAAACAGCAGACGAGATCGCCCTCTGCCGCGAAGCCCTCGAAGGCTACCCGACGGAGTCGATTGGCGAAGATGAGCCGCTTTAAATAAAACCAGCCTCCCCGCGCGTCGTCTGCCAAACTGACTGCGGATGCCGCCCACTGAAGCCACTCTTTCCCGACTCCATGCTGAGCACGCCTTGAGCGTGTATCGCTTCGCGTGGTCGGTGACGAAGGATGAGGGACTGGCGCAGGAGGTGGTGCAGGAGTTGTTTTTGAAGCTGGCGCGTGATGCCGAGGCGGTGACGACGGCACGCTCGGAACGGGCGGTGATCTTCACGATGGCGCGAAACCTCTCGCTCGATGCCTTACGTTGTCGCCAGCGGCAGGAAAAGGCGCTGGAGGCGTGGGAGCAGGAGCTGCCGGGCTGGTTTGAGCCGGCAGCGGATCACGAGGCGCTCATCGCCGCGCTCGCGGAGCTGCCGGAGGAGCAGCGCAGCGTGGTCCACCTGCATGTTTGGGAGGACATGGGCTTTCGCGAGATCGGCGAACTGCTCGGCCAGCCCACGCAAACCATCGCCAGCCGTTACCGCTATGCCTTGGAGAAACTCCGCGCCCACAAACACACGCTCGTATGAAAACCGATGTCGAACAGTCCCTTCGAACTCTGCGCTGGCGTGATCCGCCACCGGAGTTCTTGAAGCACAGCCTGGAAGTGGTGCTCGCGGAGTCGAATCGAAAGCATCGCGTCTCCGAATGGCTCGCCTTCATCCCACGACCTCTGCGCCTGCCGCTGGCGGCGTGCTGGCTGCTTGCGATCTACTTCCGGCTTACCACGCCGGAGGCCATCCCGCAGGCCACGCTGCAAAACTACGCCAAGCTGCCGCCAGTGACGCCCGCGCAGCTCATCGCCCATCTCGCCGAAACCGAACGCCTCGCCCATGAACTCCTCGAACAACGCCGCGGCCCCATCCCGCAGCTGTGAAGAAGGTGGAACAGGTTTTGAACCTGTTCATTCCCCGTCGCGCTCATGAACCCAGCCACTCCTTCCAAACCGACAGGTTGCAAACCTGTCCCACTTTCCCGTCGATGGCTCCGTCGGCTGCTCTGGGCCTGCGTCTGCTTCATCTCGCTGCTGATGGTTTACTACCAATGGGAGAATCGCCGCAGTGCTCATGAACTCAAAGAAGCTCGCGCCCGACTCATCGCACGCCTCGGCACCGATGATCCGCGTGCGCTTATGCCGCCACCCATTGCGGATGCGGAGAACTACTTCGCGCTCCCCATCATCGAGTCCTGGAGAAAAGACGACCACACCCACGAAATCACGACCTCCTCACACAACTCGCCTCCGGCCTCGACCGCCCGTTTTCATGCCTCAAACCGGCCATGTTCACCGCCCTCTACAACACGAAGGGCGACCTATGGGAGATGAACATCCCCAACATCCAAAACATGAATGACCGCCATCGCGAGCTTGCTCTTCATCTTCGCGTTGCCGCTCAAGCGGACGACTCCGTCAAGGCGCAAACCACCGCCCGCATCCTCCTTCGCCTCTTTCCAGAGGCCTGCGCCTCGCACGGCACACTCGTCTCCATGCTCGTCAGCATCGCTACCCACGAGATCGCCTTCGAGGCGATCCAGGACGCGCTTTCCTTTCCCGTGTGGGACGAGCGCAGCCTCACGCTGCTCCAGGCGCAGCTAGCTAAAGACGATGACCTGCTCATCACCAAAAATGCACACATCCAAGAAATGCTCTGGGTGCACACCCAACTCGTGCGCAATCGTCAAAAAGCCTCCTTTTGGCACAACGATGACCTCGTCGGCATCATCCTGCGTGATCGAAGATGGCAGGCACTCATCTTCCACCTTGGCCCTGTTGGCTGGCTTGATGCAGACACTGCCCTGCACCTGCGTTTCTGGCTCGACATCATCGGACCAGATGAAGAAACCGCCTGGAAACACGCTACCCAGGCCAACCAGCGCGTTCGGGAAGAACTCGATCGCGACCTCTGGCTCATCCCTGACCTTCTACCGAATCCAAAGCGCTTCATCTGCTCGGTAGCACTGCCCAACGTCGGCACCACCTATCAAGTCGCCGCCGAGACACTCTTCCACCGCCGCTGCCTCATCCTCGCCTGCGAACTGGAAAAGCACCGCATCAAATACGGTGCGTATCCGGCCACGCTTCCCGTGCTCAGCGGCTTTGAAACGCAAGACCCCGCCCGCCCGAAGCATTCTCCCGGCTACCGCCTCGAAAACGGCGGCTACCTGCTCTGGTCCGCCGGGCCGGACGCGAAGGATGACGGTGGGGTCAAGGACAAAGACTGGCTGTGGCGGATGAAGCGGGGCTGAAAGCGTGGATAATCGCCACGCATGATCAGGCGCGATTTTGCAGCCTCACTCGCACGAGCAGATCGTTCAACGCGGCTCGCGCAGCCTCCTCCGGCATCTCGCGCAGCGTGCTGGCCTCGTGGGCGGCTTGGAGTTCGGCGCGGAGGCGCTCGTATTCGCCTTGGTGGAAAGCCAGATCGCCCTCATCGAGCGTGCCTTGCTCAGGCCCGGCCAGTTTGCGGGCGATGAGCTCGGGGAGGTAAGGCAGGCGAAAGGTTTCGTTCAGGGTGACGAGGTTCGCCTCCACCTCGCCCGTGCGCATGAGCCAGATGCCAGTGAGCAGCACGCGATAGACATACAGCAGCGGCTTCACCCGCCGGGGCGATTCCTTGGCGAACAGCTCCTATTGCGTCTCCGAGAAGCCAAAGTAGTGATGCGAATGGTGCCGCGTGATGCAGCCCTTCGCGATCTCCTTCAGCTCCACATGCTCCGGCGTCGTGTGGACGATGAGCGGCGAGTAAAGCTGCTCCAGCACATAGCCGTTCTTCTTCAGCAGCAGCCCGAAGAATTTCCGCACGTCATGCGAGACGATGTCCATCTCCAGCCCCTCGATCACTCGGCTATCCTCCAACGTCTCATCCCGCACCTCCAGCCCCAGCACCTTCGGCAAAGGCAGCACATGCGCCCCACGCAAATCAAAGTCCGAATCCGGCGAAGGAAACCCATACAAATGCGCCCCGCTGATCGTCGCAAACAGCAGAGGGTACGGCTGCGCCGCCGTGATGCGGTGGAGGAGAGGCGGGATGGTCACTGGAGGCTGAAGATGTTGATTGAATTGTTTCGCGAGATTTCGGTATGATGCCTGCGATGAAAAGAAACACCTTCATTCTTTCTGCGCTCTCCTTGCTTTCGGCTCGCTGGGCCAAGGCTTGCGCTTGGGACAGGGATACGATCATTGCTGAGTCCAGGCTCAAAAAGGAGGCTGGAGGCAGGTTCGACATTGTTTCGGCCATTGTGGGCTACTTTGATCGCAATCCGCCGCTCTACTACGAGATGCGGCTCAAGCGCGTGGACAAGGAATCAATGTCCACACCTGATAACTTGGCTCTTTATGATGATGGTGGAGTAGCTGCGGACAGGCTCGGTAAATCGGATATCGCCCTGCAATGGATGCAGCGGAAGAAAACCCGGATGCTCCTGCTTGGAGACAAAACCACCAAAGAGGATCGATACCGCTATTATGCCAATCTCGGAACCTTCTACGCTCACAAATGGCTGAAACAGGCAGCTCCTTTTCAAGATCGCTCCGACCTTCAAAAAGCTATCGAAAGCGTGAATGCCGCTCTCCAAGTGAACCCAGATGGGCATTTCAGCCGCGAGGTCTATCAGATGGTGCTGCTGGACTGGTTGAACGACCAGTCGGACGATCCTGATGCTCCAGGCACTCGATGGCCTACTGGCCGCTTTTTTGACATGGCGAACTCGATGAGAAAAGCGCTGAAGCGCCCTTACGATCCAATGGCAGTCTTTGAGGGCTTGTCTGGTCTTGTCATTCTTGGAGCTGCGTGGGAATCACCTGATGTCTTCATTTTGCTTACCGAAGGACTCTATCTAGCAGACAAACATGGTCTCTCGGAGCTAGCTTCACTCCGAGCACAGGAAATTCTCGCCTCGGGTCGCAAGCCTTTCTACCCAGCAATGCCACTAAAGGCTGAGGAATGGAGAACACCTAAGTTGGTGCAGAATGAAGGAAGACAGACTCGCACGTGGACTGTGCTTTCAGAACCCGACAAACTCAAAATTCGGCAGTTTTTTGAGGCGGCCCGTAAAGCTGCCGAGACACGCCAGATTCAAAGAACAGCATTCATGCTGAGCAAACTCGAAAAAGGCGAGCATCCCGACACTCACGCTGACTTCTGGACTGGCTGGTCAGAACCACCGATGCCGAAGTATCCCGAATAGCCCAACCGTCGTCTTCCGGATGATTTGATGTGCCGTGAATTCCTCAACCCTCAGGATCATCTAGGATGACTTGCAGGCGTGCCGCGAGTTCCTCTGGAAAGCGCCCGGTCCAGCTTTCGTCGATGAGCCCAACGGACAGCAGATCACGGAGATGCATGCGGTCTTTGTCACGGAAGGAGATGAGCTTCATGCCTACGAGATCCTGTAAAGGTACCAGCGCAAAGCCTTCGCCGACTTCGGTTTCATGCAGTTCGGGGGTGTTCTCGATGGCATCCGGCACAGGTTTCTCACCAGCCCAGAGCACATGCACAGCATCCCGCACCTTGGCATCGGGGCCATCGAGGAAGACATCCATCGCGCCAGCTTTGCCGAGCGAGGCAATACGGCGATGCACGAAGCCGGCGGCTTCGAGAGCTTCGCGGGCTTTTTCGGCATCTTCGCGTCGAAGAAGGATGTCCACGTCACGGGTGTTTCGCACAGCGCTTTCGTCCACGCGCGAAACCCAGGCCGCGACGGCATTTTCACCAGCCACAGCATATCGAACTCCGAATTTTGCCAGCGCCATCACCGCACGTTCGAGACGCCGCTTCACGACGTCGATGCCTTTTGCCATGCGTTGCCAGGTTACGGGTTGAAGAGCGATTGTAGTGCTCATGGTGGGCAGAATAGGCGTGCGGTGAAAAGGCGGCAACTTCGATGATGTGCCTAGCACCTTGGACTGCGGCAGGCTCCTGCCGCTTTTCCCAGGCAGCCCTGCTGCCGTCGGAGTCGCTTGGCGTCTTATCGCCGAACTGCTAACGCATGGGCGGAGCGTGTGTGCGGATTCTTATCACTAGGAATTCGACGCCAGCAGGGCTGGCTCTGCAAAGCGGCAGCAGGCTGCCGCAGTCCATGGTGCTGCGCACGATCAAACTACCTGCCTTCTCGCCTCCACCAGCAACCCATTCGCCGCCTCATAATCCGGCCTCTCGGGCAGCTTTGTCTCGGTCAGCGCCTGTTCAAAGTCGCGGTGCAGTTCCTGCCGCCAGGCATCGACTTTTTCCCAGGTCAGCTCGCCGCGTTTGACGGCGAGGAGTTGATCGCGGCGGTCGCCGACATGGACGGGCACGAGGCCTTCGCGGAGGGTGGCGGCGCCGGTCATGAGGAGGCGGAGGAGGTGCATGGCGTGCTTCCAGCGGACTTCGCCGTGGTTGCGGAGGTCTTGCTCGATCTTCTTGAACTGGCTCAAGGCGTAGCCGTTGAAGGTTTGGAAGATCATCTGGGACAGGAAGCGGTCGCGGATGGCGAGGAGGCGCTCACCGATGGGTGTCACCTTGTCCACAAGGGGCGAGTAGAGGCACTCGAGGATGTTCGGGTTGGCCTTGAGGGCCATGACGAGGAACTTTTGCAGCTCCCAGTAGCAGCTCTGCGTGGCGTTGTCCTCAAACTGCTCCGGCGCGCCGTAGAGCGACCATTGGAGGTCCGCGGGGGCGAGGTAGATGCCGCGCAGATCGGTATCGGAGGCCTCAGTTTCGAGCCCGTAGGCACGGGAGCCGACGATGCAACGGTAGATGATGTGCTCTTCGAGGTCGAAGTCGCCTGCGCTAGCGGGATCGAGGCGGTCTTTGAAGATTTTCAGCACCTCCAGCTCAGCGCCCAGCAGGCTTGCCTCGAAGCCATCGGGAAAACGCACAAGGAAGTGCTGCTCATGGCCGCAGGGCGTGCGGGTGACGATGCCGACCGCACCACGCGGATGCACGAGGGCGTTGTTGCTGCCATGCACGCCGACTTTCGTCACGATCTGCGTACCTGCATGAATGTTAAGGGGTTGATGGGGCATGCTCTCAGGGCTGTATCGTCATTGGACCTACCTTAAGCCCCGCTTCGAATACGACAAGGCTGCCCCATCGTGAATCCACGCTCTGCGTCCTTCGGTGCTTTGCCATTCACGCTTCGCGTCGCTGCGACATTAGGGTGACGGCTTTGTTCACTCGACTCTTGACGACACCTCGCCTCGTGGCTGACGAGAGACGTTTTCTACCCAGCCCATGCTTCTAAAAATCAGTTTACCTGCCCTGCTCTTTTTCAGTTCACTTCTTCCTCTCCAGGCGGGCACGAAGGCCCCCACGGGCTCCGATCGTGTCATCACTCTGGCGGAGGATACGCCGATGGCTTTTAGCAGCTTGGATTTTGGGTTCAAAGACACGGCGGACACCCCTCCGGATGCTTTCACCAATGTCGTCATCGCCAGTCTGCCAGCGGCAGGGCGGGGCACGCTGCTCGTGAATGGAACGGCTGCGACAGTGGGCCAAGTCGTGCGTGCTACGCCACTGGGCGGCACGGACACCTGGCCGGCGCTTGGCACCCTCGGCGGGCAAGGGTTTCATGGCTCCTTTGCCTCTTCGAATGATGGACGTCGGCTCATCAGCGTGCTGACAAACGCCACCACGGGCCAGAATGAAATCCACACCTCGGTGGACATGGGCATGACCTGGACTCGCCACCCGATGGCCTCCTCCGCTGCCTACGTCGCCAGTTCAGCGGATGGCATGAAGCTCGCGGTCGCCATCTCGGCTGGAAAGATCTATACCTCAGGCAATGGCGGCGAAACCTGGACCGAACGTGAAAGTACCCGTCAGTGGCGCAGCATCGCCATGTCAGACGATGGCACCCGGCTCGTCGCGCTCGTCGGGAACGGTGGGCAAATTTACACCTCGGCGGACTCAGGCGCGACCTGGACAGCCCGGGACATCGGCCGCGACTGGTATTCCGTGGCCTGCTCCGCCTCCGCCACGCACATGCTGGCCTGCACTTTCTATGGCAAAATTTACGTCTCCAGCGACTCAGGCACCACCTGGGCGGAGCGCCTGACGGACCAATTTTGGAGCAGTGTGGCCGTCACCGCCGATGGCAGCCGCATGATCGCCGGGCGTAGTGATGCAGGCATGTATCTCTCGAACGACTCGGGTGCCACCTGGACGCTGAATACGGGGTTGGCCTATTCGGGCTCTGTCGCCATGTCGGACGATGGCACTCGCATCCTCTCCACAGATGCAGGTTCCTATCTGCGCCTCTCGACAGATGGCGGTGTCACCTGGGCAAACACCGGTCACGCTACGCAGTGGCGGCATGTGGCCATCGCACCGGATGGCAGCCGCTACTTTGCCCGCACTCAGGATGAGACACCGAAGATCTACACCTCTCACCCGGTCATTCATTACCAGCCCGCGCTGAACAACATCGTGGATGCTGTTTTCACCTTCAATGTCGAGGACAGCGGCAGCACTCCGCGTGATCCGACGGCGAATAAAATCACCCTCACCTTCACCCCGGTAAATGACACGCCCGTGCTGGCCTCCCCCATCCCGGACCAGAGCGCCACGGAGGCTGCCGCATTCAACTACGCCTTCCCGGCCGCCAGCTTCACCGATCCAGATCTCACGGCCTTCACCTACACCGCCACTCTCGTCGGCGGCGCGCCACTGCCAGCCTGGGTGAAGTTTACCCCCGCCAGCCGCAGCTTCGCGGGAACGCCCAAGGCAGGCGATGTAGGCACGCTGAATATCCTCGTCACAGCGCGTGATCCGGGTGGATTGAGCGCCACAGACACCTTTAGAATCAGCATCGCGAATGTGGACTACCCGCCGCTCGGGAAAACGGGGCCGCTGGCCATCGCGCCGAACCAGCCCCACACCTTCCAGCTCTCCGATTTCGGCTTCAGCGACCCGAACGACGTCCCTCCGCACCGCTTTGAGAGACTAAAAATCGTCAGTCCCCTGCCCTCTGCGGGCACGCTTCTACTGAATGGCTCGCCGGTGGCGGCGGGAGACAGCTTTAGCATGCAGCGCGGCATGGCGGGCAGCACTTGGCAGACGAAAACAGTGTATGGACTGCAGGGCATCGCCATTTCAGAGGATGGCACGAAGCTGGTCGTCCTCGGCTCAGGAGACAGCCCCTATATCTCCAGTGACAGCGGACAAAACTGGACTCAGTCAGGACCGGCACTCAGCGGTTGGAACGGCTTGTCAGGAAGCAGCACACTCAGCCATCTCGTCGCTGGAGTGTATGCGAATCAGCTGCGCGTCAGCACCGATGGCGGTGCCACCTGGACAGCACGCGGACCTTCCGCTGGTCAGTGGCGTGACACGGCCTGCTCTGCCGATGGCAGCCGCATGTATGCGGTGACGGATGACATCAGTGGCGCTACGGGCACGATTTATGTCTCCACGGACTCAGGCACGACCTGGACAGCGACCACGGGCTACACCTCACAATATTGGAACAGCATCGACTGCTCAGACGATGGTCTCTTCGTCGTAGTCGCTTCCACGGGCTCCACCGGCCAGCTCATGACCTCCAACGACGGCGGCGCGACCTGGCAGGTACGCGAGACGGCTCGGCGCTGGACCTCTGTCGCCTGCTCCGCCAATGGGCGCACCGTGATCGCCTGCGTAGGCAATGGTAAGCTTTATCTCTCCAACGACGGCGGGGAAACCTGGACAGAGCGGGATGCAGTGCGGAACTGGAAGACCGTAGCCTGCTCCTCCACTGGCCGACGTCTTTTTGCCGCCGCTATCCCAAACGACAAAGTCTATGCCTCCAGCGATGGCGGTGCGACCTGGACTCCGAGTGGTGACCTGGCCGCTTGGTCCTACGTCGCCTGCTCCGCGGACGGCTCTCTGGCAGCGGCTCTCGGCAACGGTCAATACCTGAGACTTTCCACGGGCGTGGCGGCACCCACGCTGACCTTTACCCCAGCCACGGGTGTTTCAGGCCAGGCCGCCTATGCCAAGCTGACCTTCCAGGTCGAAGACGCTGGCGCTCCGGGCTCAAACCTCGATCTCTCGCCTGATGTCCTCACGCTGAATGTGGGCATCCTGAACCTGAGCCCCGTGCTCGTCTCTCCGCTCGCTGATGTTTCGGTCAATGAGGGCAGTCCGATGCTGATCCAGGTCCCCACGACGCAGTTCACCGAGCCGAATGCCGGGCAAAAGCTCACCCTCAGCGCCACCAGAGCAGACGGCTCACCTTTGCCCACCTGGCTCACTTTCAATCCCGCCACGCGCCTCTTCACCGGCACGCCACAGAATGCCGATGTCGGCCCGCTGGTCGTGCATTTAAAAGCCACGGACGACGGCACACCGCCCATCACCGTCACGGATGAATTCCAGATCGACGTGCTGAACGTGGACTACCCGCCGCAGGGGCAGGACAAGACCTTCACCTTCAATGAAGGGCAGGCACAGATCTTCACCGACTCTGACTTCGGCTTCAGCGATGTCGGAGATGCCGTGCCGCACACTTTCACCGCTTTTAAAATCACCGAGCTGCCAGCCGAAGGCGAGTTCTGGGTGGATGGCACGGTTCCCATCGTGGGCGACATGATCTACATGCCCGTTGGCACCATCCGCTACACGCCGCCACTCGGCAGCTCAGGTTCGCCCTATGGCCGCATCGGCTTCCAGGTCATCGACTCCGGCAATGCATCACAAAACATCGACCCCACGCCGAATTACTTCATTCTGAATGTCACCAAACTGCCGGTGGAGATCGCCGTGGATCAGGGCAGCACCCCGCTCACGGATGGCGTCTCCACCGTGAACTTCGGTGCCTACTTCCTGGGAGCTGGCTCAGAGCCCATGCGGCAGTTCACGCTATCAAACCTCGGCACAGGCGGCTTGCGGATCATCTCCGTGGCTGTGGATGGCCCCCAGGCATCGGACTTCGAGATCGACTTCCTCCCCACGTCCGTCATTCCTGGTGGGGCGAACAGCCAGCTGCAAATCACCTTCCGTCCGGACAGCATCGGCACCCGGAGAGCCACGCTTCACATCGTCTCCAATGACGCGGACGAGCCCTCCTTTGACATCGAGCTGACCGCCGAGTCCCAGGGCAGCGGCGGACTCACGCTGCTTTCGGGAGATGGCAGCACTATCTCTACCTCTGCCCCCATCAACATGGGCGATGTCGCCCAGGGCAGCACCGCCAGGAACGATCTCACCCTGGTGAACGCTGGCACGGCCCCGGTCCTGGTAAACAGCATCGTCATCTCCGGCGCACACGCCGCTGATTATGCCGCACCTGCTCTGACGGGAACCTTGCTGCAACCCGGCGGACGCCTGCCCATCCCACTGACTGTGACTCCGAGCGTCCTGGGTCTGCGCGGTGGCCGCATCACACTGAACACCAGCCTCGGCAGCGACTTCCACAACCTCGTGACTTTTGGTGTAGCACCCGTGGCCCAGGAGATCGCGGTGGAGCTCCCCCTCGGCTCGCCGGTGGCTGACAATGGTCCAGCCTTTGATTTCGGCCCCCTTCCCGCCGGGATGCGACAGACCCTGAGTGGGCAGATCCTGAATTCTGGGACTCAGCCGCTGAAAAACTTCGCCGTCACGATCACAGGCACTCATGCCCAGGACTTCAGCATTGATCTCGACACCACCGCCGAAGTCGTCAACTCGCAAAATCTGCCTTTTGACATCCATTTCTCACCACTGGCCACCGGCCCACGCAGCGCCGTCATCCGCATCACCAGCAATGACGCTGACGAAAGCCCCTATGACATCGCTGTCAGCGGCACTGGAGCCGTCCCGGAGGTGAGTCTGGAACAGGCCAGCATCTTGCTCGTGGATGGCAAAAGCGAGGTCAACTTTGGCTCGGCAGTCGCCACCGGCACGAGTGCGCACCTGACCTTCACCGTCCGTAACTCAGGCAACGCGCCACTGATGCTTCGCAATCCATCCATCGTGATCGACGGCGTGAACGCAGCGGCATTCCAGGTCACCGCGCCCCCTGGAATGATCGGCCTCATGCCAGCTGGCAACACCACTTTCCAGATCAGCTACCGGCCCACAAGCGTGGGCAAACACAGCGCTGTGCTGCATCTCCTGAGCAATGACGCGGACGAGGAAGCCTACGACATCCGCCTCACCGGCACAGGCACTGGCCCTGAAATCAGCGTCGAGTCTCCGGTGAATACGGTCCTCGCCCCCATGGCCACCCTGGACATCGGCTCCGCCGTCACTGGGACCACCATCAACCGAGCTGTCACCATCAAAAACAGAGGCACCACAGCGCTGACCGTCAATGGCATCAACGTCATGGGCGGGCCTTTCAGCATCACGGGTGCCACTTTCCCCAATAGCATCGCAGCCAATGGCACACTCCTCTTTAACATCGCCTTCAGCCCCGTGTCAGTCGGGCCGACGGGCGGCATGGTGGTCATCATGAGCGACGACTTCGACGAAGGCAATGTGCTCATCAATCTGAACGGCGCAGGCGTCACCACGCTCGGCTCTGCCGCCCCGGCCTTCACCATCCCGCCGCAGCCGCAGATCGTCGCTCTCGGCCAACCCGCCACCTTCACCGCCACAGTCGCTCCCAGCACTGGGTTGAAGTTTCAGTGGAGCAAAGGCAGCATCACGAAGTTCACCGACATCGCCAGTGCCACCACGACGACGCTCACCCTGCCTGCCGTCACTCTGGCCGATGCCGCCCAGCTCTATCGACTGCGCGCGATACGCCTCTCGGATGCGAAGATTTTCACCGACAGCCAGCCCGCCGCCCTGACTGTGGTGGACCGCGCCGCTCGCCGCGCGAATCTGCCCGATAACGGCACAGCGGTCTTTAGCGTCAATGCCGCCAGCACCGGCACCCTGCGTTACGTCTGGCGGAAAAACGGCACCGACTTGCCCAGCGATTCACGCTTCTCCGGCGGCACCACCCGGCAGCTCACCATCACCCCGCTGAACCCCACGGATGCAGGCACTTACACCTGCGAAGTCAGCGGCCCAGGCGGCACATTGAGCGGCGGAGACAACGTCCTCACCATCTTCACCGCCGCACCGCAGATCGCCCCCCAGCCCCTCGTGCTGCCCGCAGGCATCGTCAGTGGTGAATACAGCTACCCCGTGCCGCTCAGCGTCACCAGTGGCACACCCACCACTTGGTCCGCCACGGGTCTGCCGAAGGGCCTGACCATCAACGCCATCACCGGCATCATCTCTGGCCGCCCCGCCGCCGCCAGTGCTGCGTCCCCGTTTGCCTTCACCGTCCGCGCGGAGAACTCCCTCGGCTTCTCCCAAAGCCCCGCCACCCTCGTCGTCCAGCCCTTCCCGACCGCGCTTTCTGGCAATTACCTCGGTCTCATCAGCCGTGGACCTTTGAGTCAGGACCTCGGAGGCCGCATCGACCTCACCATCACTGGCACCGGCTCCGTCACGGGCAAAGTCCTCCTCGGCAGTGTTTCTACCCCACTCCCCGCCGGGCAAGTCAGCCCCGAGATCGGCATTTCATTTGCCAACTACCGCACCTCCATCCCGCGCAAAGGCCTGCCCAACATTGCCATCGAGCTTCGATTCGACACCGACCGCAGTCGCATCATCCTCGGCAGTATCAGCGATGGCACCGCCAGCCAGAGCATCACGGGCTGGGAAAACACCTGGAGCGCCGCCCGCCCTTCCAACGAGTACGATGGCACCTACAACCTCGCCCTCCAGATCGCTGGCCTCATTCCTAACGACCCCACCCTACCCCACGGATATGGCTTCGGCTCCTGCAAAGTCGGCACCAAGGGCGAAAGCATCACCATCGCTGGCCGCACACCGGATGGCGAAAGCTTCACCAGCACCTGCTTCCTCGGCCCCGATGGCGATCTCGCGATCTTCTCCGTGCTCGCCAGTAAAGGCAGCCTGCATGGCACCACCGGCATCCTTTTGGGCACCAGCCCCACCTTCACCGACAACAGCATCGCCACGGGTGCACTCACCCTGAGCCGCCCGGTCGGCACGGATGTGAAAACCAACCTCTACAAGGCTGGCTTCGGGCCCGCGCCGGTCAACGCCAGCGGAGGCAGCTACACCGTGGTCGGCCAAGTCATCATGAACCGCCCGGCTGGCCCCGAAGCCGCCGAACTCAGCTTCCATGAGGCAGGGCTGATCTACCCCTCCCCAGCCACACGGTGGCTCCCCCTCTCCGCCGGAGCCAGCCTGAAC
>JAGKWZ010000001.1 GCA_021151605.1 Verrucomicrobiaceae bacterium
ACTCGTCTCCCCCTAAAGGGGGTGGGACGAGTTTCCCGAGTTCGCGCGCGGCGCTTTTCTTTCTCGTCCCGCGCACGAGTTTCCCGAGTTTCCCGAGTTCGCGTTTCAGCGCCGTTTAGGTGGCTTGCGGCGCTTGGCACATACCTTCAGCGGCACCTGCTCCATGATCGAACCGGCCTCCTCACGCCGAGCCGTGTAGGCGGCGACGATCTCGGGCAGGCCGCGCAGCAGTTGACCACCCCGGCCCTCGCTGCGCACGATGGTCAGCAGGCCGTCCGCCTCAGCCTGCTCGTACATGCCCTTGTAGAGGTCACGGTGCCAGCCCAGTTTTAGGAACGCCGCCTTCACCTGGTCGCCGGAAAGCAGCGCCTCGCGCGGCTGCTTTTTGAAGCTGGTGGGAAAGAGCTTGAGGAACTCCTCCATCGTGGGCTTGTGGTGCCCGAAGCGTGCCTCGGTGGGCTTTTCTTGGGCGGCCGCAAGCTCGCTTTGGGACACCTAGCGCCAGTATTGGCGGGTGTGACCGTGACCGATGACCTTGCTGTAGGTGCGCTCACCTTCCTCATCCTCCCATTTGAGGCGGCTACCGCGCTTACCCGCCTGAAGCTCGAAGATGTCATGGCTGCCCGTGGTGCGCAGGGCGAGCACCGCACGCGGCCAGTTGGCCCATTCCGCGCTGCCGCTGCCGAGATAGGCAAACTCACTGCCGTTCCATTTGGGTTTCTCCGCACCACTGGGCGGCTTGTTGGTGTGATGCAAAATGATCACGGCGCATTGATGGCGGTGGACGATGGGGTTGATGCCGTTGCGCAGGAACGCGCCCACGTCTTTTTGCGAGTTGGTTTCGCCGCCGAGGTAGGCCAGCGCCGGGTCGATCCATAGCAGGTCGGGCTTGTGCAGGGCCACCAACGGCTCAACCACCTCGTCGCAAAACTCCACCGCTTTGCGCATGTCCTCGGTAGCCACCAGCAGGTTTGCGCAGGCAGCAACCCGCTCCTCTGGCGAGAAGGCCAGGCCATCGAGCACGCCATCACGCATTTCGGCGAGGTCGCCGTGATCATTCTCGCTTTGGATGAGCAGAGACTTGAGCGGACGCGCCGGATGGATGCCGAAGAACTCCCGCCCGATGCCCCAGCACAGCGAGGCCTGCATCTGCAGGGTCGATTTCCCCACACCTGCGGGGCCGACCAGCAGCATGCCACCACCACGGCACAGATAGCGGTGCTTGAGGAGTTCATTGGGATCATTGAGAACGGGCGTTTGTAACAGCCCAATACCCACCGCCTCGGGTGGCGGCAGCTTCGGCTTTTCCTCATCCGCGCCGGAGGCAGGGGAGGTTGCTGATCACGCAGGCTTGCCGGCCACCTCCGGGATGTCGTTCAACTCGGCCCACTGGGTTTGGTTCATGGCAGGTTATTGGGGTTGAAGTAGAACACGGACTGACGCACTCCGAAGGCACTGGGCCTGCGGCGCAACCCATCGGGCATGCGCACGAACTGGCAGCGGGTCCAGGTGGCAGGATCAGCGCCCAGCATCACGGCATAGCGTATGAAGCGGAGTTGCAGCGCCTCGCTGCTCCCCTGGCAGGCAAACCAGCCGTGCAAAGACTTGCCACCGCTATGCACCACCATCACCAGCGGTGCCAAGCGTGCCAGATGCCAGTGCACGGCGGCGTGCGTGTCGACCGTGCCGTGGTCGGACTCAATGACCAGGTAGCGACGGGGGCCGGTGTTATCCAGACAACGCACCGAGGTGCCTTTGCCGCTTTTCTTGCTCCCATCCTCGGCGGTCATGGGCGATGGGACGATGAACTGCTGAACCGCAAGTTGGCCCCGCCATTCCTCACGGGTGCCTGTGCCAAAGTCCCGGTTGATGTGCTTGCCGCAGCACAGAAGTGGATTGCCGGGAAACAATGCGTCAATGAGTTCTTCATTTTGCGGTTCCTCCCAGTCCGGGCGTAGCGGTGATGCTTCCCAGAGATCCGCCAAACCGGCCACATCACTGGCAGCGACCACGGCTTCGATCTGCTCATCATTGCGCTGTGGCCATGACGAGAAAGAAGGGCTCGCAGTTTCGACGGACACCGGACGAGAGATGGGCTGCCGATCGCGACCCGATTCAAGTTTCCCGCGCGGCTGCCAGGCACAGGCCTGTGAATTGGCAATCGCTGAGTGGATTTCGGATTCAGGCACCTTGCGTCCACAGCCTGCGGACGCTTGGGCAAGCAGGTCGGCCATCCGACCTTTGTCCTCGAAAAACGGATGCAGCACCCGCGCCATACGGAAGAGCCACAGATGGACGCCACCTCCAGTAGCGGGGCAAGCGCTGAGCATCTCGTGTGCAAAGCGGGGCAAGTGGATGCCGTCGTGGATGCGGAATCTCATGGCCGCCCCTCCTTGGCTTGAGCGTCTGCCAACGCTTCGATATAGGTGCGCAGAGACATGCTCGAGATCAGCCGCGTGCCACGAACTTGCTGCGGGCTTCGCAAAGCCGCCGAGCGAATGGTGCCGGCATGAATGAGTTGATACAGCTTGGGCTTGGAAATCCCAAACAAGCGCTTCGCTTCACTGACGCGCAACCATTCGGGTGCGCTCATCTTGACCACTTCCTGTGGTCTGTTCTGGCATGAGTTTTGGTTCATGCGCACAACATACCAAACCGGCCCCGTGCAAGATCTGGCGGCACATTTGCAAGAAGGCACTGCGGTTATGCCAGACTCATGCAGAAATAAGACCTGCCGTTGTCAGAGCGCGTCCGTAAGTTGCCAGATCAACACCCCACGGCGGACAGTTTTGCCGCCAGACCGAGTCAAGATCTTTTCCTGACTTTGTTGCGCTTTGCTGCCTTTATTGACTTTGTGGCATCATCCTGAGACAGCTTATAGAACCTGGCAAAACGCGGACAGAAGGGTGCGAGACATTTCGCCAATTGCCAAAACTCGACCTCATCAGCCACATCGCTATCTTCTGCCATGGCGGCCTGTTCAGCCGTAACTGTCGACAGCCCCAGCGCGGCACGACTCGAGTTTAACATCCTGAGTCTGAAATCAGTTCGGCGTTTGCGGCTGTATTCGCCACTGACATGCCGCACCGCCTCGTCGAGGGGAATCGGATATGAACGCGGAGGCCGGATTATCGCCGAGCCCGGAAAATCTTTGTCTGCTTTGCGGATGACACTGGCAGCCTCAACCTCACGACCGTAAATGTCGTGCACCAACTCCATGTCTGCACATGCCAGCGGCGTAAGTGCATGGCGCGCCCGCCAGGTTTGCTTGAGCAATAGCACAGCACCCGCAACATCAGGTTCCTTGAGTCCTTTGAGCTGAGCGAGTTGGATGGCCACTCCTGCAAGTTCGACCGCACTCACCCAGGACTTATCCATGGCCTCAAGTTTCGTCGCCTCCGGCGTGTCTTGTTGATAGGGGCCCAGAAGAGTGCGCATACCCCGACTCTTTGAGCCAAGAGCGCAGATGTTCAAGACTTGTTCTGCCGCAAGTTTTATCGCAGGTCTGCAGTTCATGTGAATCAATGCTTAGGAGGCACCTGCCTGCATGACAAAACATGACAACTGAAGGTCAGAACCTTGCGAAATGATTCATTGGCACCCGCGATTACCCTTGAAGGAACGCCCGGAAATACGAAGGTTCTCACATGGACGAAACACCCACCCAAGCCCAACGGGCTTGCGGAATTGAGCCCAGGGTTGGAACAACCCTGGGAACCATGAACCCAACGAATCCCGACCGAGGGGCCAATCCCAACGGGATTGCGTCCGTCGGCCTTGGCCCCACCGATGGACGCAACCCCGTCGGGGTTGGCCCTTGACCAGGGGTGACTCATTGCTGGCTACCCAGGGTTCTGCGAACCCTGGGCTGGAAGACGCAAGATCGTTGGTCTTGAAGAATAGAGCTGTCATCCGTTTCCTGCCCATCCAATCGACAGCGGCTCACCAAGCCCAACTGCCTTGTGATCACCCGTGCCCGAGATGTGCTGGAGATCATCGAACCCCAACGGGGTTTCGTCTCTGCGGGTCGTGTGCGATGAGCGGCCTGTTCAAAGGTTCGGAACCCCGTTGGGGTTCGGCATCCGTGGTCGGTGGTTCATCGGCCATTTCCAGGGTAGTCCCGCACGCGGGACAACCCTTGGTTGTGTTTCGAAAGCCCCTTGGGCTTTGGGGGCTCTCATGCATCAGCCATGCTTCTGGATCACGCGGATGAAGTCGGGCAGGTAGGTCTGAGCCTTTTTATCGCCGACACCTCGGATCTTTAATCCTTCCTCGATGCTTTTGGGTTTCAGGCGCGTGAGGAACTCCAGGGTTTGATTGCTGAAGATGACATAGGCGGGCACGCCTTCGGCCATGGCCACGACATTGCGGTGGCGTTTGAGCTTCTCGAAAAGGGCGTCATCAAAGCCCAGCTCGCGGGTGGAGACTTCGGCTTCGGTGAGCTTCACGCCGGGCTTCGTGGGCTGGCTGGCGGTGGGTGCGGTGCTGGGCCACATCATGCGGATGTTGGAGCCTTTGCGCATGATGTCGGCTCCTTTGGGCGTGAGAGTGACGAGCGGATACTCGCCGGTGCTGGTCTCGATGAGGCCCTGCTTTTCCATTTCGGCAAAGAGCGGGTGCAGGGCACTGGTGCCGACGCTTTTCAGCAGGCCGTAGGTGCTGAGTTGATCAAGCCCGGCTTCGACGATTTCCTTGGATTTGCTGCCGACGAGCATCTGGATGATGCGGCCTTTGCCAAAGCGCGGCTCCCAGGTGCCGTCGGCCTGCTTTGTGGACATGCGGGCGATGCCGCTGAGCACTTGGCGCAGCACGGTGACTTCATCAGCGGTGCCTTCACGGGCGGTCTGGACGCCGTTCCGGCGGCAGATGTCGCAGGTGCCGCAGGGCTGGCTTTCATGCTCGCCGAAGTAGGCCAGGATCTGCTGCTGGCGGCAGCGCTGCTCGTCGTAGCAGAGGTCGATCATCGCCTTCAGCTTGGAGCGGTCGCGGCGGTCTTTTTTACGCAGGGCGTTGGCGTCGATCTTCAGATGTCGGGTGAGGACATCGGGCTGGAGCAGTCGTGTACCACGCACGCGTTTGCCAGGGATGTCGAAGCGCTCGATGTAGCCTGCGCGCGCCAGATGTCCGAGCGATGAGCTGACGGCCATGCTGTTCTTTAATCCGGCGTAGTCGGTGAGGTCTTCGATGGTGGCTTCGACTTCGTGCTGGGAATTCGCTTTGTTCAGCAGGGCCTGATAGATGCTCTGGATGACGTCGATTGTGGGGTTCGCGCCATCGAGGAAGAACTCCTGCGTCTTGGTATCGGCGAAGTTGAAGAAGAGCTCGCACCACGAGGGCTCGCCATCGCGGCCGGCGCGGCCGGCTTCCTGGTAGTAGGCCTCGATGCTGCCGGGCACGTCGTAGTGCACGACGAAGCGGACATCGCTGCGGTCGATGCCCATGCCGAAGGCGTTCGTGGCCACGGCGATGTCGCGCTCGCGGTTGATGAACTGGTTTTGCCGCGACTCGCGCTCTTTGTCATCGAGTCCGCCGTGATACTCCACGGCCTTGATGTTCATCTCGGCGAGAGCCTCGCCCACTTCATCGACCCGCTTGCGTGTGGAGCAGTAGATGATGCCTTTTTTGTGCTCGCGGATGATTTGTTTCAGCCGCGCATACTTGTCATCGTGCTTCTTGGTGTGCGTGACATTCAGGCTGAGGTTCGGTCGCTGGAATCCACGGATGGTGACAAAGGGATCACGCAGCGTGAGCACTTTTAATATGTCCGCACGCACCTCGGGCGTGGCCGTGGCGGTGAGGGCGACGACCTGGGGTCTGCCGAGTTCTTCGAGTGCCTCGCCGAGGCGGAAGTAGTCGGGCCGAAAATCATGCCCCCACTGCGATAGGCAGTGCGCCTCATCCACGGCGAAGAGCGCGATCTCGACCTGCCGCATGGTGTTCGTGAACATGCGGCTGCGGAAGCGCTCCGGGGCGACATAGACGAGCTTGTATTCACCACGTCGCAGCGCCGCGATGCGCTCCTGCTGCTCGCCGAGGCTGAGGGTGCTGTTGATCAGCGTGGCGGGAATGCCACGCCGCTCCAGCGCATCCACCTGATCCTTCATCAAAGCGATGAGCGGGCTAATGACGATGGTCACGCCCTCCATCACGAGCGCTGGAAGCTGATAGCAGAGCGACTTCCCGCCGCCGGTCGGCATGATGACGAGGGTGTCGCGCCCGCCGAGGATGTTGGCCATCACCTCCTCCTGCCCATCCAGGAACTCGCGAAAGCCGAAGTACTTCCGCAGCGCTTCACGGGCATCGTGAATCGGTGTGGAGTCGGCGGAGAGGATGTCGGGTTCGGGTTCCAAGGGCGGGCACTTCATGCGGAGGAAGCGGCGCAGATGCAAGCAGGCTTCTCAATCACGCCCCGCGTATCATTGAACCCATGCCAGCGCCGCGCGTCTGTGCTACGCCCTCTCATGAAACTTATCCTGCTACTGCTCTCGATGCCTGCATTGCTCCTGGCGCAGGCAAAAACGCCTGCGACGCCGACATGGACGAGTTCGCTGACCAAGACTGCTCCGGGCTCCTTTCCGCCGTTGACGCCCTGCCGTGTCGTCTTTGACCTGAGCTGGAATAATCTGCTCTCCGCAGGCTCGGCGAAGGTGGTGATGCAGGAGGCGGGTGGTTATCAGGTGGCACGAGCAGAGGCTGGCACCTCGGGCTTCGCGAGGTCGCTATGGAGCTATGACTGCGTAATGACCTCGGTCATGGAGCGCGGACCGCTGCGGGCTGTTTTTCTGAATCACTCGGAGACGGACGCGAGTGAGACCATCGCCTACAAGGTCGGCTTTTCATCGCTGAAAGTGCTGACGGAAACGCTGCTCACCCCGAAAGGCGGCGCGTCGAAAAAGAGCACTTCCATCTGCCCCTTTAGTCCTGTGGATGATCTGCAATCCGCCATCCTCTACGTGCGCAGTCAGGCCCTGAAGCAGGGTGACTCGATCACGCGCGTGGTACAGCCCTTTGACCGACCGTATCTCACCACCTTCACTGTCGTAGGTCGTGAAAATCGCAAGGTGGAAGGCACGACGTATCCCACGATCAAACTCGACGTGAAGATCCGCAAACTCGACCGCAAGACACTGGCGCTCGGCAGCTTCAAAAAAGTGAAGACCGCCACCATCTGGGTCAGCGATGATGCATGGCGTCTGCCCATCGAGATGCACGCCGACATCTTCGTCGGCTTCATCTCAGCGACGATGACGAGGCGTGAGACACTGAATGGCAAGGCTGGGCAGGGGGTTTTGCCAGCGGGGATGAGTTTTTAGTTTTCGCTTCGCAGCCTTACCCGCAACCCATTCGGCACCTCATAGTCCGAACTCTTGGGTAGCTTCATCCGTAACAGTGCTTAAACTAGAACTGCGTGAACCTTGTGCCCTCCCGCGCGAGGCGGTCAATGTTCGGAATCTTCGCATACGGATGCCCGTAGCAGGCCGGATCACCCCAGCCGTAGTCGTCCTCTAGGATGAAGATGATGTCTGGCCTCGATGCCGCATTCAGCGAGCTAACATGCCAAAGCGAGAGAAGGCAGAGCAGGCGATTCATGAAAAGGCTGAACGTGGGGATGGCGTGCGGCTTTCGATGGTCCGCTTCCATGCTTGCTTAGCGGTGAAGCCTCCGAAAGTTGCGCCTACATGAAAAAATTCCTCTTTGCCCTGTTGCTTGCTAACTCGCTGCACGCTGAACCGGTGCCAGACAAGCTTGTGGTGCTTACGTTTGATGACTCGGTGGCGAGTCAGGCGAACTATGTGGCACCGCTCCTGAAGAAGCATGGTTTTGGTGCCACCTTCTTCATCACCGAGGGCTTTGAGTTCCTCGTGGATAAGAAGAACTACATGACCTGGGAGCAGATCAAGGGGCTGCACGAGCAGGGATTCGAGATCGGCAATCACACGAGGAAGCACGCGGGCGTGACGAAGCAAAAGCCGGAGCAATTGGCCGCAGATGTGGAGTTCATCGAGACGCGCTGCGCAGAGCATGGTATCCCGCGTCCGGTGAGCTTTTGTTACCCTGGCTACGCGACGAGTGACGCAGCGGCGAAGCTGCTAGCCGAGCGTGGCTACCGCTTTGCGCGGGCTGGCGGTGCCAAGGCCTTCGATCCGGGTGCCGATAATCCTTTGCTCATGCCTCAAGCCTTTGATGGCAAGCCGGAGAGCACGCTGGAGCAGTTCAAGGCCGCTGTGGCACAGGCGAAGGGCGGGAAGATCGCCGTGATGACCTTTCATGGTGTGCCGGACATCAGGCACCCATGGGTGAATACTGATCCGGCGAAGTTTGAAGCCTACATGCAGCATCTCAAAGACGAAGGTTGCACGGTGATCGCGATGCGTGATCTGGCGAAGTATT
This sequence comes from Verrucomicrobiaceae bacterium, assembly GCA_021151605.1. Taxonomy (GTDB): domain Bacteria; phylum Verrucomicrobiota; class Verrucomicrobiia; order Verrucomicrobiales; family Verrucomicrobiaceae; genus Prosthecobacter. The sequence goes on from JAGKWZ010000001.1 coordinate 8,392, forward strand.
TGGCCGAAAAGAAATGAAGCAGCTCTCCCCAGTGACGGCGGTTTTGATCAGGGCAGCCAAGGCCAAGTGCGCCTTGCTCGTCCTGCTCTATGGCATTGCCGCGACCGCATCCGCCCAGCTCACACCCAGCGAACGCGAACTCATGAGTCAGCTCGGCCCCGGCACGCCTGAGCCAATCCCGCTGTGGCCTGGCAGGCCGCCGCAGTTTCTCGAGAACGCCGCGCCGGAGGTCATCAAGGCCAATCAGACCATCCAAAGCGTGTCAGTGCCCACGCTCACGCCCTATCTGCCACCGGCGGACAAGCGCAACGGCATGGCCATCGTCGTGTGTGCTGGCGGCGGCTACGGCGGCCATGCTTGGAAGACGCACGTCGTCTATGCCGCACAGGTTTTTAATCCCATGGGCATCGCCGTCATCGGGCTGAAATACCGTACGCGACCGCCACACCTCCTGCCGAACGAAGGCATCCAGGCGCTTACTTTGACCGATGCAAAACGCGCCATGCGCCTCGTGCGATATCGCGCAGGTGAGTGGGGTATCGATCCGGCGAAAATCGGTGTCGCGGGCTACTCCGCCGGCGCGAACCTCGCGATGAATCTTGCCGCCAACTTCGACCTCGGCGATCCGCAAGCCAGCGATCCTATCGACCGTCTCAGCAGCCGTCCAGAGTTCGCCGTCGGCCTCGGCACCTGGCATTGGCGGAAGCCGGAGAATCCTTTCGTCTTCAAAGCGAACTCTCCGCCCGTTTATCTCGTCCACGCCACCACCGACAAGCCCGTCGAGATCGCCACGAACATCGTCGCCGACCTGAAGAAGCTCGGCGTGCCTGCCCGGCTCAATCTCTTTGAAGAAGGAGGCCACGGCGTCGGCAATCTCATCCCCACGCGGGTGAAACATGATTTCCCTGGTGCCCAGTGGCCGAAGTTGCTCGTCGAGTGGTTGGAAAGTCTGGAGAAGAAACCTTGAGAGTTTCGGCCTTCTGCGGCACCGCGCTCTTTGAGAGACGTATGCTTTTGCCATGACTCAGAATCCTCGTTCAACGGACATTGTCATCCTCATTCACGGGCTTGGTCGGTCCAGTTTGAGCATGCTTGCTCTGCGGCTTGGAATCCAGAAAGCTGGTTATCAGGTGCTGAGTGTGGATTATCCCTCGCGTCAGATTTCCATCGCAGAGGCAGTGAAGGATCACTTGGAGCCGATACTGGCGAAGTTGCACCTGGAGTCAGGGTCTCGCGTGCATTTCGTGACGCATTCCCTGGGTGGGATCATCTTTCGTGCCTGGGCGGCGCGTCGTGACCCTGGGTTTCCGCTTGGGCGGACGGTGATGCTGGTGCCGCCGAATCAGGGCAGTGAGATCATCGACATGCTCCAGCCTCTACGCTGGCCGCGCTGGATTCTGGGACCGGTCGTCGATGAACTCGGAACGACGCCAGGCAACACGCCAAGGGCGCTGGGCGCTCTGCCTCCGGAGACAGGCGTGCTGATGGGAAATAAGGCGACGCTGCCTTTCTTCAGTCACCTGCTTGGAGACGAGCATGATGGCCTGGTCTCTACCTGTGGCGGGCAGGTGGAAGGGCAGGCGGATTTCACGGTTTTACCGGTGAATCACTTTACCGTGCTCTTCCGTCCCTGTGTCCTGCGAGCAGCCCGATATTTCCTGCAAAACGGTCGATTTCCTCAAACTTTGGAGCTGCCAGCGCACCACGCGGGCTGAATGACGTGATGCGCTGAAGTGCGGATAAGCGATGACTACTTCATCAGTTCAGCCAGCTTTGGGCTGATGGCATCTGCCCAGATCTGGTAGCCAGCAGCGGAAAGGTGGAGGAAGTCGGGCATGATCTCCTTCGTCAGGCTGCCATCGGGTTGCAGGAATTTTGCACCGATGTCGAGGAAGTGGATGTTTTTCCCGTCATCAAGCTTGGCGATGATGGCATTGACCTCCTTGAGCTTGTCGCGACCAGGATTTGGACTGGCCTTTTCACCGCGAGGGAAGACGGCGAGGAGGAGGATCTTAGCCTGGGGCTGCTTGGCCCGGATGGTTTCGACGATCACGGTGACGCCTTTGGCGATGCCTTCTGCGGTGTCGGTGGACACATTGTTCGTGCCGATCATGAGCACAGCGGCTTTGGGCTTGATGCCATCAAGTTCGCCGTTTTGGATACGCCAGAGGACGTGCTGAGTGCGATCGCCGCCGATGCCGAAGTTGGCAGGTGTGTATTGGCCGAAAGCCTTGTCCCAATTGTCCTTTTTGCCACCCCAGCCAGCGGTGATGGAGTCACCCAGGAAGACGAGCTGTGCCTTGCCCTCTTGAGCAATTTTGACGAAGCGCTCATGAGCTGCGGCAAAGCCAGCGTTCACCTTGCCATCCGGGCCGAACTTCTGGGCAGGCACGTCAGGAGCCTGAGGTGGAAGCTTCACGGCAGGTGCTGCAGGTTTTGCAGGCGCTGGAGTCTGTGCCTGAACGAAGGCGGTGGCGATGAAGAATAGGGTGGCTGTAGCGAGGTTGGTGAATTTCATGGGAGCGAAGTCTGATAAGAGGCGTGTGCGCTGACAATCACAATCTTGCTGGTCACAACTTCTCTCCAAGGTGGTCAGAAAACGCCCTCGCCATGCGTTTCATGCGCCCATGAAAGTCACCCCGCTCCTCCTCATTGCTCTTTGTGCCAGCCTCCAGGCGGCTGATGTTGCCACTCTCCAGGCTCTCGGTGCCAAGGTCACGGAGACTGCGGGAGTCGTGACGCAGGTGAATGTGAAGTGTGATGCCTTTACCGAGGCGGACTTCCGCACGCTCGGAAGCTTCCCCACGATCAAGGACCTCACGATCAGTGGGAAAACGATCACGGATGACAACCTCGCGCTGCTGACCGGACTCACCGAACTCGAACGGCTCAGCAGTGACGGCATCCAGCTCACGGACGCGGGCTACAAGCACTTCGCCGCATTTCAGAAGCTCAAGTCGCTGGCGTTCTTCCACCCCGCCTTCCGCTCGGAGAAGTTTACCGGCAGTGGCCTTGCGGAGTTGAAGGCATTGCCGAAGCTGGAGCGCCTGACCTTTGCCGGATCAACGGCTGGCGATGACGCGATGGAAGCCATCGGCCAGATCACGCAGCTCAAAGAATTCCGCACCTGGCACACAGCGCAGACACAGGCTGGAAATGCGCATCTGCTGAAGCTCACGAACCTCACCGGTCTCCGCATCGGCCAGCGCCTGCCGAGCTGGGGCAATGACTCGCCGATCAGCTTCGATGAATCAACGATGGCAACACTCGCCCAGATCAAGACGCTGGAATCCCTCGAACTCACCGAAGCCCGCCTGACCGCGAAGATCATCCCGCACCTGAAGGCTTTGCCAAAGCTGGCCAAGCTCAAAATCGAGACTGTGGACATCTCTGCTGCTGACGTGGAGGCGATCCAAGCTGCGCTGCCAAATTGCAAAGTCGATCACAAGCCAATGAGTGAGGCGGACAAAGAAACCATGCTCACGAAAAAGCTGCGGCTATGAGCTGAAAGCTCTCCACGCTGAGCGCTTGCCTCGGCATCCGAACGCGCCACCATGCGCGCCTCTCATGCTCGACTTTGCCAGCATCCTCACCGTGGTCCTGCCCGTGTATCTCACGATGGCGACAGGCTTCACCGTGCGGAGAACGGGCCTGCTGCCCGCCGCCGTGGATGCCGGAGTCATGCGGCTCTGTGTGACTCTGCTGACGCCCTGCCTCATTCTGGAGCGTGTGGTCGGCAATGAATCGGTGATGAAGCCGATGCCCGTGCTCATCGCTGCCGGACTTGGCTTCGGGCTCGTGGCACTTGGCATTGCCGTCTCCTACTTTACCGCGCCCCTGATCGGGCTGCAAAAGCACGAAGGCCGCCGCACCTTTGCTGTTTCATCTGGGCTGCAAAACTACGGCTTCGTGGCCATTCCCATCGTCACCGCCTTGTTTCCTGACAAAGGCACACTCGGGGTGCTCTTCACCTTCACACTCGGTGTGGAGCTGGCCTGCTGGACGGCAGGCGTCGGGCTGCTCACCGGCCTCGGTAATGCGCCCTGGAAGCTGGCACTGAATCCGCCGGTGCTCACGATCTTGTTTTCACTCCTGCTGAACTTTACCGGCCTGCATGTCTATGTGCCGGAATTCGCGCACCGCACCTTCAGCATGATGGGTGCCTGTGCCGTGCCGCTGGCCGTGCTGATCATCGGCGCCACGATCGGAGAGATCTGGGGCCAGGAGCGCATCCGCTGGTCCGTGGCAGTGCTGTCTCCCGTGCTCAGGCTGGGGGTCATTCCCGTGGCCTTCATCGCCTGCGCTTGGTGGCTGCCGCTGAGTTTGGAGCTGAAGCGTATCATCATCGTCCAGGCCGCCATGCCCAGCGCCGTTTTTAACATCATGATCGCCCGCCACTATGGCGGCCACGCCCCCACCGCCGTGCAGTGCGTGATCGCGACCACCGTCGTCAGCATCGTCACCACACCGCTCGTGATCGCCTGGGCGGTGAAAGCGATCGGCGTCTGATTTTTCCCTGTTCCAACCATGTTCCAAGAAGACGAAGAAGACCTCCCGCTCGACGAGCTTTCCCCCCTCATGCAGGCCATCGTGCCGAAGCTCGCTGCCTGCCGCATCCGCGAGTATCAGCCCGAAGACTTGGAAGCCTGCCAGGAGATCTATCGCTCAAACGAGCCCGACTTTGTCTCGCCCGAAGGTCTGCAAAACTTCACTGAATTCCTTCAGACAGGCACCTCTTACTTCCTCGTCATTGAGCACTCAGGGGATGTCATCGGCTGCGGTGGGCTGGAGCTTGTCGGAGACTCGGACAATGCCTGGCTCATGCATGGAATGGTGCATCGCGAGTATCATCGGCGCGGCTATGGCACTACGTTGCTGGCGGCGCGCATCGCCCTGCTGGAAACGGACGAGCGTCCCATCGAGCTTTGGGCTCGAGCCAGCACGCCCGTCATCCCATTCTACGGACGTTTTGGTTTCCAATTGGAGCGCCTCCAAGTCGAGCGTGTCGTCACACGTCGTGCGCCTCCCGGGCTTTGCCTCCAAGTCGAACCTCAGGACATCCTCGATGTCCGCGATGCTCTCGAAGAACGCTCGATCCGCATCCAGTTGGACGATGCGGAGGAAGAGGAAGAAGAGATCTGGGAAGAGGAAGTCTGAAGAGGCCGAACGCCAATTTCAGGGAATCAAAATGACTTTCCTGGGCAGTGATGATTGCTGGCCCGGCTGCAATTCGTTTTCGTTCAATGCGCCTCCTTTCTTTTTCAGCCTGCCTGTTTCTCGGAATCACCGGCTTTTCTCAGGAACCTCTCAAAGTCGTCCTCGCGGGTGATTCGACGGTGGCGAGCGTTTTGAATCCGCCGAAGGATCGGCCAGATCTGGCGGGTTGGGGGCAGATGCTGGGGGAGTTTTTGCCGAAGGCGACGGTGGTGAATCATGCGAGGTCGGGGACGAGCACGAAGAGCTTTCGTGAGATCGGATTGTGGGATCGGGTGCTGAAGGAGAATGGGCAGTGGGTGCTGATTCAGTTCGGGCATAATGATCAGAAGACAGCGGACCCGAAACGCTTCACGGACCCGGCGACGACCTACCGCGACAACTTGAAAGCCTTCATCCGTGAAGTTCGCGAGGGCGGTGGGAAGCCGGTGCTGGTGACTTCGGTGGCACGGCGAAACTATGTGGATGGGAAGATGACGACGATTCTCACGCCTTATGTCGAAGCGGCGCAGGCGGTGGGGAAAGAGATGCAGGTGCCGGTGGTCGATCTACATCGCGCGAGCTTCGCGCTGTTTCAGCAGATGGGGGAGAAGTTTTGCCAGCTCTATGGGCCTAGCCTGACGGACAAGTCGCATTTCTCACGCGAGGGTGCCCGAATGATGGCGCGGCTCGTTGCCGAAGGCCTGGAGCGCGAGGTGCCGGAGCTGCGCGAGCATCTCCAACTCGTGACGCCAGCACCTGCGGAGCTGCCATTTGAGGTGAAGCTCACCACGGTGTCGAAAGGCTACGATGGCAAGACCTGCTGGGTGCATCCGCGTGCAGGCGCGATCCCTGGCAAGACGCCGAGTGTGGTGCTGACGATGCAGAAGCTGCTGCTCACGGGCAGCGACATCTTTTATGCGCTGAACGATGTGCGGACTGACGATCTCGGCACGAGCTGGAGTCCGATCAAGGAGCACGCGGACACGTTGGGCCGACGCAATGAGCCCGATGGTCAGATCGTGGCGGCTTGTGACTTCACACCGAAGTGGCACGCAAAGTCGGGCAAGCTCCTCGGCATCGGCCACACGGTGCGGTATCGCGGTGACAAGGTGGTGGAGAACCGGAAGCGCGAGGCGAGCTATGCTGTCTATGATGACAAGACGCGGACGTGGTCGGCCTGGACGACGCTGACGATGCCGGATGACGTGAAATTCTTCAACTCAGGCGCAGGCTGCGTGCAGCGCTTTGATCTTGAGAATGGAGACATCCTTTTGCCGATCTACTTCAAGGCGAAGGAGGACAAGTATTACCATGTGACGGTGCTGCGTTGCTCCTTTGATGGCAAGACGCTGAAGTTCATCGAGCAAGGCAATGAGCTTAGCCTGGAGTCGGGGCGCGGTGTGTATGAGCCCTCGCTCACGCGATGCGCTGGGAAGTTTTACCTCACACTGAGAAACGATACGGCGGGCTATGTGGCGACGAGCGATGATGGGCTGCAATTCGCGCCCATCCAGCCGTGGAAGTTCGACGACGGCAACGAGCTGGGGAACTACAACACGCAACAACATTGGGTCACCCATCGCGACAGGCTCTACCTCGTTTATAACCGCAAAGGCGCTCACAACGACCATGTCGCTCGGCATCGGGCACCGCTTTTCATGGCGGAGGTGGATCAGAAAACACTGGCCGTGAAGCGTGCGACGGAGTGCAGCCTCGTTCCTGAGCGTGGAGCGCGGCTGGGGAACTTCGCCATCACGGAAGTCAGTGAGAACGAAACCTGGGTGACCGTGGCGGAGTGGATGCAAACGTGGTCGCCGAACATCGTGATCCCGCCGGAGAATGCCTTTGGCGCGGACAACTCGGTGTATGCGGCTCGGATCTTATGGAAGTAGCAGCCGCTAGCGTTTCGCCGTCCGTTTGGCGTGCTCGGCAAAGGCTTGTTTGGCCTCGGTGCTGCGACCGCTTTTTTTGAGCGCGTAGGCGAGATTTTTCCAGGCGTTTGGATGATTGGGGCGGAGACGAACCGTGTTTCGGTAGGCCTTGGCAGCCTCCGAAGGGTTCGCGTTTTTATCGAAAAGAAGCCCCTGATAATACCACGCTTCCGAGTAGCCAGGATTCAGCTTCAGGCTCTGGCTGATGGCGGTCTGAGCTGCGCTGTAGTCTTTCAGACGACCTTTGACATAAGCGCTCAGGTAATAGGCCTGGGCATAATTCGGCGCGAGCAGGGTGACGCGCTTCAGCGCATCTTCAGCACTGCCAAGATCGCCATCCCGCACGCGGCGACTGGCGAGGAGCAGCCATGCGAGGGCATCGTTTGGGCGTTGCTCAGTGGCGAGCTCAAGGGCCTCTCGATCCTCGGTGGTGTCAGGCATTGAGTTGGGGTTCTCCCGCATCTTGGCAAAGGCGAGTTGATGCCAGTAGAGCCCTGTTTTCGGATCGAGAGCCACAGCTTTTCTCTGACAGTTCAATGCTTCGGGTGCGGCTCCTAAATACGAGGCCGTGAGACCCAGTAATGCCCAGCACTCAGCACTGCGTGGGTATTTGCGGGTTAGATTGACGAATTGGCGCATGGCGGACTCGACGCGGCGCATCTGCAAAGTCTCGAACGCTCGCACGAAATCCACATCTTTGGCGACCTCGCGCAATTTGGGAGCTCTGGGCAGATTGGCGAGCGGTTGAAGGGCGGCGCGAGTTTTGCGGATTTGGGCAGCCGCAGCATCGCATGGCAGAGCGAAGTTCATCCAGCTTTTCAGAGGAACCTGCATGCCGACGATGCCGATGACTTGGCCGAGGTCATTGATGACAGGTGAACCTACAGCACCAGGTGAGTCCTGGCCACGTACGTTTAGCCAACCGAGGCCTGTGAGGGCACCGTCCACTTCCGCCTTTGCATCGGCAAGCACGAGGCCGTGCTTTTCAGACATGGCGAGAACATGGCAGGGCTGCTGAGAACGAAAATCCGTCGCGGGGAGCAGCTCTAGAGGTTTCGTGTCCGTGAGTTCACCCTGAAGTAAGGTCACCCCGGTGACCAGATCAGCCATGTAGAATCCAGTGATCTTTTGGTGTGTGCCATCCGCTCCTGTGACCGTGACGTAATCGATTTTCTCGGCGATCTCAGGGTGTAAGAGTCCGGTGTCTGTGAGGATGACACCGTCGGCGGAAACATAGCAGCCGACACCGTTTGCCAGTTGCGAGCCGAAAGCATCCCAAACGCGAATTCCGACGATGGAGGAGACGATTTTGACGCCTAGATTTCGCAAGCGAAGTTCGTCTGGGGTTAGTGGGCGGTCTGGTGTGCCGGTAGGAGGTTTTTCGCCAGGGAGATATGGAGAAATGGGAGGGAGGAGATCTGGGTTTGTCTCGTCTGACATAGGCAGCCCCTTGGATGCGCCTTGGAAGAGAAGCAGAGGGTTCTCGTAGTTGTTTACGTCCACCGGAAAACCTACATTTGTAGGCAGATCAGGCTCAGAGCCTGGAGGAGAGACTGGTTCCGTCAGCGGCGCTGGCACAACAAGTTTTGGAGGAGCTTCCTGCGCATGGATGAAGGCAGAAAAAAAACAAAAGGACAGCAGGCACAAGGAGCGCATCCCTTTTAATGTGTCTATCATGTGACACTTCGCGGCTGCTTCCGTGTGACGAATTCTTCACATCGAAGGCATTTCGGCAGCACTATCTGCACGCTAAAAGCTGCAATATTATCGTTTTCCATGCGCACAACTTTACTTCTCTCTGCACTCCTCTCGGTATCGAGTGTCTTCGCGGCCGAACTGGGTCTAAAGTCACTCGGCGACGCAGCTGAGGGACAGAGTGCCAAGCGGAAGTATGGCCCTTACGTCGGCGTTTCTGTGGGTGAAACCATGAGCCAGAGTGGGTCTCTGCGAGGCGGTGGAACTCTTGAGGATCAGGATGGTGCCGCTATCTTCAGTATCGAAGTGGGCAAGTCTTGGAAGTGGAAGAAGCTCCCAATCATGACCTCTCTTGACGTCGAGGGCACCTTCATGTCCACCACCCTGACTGGCAAGGCTGTCGAGGCCGATATGAACTCACTGTTCTTCAATTTGAACGGCACCATTGGCCTCGATCTTTATCGCTACCGCGCACGCATCGGTAAATTTGCCGCTGGTTTCCGTCCCTACATTGGTGGTGGTTTCGGCGGTGGTCAGGTGTGGTTCCGCAACGCCAGCAGTACGGACCCGACGCAGACGCCTTTCACCATTGATGAGTTCATCAACTCCTGGAACTGGTACGCAGGTGTCGAGTGGACCTGGAAAGACCAATACTCAATCTTTGCCGAGTATCGTGACTTCCACTTCGGCGACCTCGAAGACCTCCGTGGCTACAGTGCTGACGGCTACCTCGTAGGCTTCCGTTATCGCTATTGATTCCCCATACTCCCACCCTTCCTCCCTGACGCCCATGCGCCCTGTTATCTCTCGTTTTGTTGTCGTTGCCGCCGCTGCTCTTGCTATCTCCTCCTGCAAGACGGTGACCACCGAGCGTGTCACTTTTCCAAACACACCCGTCGCCTATCAGCTTGTGAGTGACATGGTGGACGAAGAGACCTTGGAGCACACTGTGAAATTCCGCAATGTGGGGACGAGCATTATCAGCTTTGACTATACGATTTCGGATGAGCCAGGTGTTCCTCACACAGATGCCGAAGGTCCAAACAGTGGTGTGATTGAGAATCTCTATCCAGGAGCTGAAACAAGCGTGAAGAATCCAATTCAGGACGAAAAAGGAGTTTACGTTGTCCTCGGCAAAGTGGTCCATGGCCGTAAAGCAGCGGATGAAATTACGCGTGCATTCAAGCCAAACGCCGCAAAAACGGCCGCCGCAGCCACCGCTGAAAGTGCCGTCGGTGCATTGCCCTTACTGGAGCCCGTTGCAGCGCCTTGATTATGCGGTGTCTCTTCAAGTCATTCTTTGCGCACAGCCCCGGGCATCTGGGGCTGTTTGTTTTACTGCTGGCTGCGTCGGCAGTCACGGCTGCGGAAGATGAGAATGCTATCAGGCTTTATCAACGTGGCATGAAGCTCATCTCCGAGGGAGAGCCTGAAGAAGCGCTTGAACGATTCAACACCGTTGCCTCGAAGTATCGTCGAAGTGAGACATGTGGTCTGGCGCTTTGGGAAATTTACCGTATTCAGGAACATTTAGGGCAAGACTTAGCTGCCTTCGAAGCCCTTAATCGTCTCGTTACGGAACAGCCAGGACACTTTTCCAAGGCTCATGAAGGACAACTCCGTTTGGCATTGCGGCTAATAGGTCGTGGAAAGGAAGAGTGTCGAACACTGGAATCCGCACGCCCGTCTCAACAGGTGGACCCCGAGGTGTTAGCGGAGATGCTACGTGTGACCATCAAAAACGGTCCACAAAGTGAGACCGGCATTCAGGCTCATTACTATCTCGCGCTTACCCTGGAGAAGGCAGGAAAGAAGAAGGAAGCCATTGCCATGCACGAAGATTTCGCTGAAAACTTCCCCAAGCATGAACTGGCAGATGACGCCGCCTACCAGTGTGCCTACATCGCCTATAAAGACTGGAAGACCATGCGTGGGGACAGCCCACACCAGCGCGAGGCCGCCGCTGTCATGCTCGCCTGGTTCATCGCCCGTTTTCCTGAAAGCGATAAGGGAGCCCAAGCCCGCTCGTGTCTCGGAGAGGTACGTTTGGCGGAGCGCCACGAGTTGATGAGCATCGCTCGATATTACGAAGGCCGTGGCAACATGAAGGCGGCAGATGTTTATTACCAACAGTTGGCAGCCAAATTCCCTGATGTGAATGTAGCCAAAAAGACGCTACCAAGCAGCGTGGAATCCCAGCAGCAGATCGGTCCAGTGCGCTAAAAACAGCAGGTTTAATGAAAAAAGGTTCGGGCTTTTGTGTCAGCAATGAGGCAAGATGTGCCAGAACTGTTGCCATCCGTCTCCATATTTGTCCTGGATTGAAAAGAAGGTGACAAAATTGTTTCATCGACTCATTGGCTCAGAATCTTGCGTGATGGATACATGGCGTGAACTCGGACGGACAACTCTCCAATCAGAACCCACATCGTTCTCCTGGTCCTATCTGGCCAACAACTCCGCCCCCCAATCACACCCACAAACCATGAAGAAATATCTCTTATCAGCACTGCTCCTCCTGTTCACCATGGGGGCGGGAACTCAGGCAGCTACTCTGAATTCCTCAAATGTCGGAAATGGACTGACGCTTTCTGGTGGGACAACGCCCCTGGCCAGTGGCACTGTTCGCTTTGGCTTTTTCCCGTCCGGTTTTGATTTCGCTTCGAATGCAGCCAATTTCACGGCCCTGGATGCGGCCTTCATTGAAGTGGTGAGTTATAGTGGGGTAATTAACACCTTTTCAACCGATGGGTTCTTCGCTCTCAATCTGAGTTACTCCACTTCGGCCACTTTTGAAGGTCGGCCTTTTGATTCCACTGCTGGTGCCACCGCAGATACCAGTTCAACCGATATTGTGGGTGAGAAGGTCTATGTCTGGGTTCTCAATAACACGACCGCTTCTGAGGCGAACCAGCAGGCGATTTTCTCATCGGACATTCGCTGGATAGATGCGGACACCGTGCCTGATAATTCGACGAGCATGGATATCGACTCCAGCATTCCGGGCATCACCGCCCACATTGGGCAGCTCGCAGCAGGAAGGGATATCGGAGCCGGTGCTAACTCTCATGTTCTCCAGCTCGCCGGGGTGATCGCTCCCTCCAATGTCATAGCGTCACGTGTCCCAGCGACATCGGATATCTACGTCGGCACTTCTGTGACCTTTAGCTACACAGCAGATGGAGACGCTCCATTCACTCAAAAATGGTTCAAGACCGGCAGCACGACGGTTCTTGGCACGGGAGCCACCTTTGCGATTCCCGCCGCGCAGACCGCCGCCAGCGGTAGTTACTATGTGGAAGTCTCCAACTCGAGCGGCTCGGTGAACTCCAACACAGTCAGCCTGAGTGTACTGAGCCCAATTGCAGCAGTCACAGATCATCCCGACACACAGGCTGTGAAAGTTGGCAGCAATGTGACGTTCTCCGTAACCGCTACAGGTGCTGGTCCTTTGGCCTATCGCTGGCTAAAGGGAACTGTGGCAATCGCAGGTGGTACTCAGTCCACGCTCAATCTCTATGGAGTCTCCCTTACCGACTCTGGGCTTTACCGCTGTGAGGTTAGTAATGTGGTAGCTGGCAAGGCAAACAAAGTGTTGAGCAATCAGGCACTTCTCACCGTTGTTCAGGACAATGTGCCTGCCGCGCGTGTCGTCACGAGGGAAAATGCTCAGGGCTCGGTCACTCTAGCTGTCAACTATGCCGAGACAGGAGTGCTTTCTGCGAACAAAGCCACACTACAATGGAAGAAAGATGACGTCATCATCCCTGGGGCCACTACCAAAACGCTGAGGATCACCCCGCTGGCCACTTCACCGGCTCCCGTGCTTTACACTTGTGAGGTCAAGGCTGTCGGCGTCGCCAACCCGGTCGTCGGTGCTTCTACTCAGTTGATTGTTGTGAATCAGGCTCCGCTGATCACCAACCCGTTGGCTTTGAACATGCCAGACGGTAAAGTCGGTGAACCCTACAGTTTTCAAGTGCCAGTCGATAGCGCGCTCACGCGGACGCCAGCCACTTTTACAGCCGTCGGACTTCCGGCAGGTCTGGTGATTGACAAAGGTACTGGCCTCATCAGCGGTCGACCTCAGACGGCGACAGCCGCAGGAAAAACGGCCAAGATCACCATTACTGTAGCGAACGGCGTGCTTCCAAATGCGATGGCAACGGATGAGATTTTCATTTCTGGCATTGCCAGCAATCTTGTCGGTACATGGTCTGGACCGGTCACGCGAGGCACGCTCAGCCAGGACCTTGGAGGTCGTTTCGACATGACCATCGCTGCTACGGGAGGTGTGTCTGGAAAGATCACCCTTGGCACAGCAGTCCACAGCTTCGCCGGGGGTTTTACCTTTGATTCAATCAACAATGTCCACACGGTCAACTTCACCGTGCGCCGTGCCATCAACCAGCCGCCGCTCCAGGTAAGTTTATCTCTCGCTGGAAACGTGCTGACGGACGGTGAAATTAGCGATGGCACGGACACGGTGACCTTCGAGGGTTGGCGCAGCATTTGGCTGGCTTCTCCGGCCGCAGCAAACGCGGTCGGCTATGTCGCCCGTTACCATATGCTTCTAGAACTGTCCGATGTAGATGACATCGGTGACCTCGGCATTCCGCAGGGCAAAAGCTTTGCAAATTTCAGCGTAGCCAAAGACGGCAAATTTACTTTTGCTGGCAAGCTCTCCGATGGTGAGGCCATTACCTTCGCCACCTACATGGGCCCGACTGGTCAGGCTTTCCTCTTCCAGACACTGTATAAAACCACGACGAAAGGCTCCCTGCTGGTCGATAAGATCGTCATCGATTCCAAAGGCAATGCCGATGTAACTGACAACACCCTTTCAGGTGATGCCACTTGGAACCGTCCGCCCAACAGCGTCAGCAACTCTCTTTATGCATCTGGCTTTGGCCCGGTGGACCTAGACATTGCCGGCGGTGCATATGTGCCTCCTGTCAGCACGCTTGCCAGTCCGAAAGTCCTGCTAAACCTCACACCAGGCACCAACAATGCTTCTCTCGCCGTCACCGACGCCAAGCTTGAAGATCCAGAAACGGATGCGGACGACATCGTTGAGACTGTTTCCATCGCTGCTGCCAGCAAGATCACGGTCGGCAACACCAAGGCGCTTGGCATTACCATGACTGCGGTGCCAGCCACGGGAGCCATCTCAGGCAACATCAAACCAGGCACAAAGGTGGAGAGGCTCGAAGGCTTGGTTGTTCCGGTGGATGGTAAATTGCTCGGCGTTGGATTCTTCCTCAGAGACGACAGCTCTGTTCAGCCCGTCCGCAGGCTCTCAGGTTCCTTCACGCTCGGCGCGCCCATTGTGCCATGATGTGAATCACGCGATTTGATACACTTTCGGGAGCGCCGGAAACGGCGCTCTTTTCTGTTTCACAATGCCATGTCAAGAAAGCGCTGTTCCTCGGGAAGAAGCAGGCTGCGCTGAAGCTTTTCAGCGAGTTGGAAGCCAGAAGCCACCTGACCATCCGCAGCCAGCATTCCGGCCAACACGGCTTTCTGGCCGTGGGTGAGATATGTCTCTCGGGTTTTGACTTCAATCAGCAGGTCTTTAAGCCTCAGCGCGTCCTGCATACGGTAAGCGGCGAGTGCTTGAATGAGCCGGATCTGAGCTTCAACCTCAGGCATTCCCCCTTTTTCAGGGGGGATAAACTCAAGATTCATACCCTGCAGTCTCTCCAGATAACGGAGGCGGAGCCGATAAGCTTGGCTTTCCGGCCTGAGTTTGCAGAGACTCCGCATGTAGCCGACGAGGCGGTCCGTCATTCCTTGGGTGGCTGCCAACTCTGCCGCTCGTTCAATGAAGACCAGTGGACGGCTCTGGTTTGATTGCGCGAGCTTGTCGTAGGCATCAAGCGCCAGATCGTTCAGATTCAGTTTCTCTGCCAGCTTGCCTGCTGCCAGCAAAGTTCGCTGATTGCCGGTCGATTCAAGTTCAAGGCAGGTTTTTAGATGGTTTTCTACCGCAGTGCCCCCGGGGTCTTCATGACTGGCGACTTCGGCTAGCCAGAGCTGCACACGGCCGGTAGACACGGGCGGCAGATAGACAGCCTCCGTCAGCAGCAGTCGCAATTCCTGCCAATGGCCTGAGAAGATAAGGGACTGAGCAAAAGCAGTGAAAAGGGCCGCGTCGGTAAATAAGGTGTCTTTCGTCAGCAAAGTGCGAATGACGTCACTTTCACCCTCTAGGGCCAGCCATTCCACAAAGACCCTTAGGTCGTCACGGGAACCGCTCCGACATAGGTCCACCAGACCAGCCAGTGTCTTGCGGCGCGAGTCCGGGGAAGCACGCATCAGCCCTGAGTAGGCTGCCAACCGCTCATGTAAAGACTCGGCAGGGTGATTTTCGGCGAGTTTCACTAGGATCCTCGCTTCGGTGGTGGAAAGCGTCTTCATACTTGCGAGGTAAGCGATTGCATGGAGCGACTCCGCAGTCTCTCCCCGGGCTAGTTCCCACAGCCTGTGTACGGCGGAGCCCTGCATCTCCGTCATGCCGGAAGTTTGGATGCGAATTAGCTTTTCGACCTCTGACTCCGCCCACACGGGCGGAGGGAAACCTTGGGATTCAGCCAGTGCCACGGCGAGTCTCCGCCCCTCCTTGCTCGACTTCATCTCCGCCGGTAAAAGGTCGAAGGCATTGGCGGCAGCGAGGAGATTTCCGCTGTGGTAGGTCGTCCAGGCCAGACTGAGGCTGTCGCCGTTCTGCCAGTGGCCCAATTCTTTTAAGCGGAGCAGAGTGGATCTGAGCAGCACAGGATCTACCTGGGCTTTATCCAGAAAGGCAGCGAGTGCCCGGAGGAAATTTACATCATCCGGCGGCAAACCGCGTGAGGCCGTTTTCAGGCATTCGGAAGCTTCTTTCCAGGCGCCTACTCCGATATGGTTGTACACTTGTTCGAGGGCGACCAATGCACGTCTGTGCTCCATCTCCTGCCAGAGGGGCCAACCGACCCAACGGACCAGAGCGCCTCCGATGAAGATGACCAAGGCGGCTTTTGTCACACGTCCAAAGCGGGCGTGGTGTCTGGGAGGCACCGACTCAGGAGTCGGCCTGGAAGTGCTCTTGGCCATGGATCAATTGGGCGGAGAGTTGGCCCTGTTTTCCATACGCCGCGTCTTTGGCTCTGCAACCCGCGAAGAGACCCTGTTAAGAAGGCTCAAAGACCATCTCGCGACTCCCAATCGAACATGAACCAGCGGTTTGGCAGGACTTGGCGGATGTTGACACACTGGTCCGATTTAGCTGCTGGAGGAAAGGTAATGCGCACGGTCAGCCGCATTAAGGCCTTCGCTCGGCCTGTTATCTCGAAATCTGCGTAGCGCAACTGCTCGGAGAAGTAGGTCGCCACTGCTGTCGAACGCCGAACATATCCATACATAGAGTGACCTCCATCTGGGCTGATAAGCTTAACACAGAGGTAGTGGGCTTTGTCAGCGAATTCATGGTTGTAATAATCCCCAGGTGCAGCGGTAACTCGCATCCAGACAGGCGTCTGCGGTTTTTCCTTTTGGAGTGTCGGCCAGTCCATGTCATTGAAGCCAGTCCAGCTTTCCCAATCCAACAGCAATCCGGCACCGACAGAGCGGACAAAAATGGCCACTGCCTGCTGGTCGCTGTGGCTCGGGCTCTCAAAAGTCAGGCTAAGAAAAGAACTAGAACTGAAGAGAATTTGTGAGGCGGAAACCAGCCGTGTCGTCACAGGATCAGTGCCCTGTCGCTCCTGGTAGTGTTTCTGCATCTTCGGCAATAAGGCATCTTTGTTTAACACGTAGTCGGCCTTCCCTTCAAGGGTGCCCGCTCGCTGGTAGCCTTCTAGAACGGAGATAGCTTCCTTCACTTGAGTCGAGGAAAGGGCCAGAGTCTCAGTATGGCTAGCTAGCCCACCTTCAGGCTTTTCCCTGAAAATATCGGGCAAAGGACGGCGTACCTGTTCCACCTGCATTGCTGCAATCTCCTTCATGGAAATGTGTCGCACAGGTGCCGATGGCTTCGCTGAACCGACCAAAAGGCTTTCGGCTTGAGCTTTCGCCAAAGGCTCTGCCGGCGTGGTGTCCTGCTTTGGGGGAATGCTGGGTAGAGCCGTCAGGCCCGACTGATACCAGGTTCCTGCGATGACTGCAGCAGTCAGGATTAGACCAGTCCCAAGTCCAATAAGGGAACTGACCCAGTGCTCTGGGAATATCCGCCTTGACCGCTTTTTCTGGCTCATAGACGGCATGATATAAGGGTCCCATGCGGATGTAGGCTTCGGCATGGACGTTTCTATAAACAAACTTTGTCTTGGGACACTTCTGCATGGTGAATTAATTGAAACAATCGCTCAACAAGCTTCATGACTAGCCTTCCTTTTTGAAAAACAAGCCAGAAGTGACGGTATTGTTGCACACAGCATCTTTAAAAATAGTCGTTCAGCGGGCATGAGGCATTTTGGCGGGAAATCTCGCCATGACCAAACACCTCTTCCCAATCCATGAAGCGATCCTCCTCGTTGTTTTACTTTGCTATCCTCGCTTTCGCAGCGCTCTCCGGCGGTGCTGTGAAGGCCCAGGATCTCCCCGTCAGCCGCACGGCTGCCGTCCTTGATGTCACCCTCCCAATCAACCAGTCCACCCTCGTTTCCATTCCCCTGGTGACCATCGTCGCCTCCGGCACGATCACGAGCGTCTCTGGCACCACCCTGGGAGTCTCCGCCACCCTCGGCACGCTGAGTACCCCTCACGCCATCAAGATCACTAGCCGTGACGACCAGAGTGGCACGGGCGCAAATGCCCCTGCCGGAAGCAGCACGACCGCCTATGGCCAATCCTCCCGCCTCGCCAGCAACACGACCAACACCGTCGTCACAAATGCTGCGCTGACCCCTAATGTCGGTGATGAGTTCATCATTTATGAATTGGAGACCCTCACAAGCCTTTTTGGTGCTCCTCCTGCAGCTGGTTGGAACACCACCACTGGTGCAGCTAGCTCCGACCTTGTGTATCTCGACAACGCGGGATCAGTCGTTGCATACTTCTATAAGACTGGCGGCCTTGGTGGCACTGGTTGGAAGCTTGCTTCAGCTCCGACGGGTGCCGATCAAGGTTCGACTGTTATCGAGCCCGGTCACGCCGTCCTCGTTCAACGCCGCAACGCTGGTTCTCCCTTCAATCTGCGCTCCACTGGCGTCACCACCATCGGTCGTGAAAGCCCTTCCGTGGTTGCTGGTTTTAACATCGCCAACAATCCCTTCTCAGTCTCCACCACTCTTGCTGCCAGCGGTTTGAACAACCATGTCACTGGTTCGACGGGCGCTGCTTCGGCGGACACCATCTACATTGAAACCGCTGGAGTGCTCAACAGCTACTTCTACAAAACCGGCGGCCTCGGCGGTACCGGCTGGCGTCTCACCTCGGCTCCGACTGGAGCCGATCAGGGAGGTGTCGTCCTCACTCCAGGTAAGGCCATTCTATTCCGTGAGCAGGCTGGCACCGTTGGCTTCGCTCTTCCAGAGCCCTTCGCCGAATAACCTCACCCATCACCATTCTTCACATCGCGAAAGTAATTTAACTATCATTCAATATGAAAAAGACTCTTCTTGCCCTCGGTTTCCTCGCCGCCTCTCTTTGCTCCGCGTCTGCAGCCACACTCCTCGCTGACAACGTCAGTAATGGACTGACGCTTGCGAACGGCACCACCGCTCTTGCCAATGGTCGCATCCGTTTCGGCACCTTCGTCATCACGAACACAGACATCATCAACAACAAGAACGACCTCACCTACCTGAACAACAATTTCCGTGAAGTGGTGAACTACAGCGGTGCCATCAGCGCCTCCTCCACCTCCGGCTTCTTTGACAACACCACTCTTGGGGCTTCTGCCACCTACGCAGGCGGTTCCACCACCTACGGCGGCACCACCTATGACCTCAGCAGCGGGGCCACCACCAATGTCGCGAACGACATCGCTGGAAGCAATATCTACATGTGGGTCTTGGACAACGCTGTCCTAAACAGCGCCACTCAGCAGGGTATCTTCGCCAGCACCTACGTCTGGGCTGACAGCGACGTCATCCCTAGCAATGACTCGGCCTTCGACATGACGCCATCTGCTCTCACCGCCCTAGTCGGTGCCGTTGGCACGGGTTCTGACATCGGCGCTGGCGCTGGTGCTCACCGCCTCGGCACCATCGCTGCTATTCCAGAGCCATCCCGCGCTCTGCTCATGTTCCTCGGACTTGGTGGTTTCTTCTTCCGTCGCCGCCGCGCCTAATCGCGCTCTTTGTTTTCTCTTCACCCAAGTTCTGACTTCATTCTATTGATCTGACTCATGAAATTCTTCTCTAAATCCATCCTGGCTGCCACAGCGGCGCTCGGATTCGCCGGTGCGGTCCAGGCCGCCATCGTCGAAGTATCCACTGACATCACAGCGGACACCCGCTTCACTCGTGACAACGTTTATGTCGTCACGAAGGTTATTTATCTGCTTCCTCCGGCAAAGCTCACCGTCGAGCCCGGTACCACCATCCGTGCAGCTCGTGCTGACATCACCGGTTTTGCCAATAGCCCTGGTTCCATCGTGGTCAGCCGCGGTGCTAAGCTTATCGGCAACGCGACGGCGGACGATCCAATCATCTTTACCTCCCTGGACGATCCTTTCGTTCCTGGTGGTGCTAAGACGATTCCTGCCACCGTCACTGGTAGCGCTGGTAGCGTCACCATCACTCCCCAATCCTACGCGATTGACGGTGCAACCAGCAGCAACGCTTTTGCTTATAGTAAAGAGTGTGGCGGTATCGTCCTCCTCGGGCGCACACCCCTCGGCTATGACCGCGATGGTGATGCCAACTTTCTCACCTGGGATGGTACGACCCATGGCGGTGTTGACGCTACGGGCACTGTCACGAGCGAAACCATCGCTTACCCGAATACATTCACCACGGCTACGGGGAACGGCACAGGCTTCGCTCTGATCGAAGGTTTGACGAACTCCGTTGTTACTCTCACCACAGCTTTCGACCCTGACGGTGCCGGTTCGGTCTTCGCCCCTAGCACCAGCTTCAACCCTGGGTTCTTCGGTGGTGTCGATGAAAACGACAACAGCGGCGTCCTGCGCTTCTGGTCCCACCGTTACGGTGGTTACAATCTCGCTGCAAACAACGAAATCAATGGCCTTACTATGGGTGGTCTCGGACGTGGCACGATCATTGAGTTCCAGGAAGTGGCCCAGAACGCTGACGACGGTTTCGAGTGGTTCGGTGGTTACGTCAACAATCGCTACATCGCCTCCATTCTTAATGGTGACGACTGCTTCGATGACGACTTCGGCTACTCCGGCAATTCCCAGTTCCTCTTCGCCATCAATGACAACGAGAGCTACAATCGCAGTGGCTGGGGCAATGGCACCGACGGCACTTCTGTCGGGCGCAACACCTTTGCCGTGAGCGACAAAATCGTTGAATCCGATGGTTCTGAACCCGACAATTCACGGGTCACACCTCAGACCAACCACTGGGCCTATAACTTCACCTTCATTGGTAACAAGGGTGCCAACGTCGCACCTGCGGCTCAGGACAGCGCCATTCAGTTCCGCTTGGGATCCAATGAACAGTGGCTCCGCGGTGTCAGTGAAGACATCCATGGTCCGGTCTTTGTCGTGGGCAACAGCACAACGACTCCCGTCGATACCAAAGGTGATTTGCTGGACACCCTCTACTTCAACTTCGGTAGCGTCAGCACCGGAACCGATGCAGACAACACCGTCGGTCTTACCGTCACTAACATCTCCCAGC
Organism: Verrucomicrobiaceae bacterium; assembly: GCA_021151605.1. GTDB lineage: Bacteria > Verrucomicrobiota > Verrucomicrobiia > Verrucomicrobiales > Verrucomicrobiaceae > Prosthecobacter. The sequence goes on from JAGKWZ010000001.1 coordinate 29,006, forward strand.
TCCGCGGCAAAGGTCACGCCACCAAGAACGGTCTCGATCCTCGTCTCATTGATGACACCAGCGCTGATAGCGTCGCTCGTGACGACATCGGTTCTGACCCAGCCCGCTCTGGCGTGTTGAACTTCTTCAGCCCAGTCCGCCACCGTGGGGCCTTCCGCGATAACAACTGGCTCTCAGGTTGGAGCTGGTCCTCCGCTGTTGATCTCATCAACAAGGCTGATGACAACGTTGCCCGTCCAGTTGTCACCCTTAGCGTCGCATCCACTACCGTGTCTGCCAGCTTTGCGGCCGACACCACCGAAACTGTCGGCGCAGACGCCGTCGTTTATGTGATTGAGCGTTCTACCGATGGCAGAACCTTCGTTCCCTTCGCTTCCGTGAAGGACGGCGGAGCCAATGACGCCGATGCGGCTGCTGGCCAGATTACGTTGGCAGACAGTGGTTACACCTTCTCAGGTTCCCCAGTCCACTACCGCGTTATCCCGCAGTAAATTCGTAGAGTTAAAAAAGAACAATGTTTTGGGCGGCTGGTTTTACCAGCCGCCCTTTTTCGTAATTTAAATATCTAAAGAGAAACATCCGATGTCTAAGAGGGTTCAGGAAGTCTCCGGTTTTATGTGACGGAAAGGTTTCTCGAAGATGCCAAAAGGATATTTGCGTCCAAGTAAGTTACTTTTTTGTAACCGAAAAGACATTTCCAAGGAACAGCACCCGTCACAATGGCACTGGTCGATGTCCATCCAACTGTCCAGCTCTCGCCCAATCCTCATCCTGCTCTATCTGACTGCCTGTGTGGCGGCGCAGGAAGTAGCGCAGGTCACATCCACAGAAAAATTGATCGAGGGTTTGGTAATTGATTCGCAGAAACATGCCAAACCTAGAACCGAGCGTCCAAAGCGTGATGCCATCCGCCTGGCTGAATTCTGCTCTGATCTGCTTGCTGACGATGTGCCTGGATACACCGCACGACTTGGTGATGTTGTAGCTGCTAATCTAAAAGCTGGACGCATGGATGACGCCCTTCTTTTGTCGGAGAAGATGCGTCAACTCGGGGATGAAAGCGGTTTCACGCATCTTATGCTATTTCATGCACGTGCGGGGAGGAAAGCCGAAACCGCTGCTCAGATCCCTGGTATCGAAAAAAGTCTCCCGAGATTATCCCTGGTACGTCGCCGTAATGCAGAAAGGGATCTGGCCATCACCAAGGGCCTCATGGCTGAAAAGACCGCGAATCCAGACGATCTGAAAGACCTAGAAGCCGACATTCGCCTGGAAGTGGAAACTGAATGGCTAAGGCTTGGCAAACTGGCAGCTCCGCCCTTAACCCTAGATGCCGTAAAAGCCCGCATCTTCAAAGAAGCCGCAGGGCCGCTTGCTTCAGTTCGCTTTGCCATCGTGGCCTTGGAAAAGGCACTGCCGACCCTTTCAGAGGATCTGGCGAAGCCTTTCATCGACTTTATCGGCCCACTTTGCACGGAGACGCATCACCCAGGTGCTCACCATTCCCTTCTCGATCTGGCAAGAATTCTGTGGCCAAACCCGAAACTGCGCCCAGAAGCAAGTAAAGCCATGACGCGGTACCTTGGTCAGACTGCCTCCTACCCGGAGCAGGCCGAGTGGAAGGGGCCATACTTTGCGGATGCAGTTCCGGTGCTCTTAGAATGGGGTGAAAAGGAACTCGCCTCCAAAGCTGCTAAGGATTCGCGCGCTAAGCTGGAAAAGGTATTTGCGGCCGATGTCTCACGCGCTCTCGTGGCAGCAGCTCGCGCTGCCCACCAAGTTGGAATGACTTCGGAACGTGATCAGATGCTCGTTGATGCTCTGTCTTCGGCACGCCGCTACCCGCATCCCCGAGTCGCAGCAGATGCTGGTGTGGAGTGTTGCTTGTTTTATTCAGAACTAGAGCTGCCAATTGGTGACAAGGTTTACCAGCAGATCGCCGCCATCCTACACTTGGACGAAGCCGTTTCGAAATGATGCCAGGAACAAGCCAGAACTACGCTCTGACCCAGGCCGGATACATTCTTTCGAGCCTTCGATTCTCTCTGGTCACGACATTCCTGCTTTACTACTGCTCTGCCGTTCATGCTCAGCAGGGGGGCGGCGGTTTGCGGGGAACCGTTTTGGACGCGGATTTTTCAGTGCCTGTGGCCGGTGCTAGTGTCGTTCTCGAAGGGACAAACCTAAGCGCACAGACTAATGAAGAGGGGGGGTTCTTCATTATTGATGTCCCGCCCGGCCAATACGCGGTGCTCATTAGCAAGGAAGGTTTCATTCGCGAACGTCGCGGTGACCTAGTCATTAACGCCGGTAGTGTCAAAGAGGTTGACCTCGAGTTGACGGCGGAGGTTGTTGAGCTGGATGAATTCGTCGTCAGCCAGGAGGAGATCATCGACTCAACTGGTGGCGTGGGTGAAATCGAACTGCGAACGGAGCTGAAAAGTTTCACTGATGTCATGGGGGCTCAGTTCATCTCCCAGACGGGTGCGTCTGATGCGGCCAAACTGCTCTCAAAGCAAACTGGTGTGAACGTGGCGGACGGCAAATTCGTCGTCGTCCGTGGTCTAAGTGACCGCTATAACGTCGTCAGCCTGAATGGCCTCCGAGTCCCAAGCTCCGACCCGGACCGCCGCGCCGTCTCGCTCGATCTTTTCCCCACAGCCGTCATTCGCAATGTCGCCACCACGAAGACCTTCCTGCCAAGTCTTAACGGCGAGTCCACTGGTGCCACCATCGACATTCTAACGAAAGCAGTTCCAGACGAGGATTTCGTGAAGTTCAAATACGGCACGAACTTCAACACCCAGTCCACCGGGAATAAAGGATTCCTCACCTATAATGGAGGTGGAACGGGCACCTTCGGGACAGCTCAGGAAAGAATGCTGCCAGATTTCATCAAGTACGGTGAATTCGGTATCCTAAACGGTTCAAGCCGTGTTGATACACCTGTTCGGCTGGAGAGACAGCGTGCGAACGACACGCTTTCGAAGTCCTTTGGCACCATCCAGAAAGCGCCGCCACCAGACATGAGTCTAGAGGCCAGCATAGGCCACCGATTCGAGTTCATGGGTGCGCCAGCTGGCATTACTATAGCTGGCGATTATTCTAAAAAGTACACGCACAACGATGATGATCTCGTCGCCCGATATTTATTTGATCCAGGCACAGGTGAAGTGCAGGTCCAGAGGCGCATATCAGCCGTTACCAACAGTTCTGAAACCATGCGGTCAGGCCTTCTCGTCTCCGCAGGTATTCAGCCAGACGATGGTAACGAAATTATTTTTACCTACTTTTTGAACCGAGTCGCAGAAGATCGTGCCACACTCCAATTTGGGGATCTTGATCCAAACAACTTCGCTCTAAGTGAAAAAGATTATCGTGAAACCATTGCCTATACCGAGCGAGAGCTACGCGTTATGCAGCTTTCGGGTAAGCATGAGTTTGAATCGGTTGGTCGTGACTTAGAGTTCTCCTGGGCAATGTCCTACAACACATCCTCCCAGTTAGAACCCGATCACCGCTTCGTGCGCGGCATTTATGATACGGGCAGTCGAAACTACAATCCGATACCAGGTAATCCAGTGGTGCCCGAATTCCAGCGTTACTGGAGAGAACTATATGACCAGAGCTATTCGTTGAGGTCAGATATCGTCACAGACCTATTTGGAGAATCGGATTTGAAAGCAAAGTTGAAGTTCGGTACATTTTTCGACTATTCAGACCGAAAGTACCGCGCCGATTCTTTCACTTACAACCGTGGTCAGCAGAACAACATCTACCCAAATACAGTAAAACCTGGCAATCCCGGAGATACTTGGGGCGACTGGTTTCTTTATCGAAACCAACCTGTTGGCGTCGATCTAGATGGGACTCCAAACAACGGAGTCTTTAATCCAGTAAACTCATTACTTTATATCTACCGCCAAAACTCCCCCGAAACCTACAACTCTTCACAGATGCTTGCTAGTGCTCACGCAGCCATCGAAATGGATGTTGCGCCAGGCCTCAATATTACTTTCGGCGCACGTTTGGAGTCCACAGACTTAAAGGTAAAAGCCACGCCTATTTACCTTTATGCAGAGGAACGCATCCGTCAGTCTTTGCTTTCGGACCAGCAACTCTCCGATCCCACCATAACACAGGTATTAAACGACGCCTTCAACGGTAATAAGCTAGCACAACAAGATCCCCGACTGCTCGCAAGAAGCAGCGCTAATATTTCAAGCCAGGATTTCCTTCCAGCGATCTCCTTGAACTGGGATGTCACCGAGCACACTCGTGTGCGTAGCGCTATTTCACAAACAATCGCACGCCCCTCCTTCAAAGAGTTGGCACCAGTAGTATTCCAGAACATCGAGACGGGCGACTTCTTTGTGGGAAACCGCGACCTTCAGATGTCTAATATCTCAAACTACGACATCCGGTGGGAGTGGTTTCCATCACCAGGAAGTTTGGTCGGTGCGAGCTTTTTCGGCAAGGTTATCGACAATCCCATCGAGCTCTCCCAAAGTAATGATCCGGTTACTGGAACCACCTTCAGCAAGTTTATCAATGCCGAGCAGGCCAACGTCTATGGCATGGAACTCGAATTCCAACGGGATCTCAGCTTTTTGGTGGATGAACTGAAACCTTTCAGCATAGGAGCCAACTTTTCCTACATCTATTCTCAGGCAACACGCCCTGCGTTCTATGACAACCTTGGGAAAGAAATACCCAGCCTCTTTGGCAAAAACCGCCGATTGCAAGGCCAGCCAGACTACATTTTCAACTTCAACCTGACTTATGACAGCCCTGAAAACCCCGTGGGTGGCGGTGTTTTCCTCAATGTGGTCGGCCCTCAACTTTTTGCTGTGGGGGGACGTCCAGAGGACCCAGACGTCTTTCAGGAACCCTATACCACTCTGGACTTGGGTGTTTCCTATCGCCTGACGAAGCGCACCAAGCTTCAGTTCCGTGCTCAAAACATGCTCAATGCTACCCTTCGCCGCTACTACGACAATCAGGCCAAACCAGTCTATTCCACGCGTCAAACAGGCATTGGCTTCTCACTCAGCCTGACAGCGGATTGGTGACAGCAATGCCACAAATTCAATTTCTAGCCAGGTTTCTGAAACGTTTTCGTCACCCAACAGCAGGTGCATAGAAGGTGGATAAGAGACAGATATAAAAATCTAACACTTCACTCCACCCAAGGTGAAATATTCCCTTCATTTCCTATTATCCCTCGCCCTCAGCAATCTCGTGACGGCGCAGGACTCCCCTGTCCCGAAAGATCAAACACCAGTTTCTGCCGCCACCACAGCTATGGACGAGACCCGGGGCCTCCTCCAACAATGGGCTGCTACTCAGCGCATGATTTCAAGCGAGCGGACGGAGTGGGAAACGGGTAAAGCGATGCTCGAAGGTCGTATCCAGCTTCTCAAGATCTCCATTGAGGAGACAGAGAAGAAGATCGCTGAGGCCAAAGTGAAGCTTGAGGATGTGAAGAAACGCACGACTGAGGCGGAAACCGAAAAAGCACAGATCCGAGAAGCTTCCGATGCCCTGATCGCTACGGCTCCGGAACTCGAGAAGGGAGTCAAGGCGCTTTTTGCTCGTGTCCCTGGCATAGTTCAGGAGAAAGTTCGGGTGCTTCACGACCGCATCCCCAAAGAAGGCGCTGAAGTGAAAAACATCACTGCGGCTGAGCGCTTCCAGAATGTTCTCGGCATTCTCAACGAGCTGAATAAAGCCAACAACGAACTCAATTCCATCCCAGAAATCCACGATCTCGGGAACGGCAAGAAGGCCGAGGTGAAGGTGGTCTATGTCGGTCTGGGTCAGGGCTACTTCGTCAACTCTAACGGCGATATCGGTGGCCTCGGCCTGCCGTCAGACAAAGGCTGGCAGTGGAGTGTCGATCCCGCCATCGCACCGAAGATGCGTGAACTCGTCGAAGTCATGAAAAAGGCCGTCGCTCCGAAGCTTGTCGAACTGCCAGCACAAATTCAGTGAGCCGCCCACCCAGAATAGAAATGAACGCCATGCGCCCTCTTATCCTCCTTTCCCTGCTCACTGTGAGCGCCGGAGCACAGAATCTTGGATTCTCCAAAGCCAAGGAATCTGCAGCTGCCGATTTTGATCGCAGCAAAGAAGACCTTTCCAAAGTGCAGGCCACAATCTCGAAGGAGAAAGAACCTCTTAACCGTGAGTTGGCCTCTCTCGAAGAAAAGCTGCGCCAGCTCCAAGACCAATACGCACCTCTCACACGTGAAGTGGATGCGGCTGAACTAAACTTCTCCAACCTGAAGGCCCAGGTCAAGCTAGCTACCGAAGAAAATAGCTATCTAACAAACATCCTTGACGAATACACCAAGGGCTTTGAATCAAAAGTCCACGTCAGTGAAATGCAGCTCTATAAAGCAGAGCTCGATAAGGCGAAGATGGCTTCTGAGAACGACAAGACACCGCTCAAGGAGCGCTTCATGACGCAGGTCGGCCTATTGCGCGCCTCCATCACCCGCCTTGGCGAGATCATTGGCGGCACTATCTTTGCTGGAAAGGCCGTCGATTCACAGGGTTTCGTACTCGATGGCAAATTCGCCCTAGTCGGTCCGATGGCTATTTTCTCGACCATTGATGGCAAGTCGGCCGGAATTGCCATGCCCCAAGTTGGCAGCGCCATGCCCATCGTGCGCAGCATCACCCCGGAGATCAATCAAGCTATCAGCGTCCTCGCCAATACTGGTAAGGGACTCCTGCCGCTGGATGGCTCTTTAGGTGCGGCGATCAAGGACTTCGTGCAAAAGCACAGCTTGTTGGACACTTACAAGCACGGCGGACCGATCATGCATCCGCTACTGCTGGTGAGTATTCTCGTGTTTGGCACGGCCATTGAGCGCATCTTCTTCATCTTGCGTGAGAAGAAGCGCCGCAAGCCGCGTGATGTCCTCGTACTGCTCGACTCCGTGGAGGCGGGAAATTTTGATAGCGCCATCTCCGTGGGGAAAAAATCAAACGACTACGTCGCAAGAGCGCTTTCCCATGCCTTGGAGCATGTCGAAACCAACATCACAGACGCGCTGAGTCTGGCAGCATCTCTCGAGATCAAGCGCTTCAAGCGGGGCTTCTTTGTCCTCGACACAGGCATGACCATCGCGCCACTGCTTGGTCTGCTTGGTACAGTGACGGGGATGATGGCGTCCTTCGCCGCCATCGGTGGTGATATGGGAGCGCCAACGGCGATTACGGGTGGTATTGCCGAGGCTCTGATCGCTACTGCCTTCGGCCTTGTCATCGCCATGACTGGCCTCGTGCCGTTCAACTATCTAAACAACATGGTTGAGGATGCAGAGCACGAACTCGAGGTTGCTGCCTCGAAGCTCGAACTGATCATCGAGAAGAACAAGAAGCACGAAGAAGAGCTGCGCCACCGCCACCGACAGATGATTGCCAGCGAAGACTCCAAGACCAGTGGGGCATTTGTTTCACAAGCCACTGTGCCTGCTTAAGCCATGAAATTTCGTAAACGCCCGAAAAAGCACGCCAAGATCGAAGTTGTTCCACTCATCGATGTGGTCTTCTTCCTTCTTGCCACCTTCGTCATGGTTTCTCTTTCCATGACCAAGAATGAAGGCATCACAGTGAATGTGCCCGCAGCATCTACTTCGGCGCCAAAGGAGAAGAGTGATGCGCCGCTGACGCTTAGTGTGGCACAACAGGGTGAAATCTATTTCAACAAAGAGAAGATTAATTTTGCCCAGCTTCCTATCCGTCTTCAGAACGCCAAGGCGGCCTCCAAAGATCTTGCCGTTGTCATCAATGCCGATGGTAAGGCCGAATATTCCCACGTCGTCGCTGTCATTGATGAAGTGAAGAAGACCGGCATCACAAAAGTCGCGCTCTCCACTGAGCGCAAATAACCCAACTCCTTGATCCCATGAAAAAAGCATTCCTGGGTGTCTTGGCCGCTGTATTCTTGCATGCCTTCGTGTTCCTCTTCGGCGGGTTCCTGATTCCGAAAGGCGAGCAGAATGTGGCGAAGAAAGATGTTCTCCAGGATGTGGACATCAGTAAGGACGAAGACAAAAAGAAGGAGGAGGAAGAGCCGAAGGAGAAGGTAGACGCGCCCATTGAGGAGATTAAACAGGACATGTCCGTCATCAAAGAACTAGTCCAACAGGTGGAGTCTGCGCCCGGCCCTGCTGCGCTTTCGAATGTCAGCCTCAGTGACCTAGGATCCGCCCTAAATGGAGTCGGTGGTGATGGCGGCTTCGGTGGAGGAGTCGGCTTTGGCAGTGGCGGTGTCATCGGTGGCACCGGCAGCGGCACAGGTGGCGGGGGCGGAGAGGACACCATGTCCAGCGGCATGTTGGATACCAAGCCCACTCCTACGAATCGAGTTTCTCCAAAGCTGAGCGCAGAAGTGCGCAAGCGTATGAAAGGTAAGGTCGAGGTGCTCATCATCGTCGGCAAAGATGGCTCAGTTTCTCGAGCAGAAATCGTCGCCTCTCCCGATCCTGCCGCCAACCAGCCCTGCATCGAAGCCGCGCGTGAATGGCGCTTCGAGCCTGGCACTCGCAGCGGCAAACCCGTAAGTTTCAAACTAAAACTCCCCTTCCGCTTCGATTGAAAACCATTCCATTGTTCTCTCTGGTCCTGATTTCACCCCTGGCTCTTTTTGCCGCCGCCACTCCGGCAGAAGCAGAGAAGCCCACTCCTGGAGCTTATGCGCTAGAGCTTTGGAAGGATCCCTCGTTTGCCAAATTCTTCCTCGGCACCTACAGCGTTTTCCCTGATGTGGAGCCGCCCCTGAATGAAAAGGATCGTGAGATCTTGAATCAGCTTCTCCCATTGATGAAGCAGCCCTCCGAAGCAGCTGCAGCCCTGGTTAAGTTCATTAAGACAGACACAAATGCTATCTTTGATCTCACGCTCGGAAACCTTTATCTCGAAAGCGGGCAAGCTGATGCGGCCATCATGATGTTTCAGCGTGCCGTCGATAAGTTTCCGTCCTTCCGCCGTGCTTGGCGTGGACTGGGGATGGCGCAGGTGCGGCAGCAGAAATGGCTCTCAGCTGTTACCAGCCTCAGCCGTGCAATCGGCCTTGGTGCGCAGGACGGACCCACTTATGGCCTCTATGGCTATGCCCTGCTCTCGCTTGAGCGAGCTGCTTCAGCCGAAAGCGCCTATCGCATGGCACTCATGTTTCAGCCTGATTTGCTCGACTGGAAACTTGGCCTCGTTCGCTGTGTGCTGAAACAGCAGAAAGCCGCCGAAGCCGTGGCTGTCTGTGAAGAAATCATCCGTCAGAACCCAGACCGCACTGAATTTATCAGCCTGCAGAGCGAAGCCTATCTCGCACTGAAGGAGAATGCCAAAGCAGCAGAGAACATTGAGTTCCTGGCTCGTCTCGGGCTCGCTAAAGCGCCCGATCTTCAGCGCCTTGGGGATATTTACCTGGTTGGAAAAGACACGGGGCTCGCTCTCAGCGCCTATAAGCGTGCTTTGGATGCGGGCACATTTGAAGCCACCAAGGTCATTACCCAGGCGGAGAATCTCTCCTTGCAAGGGGGCCTGACGGAAGCTGCAGATCTCATCGCAGCAGCTCGCAAAGCGAGTGATGGAAAACTGGCCAAGGAGGAGGAAGCCCGCCTCCTTAAACTCGAAGCTCGTCTTGCAGTCAGTGCTGGCAATGCAGATGCGTCTGTGCCGATCCTTGAACGTGTGGTGGAACTGAATCCTCTCGATGGAGGGGCGCTCATGCTGCTAGGCCAGTATTATCTCGACAAGGGCGACAGCGCCAAAGCCGTGGGCAATTTCGAGCGTGCCACCAAAATCAAAGAGCAAGAAGCGCCCGCAAACTTGCGCCTCGCACAAATTTATCTCTCCACAAACAAGCTCGCTGAAGCTCTGCCCCTGCTGAAGCGCTCTCATGAACTTAAGGCCAGCGATAGTGTCGCAAAGCTCATTTCAGACATTGAGCGCGCTCTTCGCAAGGGGGCGAAAGGATAAATCAATCGCGACGAAGTTTGGAAAGCAGGCGGAGCAATTCGATGTAAAGCCAGACAACGGTTACGAGAAGTCCTAGCGCGGCTTGCCATTCGAGATACTTCGGTGCGCCGTTTTCCACACCGCTTTCGATAAAGTCAAAGTCGAGCACGAGGTTCAGTGCAGCGATGACGACAACGACGAGGCTAAAGCCAATTCCGACGATGCCATTTTCATGAATGAGCGGAATCTGGACGCCAAAAAAACCGAGCACCATGCTAACAAGATAGACGATGAATATTCCACCAGTGGCGGCGACGATTCCTAGCTTGAAGTTTTCGGTGGCCTTGATGAGGCGTGACTGGTAGGCGAAAAGCAGTGCGAAGAGGATGCCCAACGTAAGGAGAGCTGCCTGGAGCACGATGCCGTTATAAAGAGCTGCGTAGCGTGCGGAGATGACACCCACAAAGACCCCCTCCACCAAACCATAGACGGGGGCGATGACGGGTGACCAAGTCGGTTTGAATGATGAGGTCAGCACTAGAAGAAACCCAATAATTCCGCTGCCGAGCAGAAGCATATTGGCAAGTGCTGGATTCGTCTGCACGAGCTGCCAACTAGCCCCTGCCGAAATGACCAGGAGCAGGCTGAGGATCATAGTTTTGTTCACAGCGCCCTGCAGAGTCATCACGGCACCACCGTGAGCTGCTGGAGCACTGCTGAAGACACGATCATTGAGCGTAGGATTTGAGGTGCGCATATAGAGGAGGATACGTCGTGAGGTTACTGAAGGCGGCTCGAAGAATACTGTTTAAATAAGTTCGGCCGCAGTGATTTTCCCTGTTTCATAGCCTTTGTCTATGAGGAGGTTTGCTGATTTTGAGGCTGCGACTGCGAGTTCGTCGCAGCGATTATTGCCAGGATTCGAAGCGTGACCTTTGACCCAAATAAGCTTCACCTGATGTTTGGCGAGTACTTCGAGGATGTCCGCCCATAGATCCGCATTCACAGCAGGCTGTTTATCCGCCTTTTTCCAACCACGGGCTTTCCAGCCTTTGGCCCAGCCTTTTTCGATTCCATCGACGACGTAACGCGAGTCGGAATAGAGAGTAACGACGCATGGACGCGTGAGCAACTTGAGTGCGGCGTACACGGCCATGAGTTCCATCCGATTATTTGTGGTGCGTCGATAGCCCTGAGCTAGTTCTCGACTGTGTTTGCCACTTTGCAGGATGGCCCCATAACCTCCGGGGCCGGGATTGCCCGAGCATGCGCCGTCGGTGTAGATAGTGACTTGGGTCATTCGGAAAAGCCGCCGCAATATAGCGGCAGCACTGACTCAGCGAATGATTTCCATCATCAAGAAGATCTATGGCCCTGATTAGATGATGGATGAGCGGCGGCGACGGAAAAGGCTGAGGCTCAGGCCAAAGCATAGAAGCAGGAAACGCCCTGGTTCAGGCACTACGGCAATGTTGCCGGAAGCGGTGAAACGGCTGACATCCCAGCCTAAACCGAAGGTGGATATATCGGGTAAATCAAACGCACCTTCATTGGCATCGAGATTGTTTCCTGTGCGGATTGACGACCCGATATTGAATCCGGTGAAATTGGTGCTGACGAGATTGCCCCAGTCGATGAGATTGAAGACTTGCCCGAGGGCAGGAGTGAATCCACTAGACAGTACTTGGAGGCTTCCAGAGGTGGTCAGGAAGTTCAAATTATAGGTGCTGCCTCCGTCTCCATTCGTGAAGTTAAGCCGATCATGGTTGCCAGTGCCAGTGACATTATCCAGCCACTCGTTGTAGCCTGGTGTGCCTAAGGCGAAACCGCCAAAATTAGGATCAACAGTTGTGGGGGAGTTAATACCTAGAATGACGCTTCCCTGAATGCTGTGAATGCCAGCTGCGGCGGTGGGGGTGAAGGTGAGCGTTCCGTAATTGCTTACGCCTGTACCATCACCCGCATGAAGGGTGGAGCCAGAGGCAAACGTGACATTGATAGAGCGGATGGTGCCAGTGCCCGAAACTGTGGCCGTGTTGGCCACCGTGAGATTGCCACTTCCAGTTTGCCCGGAGCCAGACACACCGACTTGGAGAACGCCAGCGGTGACGGTCGTGGAGCCAGAATAGCTATTGGCGAGGTTGAGGATGGTTGTTCCTGAGCCGCTCTGGGCGAACCCGCCAAGACCTGTGATAGCCGTGCTGCTGAATTCGACGCCCTGAGTCACGGTGTTCGATCGATTCACTGCGAATGTGGCGCCAGCACCGACACTGATGGCGCTGGTGGCTGCGAGGCTTCCTGTGGAGCCACCATTGCCGAGTTGTAGGGTGCCGGCTGAGACGACCGTAGAGCCGGTGTACGTATTGGTAGCGGTGAGGGCTGTCATGCCACTGCCAGACTGCTCAAAACCACCGTCACCCGTGATCGCTGCTGAACTGAAATCAGTGCCTTGGATGGCTGTGTTACTGCGTTTGACGGCAAAAGTGGTGCCTGCGGCGATACTGATGGCGCTGGTGGTGTTCAGCGTGCCAGTGGTGCCGCCGCTGCCGAGCTGCAGGGTGCCACTGTTGACGACGGTATTGCCAGTGTAGTTGTTGGTGCCATCGAGGATGAGGGTATTGGTGCCTGCGCCAGCAGTCTTGGTGATTCCCGCACCGCCGTTGATTTGAGCGACGTTTGAAAGGGTGCCTGACTGGGCGTTGAAGCTCACATTCGGAGAGGCGGCTCCGATGTTGTTGCCGCTCAGGTTGAGTGCGCCTCCATTAAGGGTGATTGTGGCGGAGCCAGCACCAGTGGAGGCTCCTTTGATGATGTGGCCAGACACCGTGACTGAACCACCTGTGATGTTCAGGCTGCCGTTGGTGGTGAGGCCTGTGGCGATGGTGTTGTTGCCGAGGCGCACGGCGGCTCCAAAGGTCGCATTATTGGCGATGGTGATGTTGCCTCCGCTGATATTCACCGCGCCAACGAGGACGTCTGTGCCAGACACTGTCGTGTCACCTCGTGCGATCTCCAGACCGCCGGTGCCGATGGTCGTGTTGCCACCGATGTTCAGGATGGATGTCCAGGTGTTGTTGAGGGCGGAGCCACTTGCCGCCCCTTCGGTGTCACCTACAACCACAGTCGTTACATCCAAGGTGCCGCTGCCAAAGGTGAAAGTATCGGTGCGGTCCGAGTTGCGATTCTGGCCACCAATTGTCAATGTACTTAGAGAGAGGGTGGCGTTTACATTGGACAAATCCACGACGTTGCCACCGGATGCGGCAGCACCTGTGCTCGCCGTGCCAGTGCCAAGGTTGAAGGCAGCGCGCCCGACACCCGCCTTGTTATTGATCGTCAGACTACCGCCGCCGCCGCCGATGAAACCAATGTCACGTGATCCGTTGCCCACGTTAATCGTGTCCGCGTTAATGGTGGTGGAGGTGCTACCAAGATAGAGTTCGTTGCGTTGTCCAGCAGCACCATTGTTGGTCACGCCGCCTCCTACAGTTAGGGTTGTCGCCGTTAGTGTGCTGGTGGCCGCAAGTCGCAGAGTCGAGTCCAGGTTGTTCACATTGGTGGTGCCACCCGTGATATTGGGATTGACGGTAATGACGCTGCTGGAACCGGAGAGGTTCACGCTCAGGCTGGCTAGGTTGCTGAAATCGGCTTCGGTGATGCTTCCGACACCACCGGTTGTGTTGACACCACCAACCGTGAAGGTGCTGGAGGCTGCGGCGTTGAGCACATTAAACGCTCCAGGGCCACTGACCCCTAGCCTTGTCGTGGTATTGCTGCCTGCATTGCTACCAATGACAACATTGTTGTTGATCGTGAGAGACTGGCCCGAGCCGATGGTGATGGCGTTGTTGGTGACGGATGCCGTATTGGTCTGCACAGACAGTGTTCCTGCAAAGGTGGCGGAGCTCGTGTTCAGATTCAGCGTGCTTACGTTCGCGCTGGTGTTGGACGCTCCAAAGGTGAGCCCTCCAGTCATCGAGGCTGTTCCGGTGAAAGTTGTGGTGCCGCCGTCGAGCGTGGTGGTGCCGACATAGTTGTTGGATGCGGTGTTACTCAAACCCGAGAGAACCAGAGTGCCTGCCCCGCTTTTAGTAAGGCCGAAACCACCGCTGATCAGGCCGCCTACAGTCAGGGTGCTCGCACTTACAGTGACGGTCGGTGTGGCGTTCAGGGTGATTTCGCCAGTGCCGAGATTCAGTGCCTGGGTCCCTGTGAAGGCGAAGCTGGCGTTCCAGTTCTGGGCGTTGTTCGTGGCAAGCGTAATTCCTGCACCGGTGCTGTTGTTGATCGTGCCTCCGCCGATGATGAATGTGCCAGTGCCGAGGGCGTTGGCATGGTTGATGTTGAGGGTGGTCGAGGCGGAAGTGGTCACCCCTCCTGATGCGCCAGAGTTGTCTCCAGCAAGGGTCAAGACACCAGCTGAGAGCAACGTTGGGCCGTCGTAGCTGTTGTTGCCGTTGAGCACCAATGTGCCGATGTCCGCCTTGGTGAGTCCGAAGGTGGACAAACCATCGTCAATGTCACCACCGACGCTGAGTGTGCGACCGGAAATGATCGTGGCGGTGATGTTGTTGCCGAGGGTGACAGCTCCTGTGCCGAGATTGAGATTCTGTGTGCCGCCGTAGGTGTAGCTGCCATTCCAGACGTGCTGGCCGCTGGTCAGTGTGAGGCCCGCCAGGGCGGCAAAGGTGGTGCCTGCCTCCAGGGTGAAAGTGCCAGTGCCCAGGGCGCTGCTGCTACCGATGGTGAGCGCGCCACCAGCGAGCGTGAAGCCACCCGCCCCAGAATTTGTGCCGCTGACAGTCAGGGTGCCAGCACCAGTCTTGGTGACGCCACCCGTGTAGGTGACATTGCCGCTGATGGTCAGGGACGAGCCATTGGCACCGCCGCCGATGACTTCCCAAGTCTGCGCCGCAGTGGCGTTGATTGGAGCTCCGATGGTGACCGCGCCAGCGTTGGTGGCGACGGAGATGCCGTTGTTCGGGCTGGCTGGATTGATCGCCAGCGTGCCACTGGTGCCCTGATTGACCGTCACGGCGGTCACGTTGGCCGGATTGGCGGTGAATTGGAGGCTGTCTGCCGTGAAGTTCCCATCAAGGGTCGTGGTGATGGCCGGGCCGGTGGCATTGGTGGTGCTGAAGACCAGCGTGTCCGTCGCGAGTGGGAGGGCGCCGAGATCGGTCGCCCCAGATACTCCACTCGCCCAGTTGGTGGACCCAGTGGTGTTTTGACTCCAGGAACCATTCACGTCCCCCTGCCAGTAAACAAGGTTCAAGGTGCTGGCTATCAGGCGCAGCGTCTGGTTGCTGTTGATGGTCGCAAAAGAGTAGTTGAAGCCCGAGGGCGCGATCCCGAGGGTGAAGTCAGAGGCATTCAGGGAACCTGAGGTGATGGAGAGTAGGTCGTAATTGCCTACGGCGAGTCCGCCAAGGTTGTTGAAGTTCAGGAGCACGCCAGCCGTGATGGTCGGTGCGCCCGTGAGATTGAGCACATCGTTGACTCCGGGAGCGTTGAGGTCAAAACCGAGCGAACTCCCTGCTTTCAGGGTAAGACCGGTGATGGCAGCCGTCGTGGCCGCACTGTCATAGAGGTTGAGAGTCCCACCACTTTCGATGCTCAGGGCTCCGACTCCGGCTGCGCTCAATCCGCCGATATAAGAGCCACCGCTCACGGTGAGGTTGCCGCCATTGAGATTTAGCGGTCCCGTTACAGTCAAGACACCCGCGCCAGTCTTGGTCAGGTTGGCGGCACCGCTGGTACTAAAGCCGCCTGTAAGCTGAAGATTGCCCGCACTGTTCGCGACTTCAATGGTGCTGGTGGAGCTCGTGGTCAGGCTAACGACACGGTTGGCGGTGAGGTCGAGAGCACCGGTCGCCGTGTAGCGCAGGGTGCCTCCGCCTAGGGTGATGGTATTGGTGGCGGAAGCATTGCCAAGGTTACCACTGGTGGAGAACGCGAGCGTACCACCGTTCACCGTGGTGACGCCGGAGTAGGTGTTCGCTTGGCTAAGGGTAGCAAGGCCGCTGTAAGCGGTGGCGCTGCCGAGCGTTAAGCCGCCTGTGCCAGCCCAGACGCCCGTCTGGGTGATGTTGCCATTGCCGGTGAAGGTGGCGGTGTTCGCTCCTGCGGTGACTGCGCCGAGCGTGAGCTGCAACGTCGCACTGGCGGGATTGGTGAGGTTAAAGGTCGGAGCGGTGAGGAAGGTGGCGGAGTTGAATTGCACGATGGCCGTGCCGCTGTCGATGTTTGGTCCGCCGACGATGTTCAGCGTGGAGGAACCTGTGCCAAAGGTCAGTTGCTGCCCTCCCGAGCCACCAATGACCTGGGTGATACCTGAGCCGGCGTTTGCGTTGTCGATGGTGAGGGTAGCTGGGGCTGAAAGGTAGAGATTAGCCCGGGCGATGCTGGATGTGTCTGTGCGGATAGTCAGATTACCCCCATTGAGCTGCAGGGTCATGGTGTTCGGGTTGTTGTCTCCGAGCACGTTGTTGTTGTTGGCACTGAGCAGGAGCGTGCCTGCATCCACGCGGAATCCGACCCCGGTAGCACCACTGATGCCGACACCTACAGCATCAAAGCTAGCGTTCGCCGCCGCCAACTCCAACGTGCCTGCACCGGTTTTGATGAGGCCGCCCGTCCCTGCGGCACCAATAAGGGAGCTGTTGACGGTGAGTGTGCCGCTGTCCACCTGGAGTGTGCCACCACCTGCTGCAGTGAAGCTGAAGGTCTTGCCCACATTGGCGTTAAAGCCTGTGGTGACCTGGAGTGTGGCCCCATTGGCGAAGACGAGGTCATTGAGCACATTGCCGAGGGCGGCTTCGGAATCCACTTTGAGCAGACCGCCATTGACGGTGACAGCGCTGCCCGCCGCCGCGCCAAAGGTGCTGCTGTTAGAGGCGAGGTAAAGCGTGCCGGGTCCGTCTTTAGTGAGGGCGAAGAGTCCTCCCACGGGACCACCTACCGTCAGTGTATTCGCCGTCACGCTTACGGTGCGTGCCGCACTCAGCGTCACCGCACCCGTGCCAAGGTTGAGGTTGTTCGTGCCAGTGAAGGTAAAATTCTGGTTCCAAGCTTGGGCAGGGTTGGTGGAGAGAGTTAGGGCACCACCGCTGGTATTGTCGAGGACGACGCCCGCCGTGGCCAAGGTGAAGGTGCCAGAACCAAGTGCCGCCGCATGGCCGATATTTAGCGTGCCTCCACTCAGCGTGACGCCACCTGTGTGAGTGGCCGCAGCATTTAGGGCAAGAGCACCCGTGCCGGTCTTGTTCAGTACACCAGTCGTCGCGGCGGCTGCGCTACCGACACCGCTGGCGAAGCTGACGTTGTTGGCTCCTGTGTCCACAGTTCCGGTGATGCCGTTGGCAATGACGAGACGAGAGGAAACATCCTGGGTATTGCCGCTTCCCCACTGGAGGGTCGAATTGGCAGCGAAGGTGATGTTTCCCGAAGTGCCCAAGGCACCGTTGGCAAAGGACAAGATGCCAGCACTGAGATTGGTGCCACCTGAGTAGGAGTTGGAGCCATTGGTAACATTCCATGTTCCCGTGCCGAGTTTGCTCAGGGTCACCGTCGTTCCTGTGGCATTGCCGATCAATGTATCGATGGTGCCTGCTCCAGTGACACCAGTGCCCGTGCCTTGGAGGATGAAATTGATGGCCCCGAGGCCAGGGGCGACGGTTAAGGCGCTGCTCGCCGTCAGCGTCAAAGTTCCCAGTGTGGTGCCTGAGGCATCGAATCCGCCACCGCTTGCTGCAAGGGTGAAGTTGCGATCCGTGGTGCCTGCGACCGTGCCGTTGTAGCCGAGCAGACCACCATTCAGGAGAAGGTTCGAAGCAGCGCTGGAGGAAGCTCCCAAGGTGCTAGGCGCACCGCCATTGCCAAGGGTATTGACGAACAGCACGCCACCCCGGATGTCCACGGCCCCCGTGAAGGTGCTGGCGGCACTGGTGAGGCTCAGATTACCCGTATTTGTCTTGATCAGTCCGCCGGAGGTGTTGCCGCCGTTGAAGGCGACCGCACCCAGGGTGGCCTGGGTAGTGTAGAGGCTGGTGTTGTCGCCAAATGCCAGCGTCAGCAAATCCGTATTCACATAGCCGGTGCCAGGATTGGTGATGGTGATGCTGCCGATTTTGAAAGTTCCATTGCCGCTGCCGTCATCCACCATGTTGGCGATGGCGGTGGCTCCGACGCCACTGCCGCCAGTGATCTTGATGACGGGTGCGCTTAGATAGCCGGCTCCTTGCGTCGCCACAGCGATGCTGGAGACGCCCTCGCCCGTCGGGGCCAGAAGTGGGGCTGGGATGGTGGAGTTGAGGTTGTTGGTGTCGATGGTCACACCACCGCTGTAGAGGTAGGCACCCGAGGTGGCCGTGTGGGCAGCGTTGGCCGTCACGTTGATGAGGGTAGTACTGGCCACGTTGGTGATGATGGTGCCGCCGCTAAGGTTCAGGAGAGAAAGGTTGGCGCTGCTGCCTGTCCCAACGCCATTGATAATGCCGCCCGCAGCCGTGCGGATGGTGCCGCCAGTCATCAAATTGAGTATACCTACGTTGTTTAGAGAGTTGGTGTTCCCCTGCATCAGGCTGATACTGGTGATCGAACTGGTTCCGGTCTGTCGATTCAGGGTGGCGCTTCCACGCACATTGACCACGGAATAGCCTGTCGAACCGTGATTGAAGGCAAAGCTTTGGGTTCCAGCAGGTGTAGAAACATAGGTGCCGCCAGAAAGGTCCATCACGGCATTTTGGCCTCCTCCCGCCTGGCCCACCACAGTCCAGCCATTGGCGTTGAAGGTGCCGCCGGTCTGAGTGAATACACCCGTGGCGTTGGCAAGCCCGTTGCCCGCAATCGTGATGCGGTTCACCGAGGCAGTGCCACCCGCGAGGTTGTATGAGCCGTAGCCGCCCGCCGCTTCCGCAAGGGTCAGTGATTGATTGGTGCCGTCCGCCTGGGTGGTGGCGACACTTGTGCTGGTGGCTAACTGATAAATGGCCCCCGCAGCTGTGGCGTTGGCTCCCACAGAGATCTTGTTGGTGGAAAGCGCACCTGCTGTACCGATCTGCAGGATGGAGCGGTTTCCCGCTGCGTTGCCGACGATGACGTTGCCGACTCCAGTGGTGGTCGAACCCGTGATGGCCAGTGTGCCAGCGTTGATGGTGGTATTTCCCGTGTGGGTGTTCGTGCCACTCAGGGTCAAGGTCCCAGTTCCCACTTTAGTCAGGCCAAAGGTGGCGACACCTCCGTTCACGAGGGTGCCTGCGTAGGTCGTGGATGAGTTGTTCCCGCCTGCCGTTAGCACCACATTTCCAGAGGCAGCGCCGTTGGTGACGATGGCCCCAGCAACGCCTGCAAGAGAGCCGATGGTCTGAGCTAAGCCATTGATGGCCAGCGTGCCCGAAGCGCCGATGACGTGGGCGGAACTGGCACTGAATCCATTCGCCGCTCCGCCAGCGAGCACTCCGCCATTGACCGTCGTGATGCCGCTGTAGGTGTTCGTGCCCAGAAGGGCCAGACGACCATCACCCGCTTTGGTCAAGTTAATGCCTGTGCCGGTGATGCCGCCGCTGGAGGAGAGCACGGTGGGCGTATCAGCCACAGTCCAGGTCTGATCCGCACCGAGGACGACAGGTGTAGAAAGGTTGATGGCCGCCGGGGCACCAGTTTGGACGTTGATACCCGTCGTTGGAGTGCTCGGAGTGAGGGTCAGGGTGCCACCTGTGCCGGATTGGATATTGATGGAACCGAGCGGTCCGCTGCCAAGTTGACTGTTAAACGTCAGGTCCTTGATGCTGAAGGGGCCGTTCAGTGCGGTGGTCAACGAGGTGGCCGTCTGGGTGCTGGTGGAGAAGAAGACGCTGTTAGCAACACCGGGAGTTCCGTTAGCGTTGATGGTGCCGGCTAGGTCGGTGGTGAAATTCGTGTTCAGCCCGCTGATGCCGGCCCAGCTCGTGTTGATGCCGCCATTCCAGTAGTAGTCCCCGGTGTAGGCAGTGGAGGTGAGCCTCACCAGGGTATCACTGGTCACGAGGCCGAGAGAGAAACCACCCAACGCCCCAGAAACGCTGGCTACCGAGTAGCTGGCCGCTGAAAGACCGCTGGCTGCGGTAAGGAGGTCGTAGTTCCCCGCTCCGAAACCTGTGATGCCCAAGAGGTTCAGCACGACATTATTGGCGGCGGTGGCGGCGACGCTGGACACGAAGCTGTCGTACGAATTGCCAGCGTTGGAACCAAGTTCGAGATTGAAAGTGGAAGTCCCGGACCCCGAACCGATGTTGATAATCCCGGTCCCCAGGTTGAAGCGCTGCCCAGCACCGTTGGCCAGATTGAGCGTGCCACCGCCCGCGACGGTCAGCGCATTCGGCGTCGGGCCAGTGGTGGCACCACCCGTGATGTTTAAGGTTCCCGCATTGACCACGATTCCCCCCGTGAAGGCGATGTTCGCCCCAGTCAGGTTGAACGCTGAAGTGGCACTGCTCTGGATGATGCTGGTGACGTTGCTTCCTATGTTGGAACCGATAGTCACAGCACCTGTGCCGGTGACGGTGGCATTGGTGAGCGAACCTGCGTTGTTCACGGCGGCAGTTGTAAAATTGAGCGGGGCGCTGCCAGTGCCAGAGTTGAAGTTGATACTGTTGTTTCCTGTAATGCCACCAGAGAAGGTGGCCGCTGTGGATGTATTGGTGCTGGTGATTGTCAGCGTACCCGTTGTAGTGCCGAGGATGATGGGGTTCGCATAGGTAGGCTGGGTGCCGTTGGCCTCCAGGGTGGCGCTGGCGGAACCGCCGGTGTCACCGAGCCTGACCGAGCCGAGGCCCAGTGAGGTCAACTGTCCCGCAGTACTCTGGGAGCCCTGCACCGTGCCTTGCTTGATGAGCACGTCCGCCGTGAAGGCGTTGGCACCGTTGCTGAGGACCATCTTCGAGGCGGCACTGTTTTGGGTGATGCCTGTAACTCCAGCCCCGATCACGCCGCTGAGTGTGACCTGCCCGCTGCCGCTACTGACGTTGGAAAGCGTACCTGTGCCGGTGATTCCACCCGTAGATCCGAGGGTGATACCGCCTGTGCTGGTGTTGTTGACGAGCAAGGTGGTGTTGGCTCCCAAAGTCACTATTCCAGTGATCAAGAAGTTGCTGCCGTTGTTGCCGCCGACTGTGATGGAGGAATTGGTTGCATTGTCAGGCACTGTCAGACGTCGGGCCGAGGTGAAGCCCGTGCCGGTGGCGACTAGGCTCACGGCGTTGGTGCTCCCAGTGCTGCCAAGCACGATGCTGTCTGCGGCATTGCTGCGGCCGAAGGTGGCGGCATTCGTTGTGCCGATGACGGTGCCGCTCTTGATGGTGAGATCACCGGTGAAGGTGTGCGCCAAGTTACCCAGATTGGCCGTTCCGGTGAAATTGTCGCCAAAAGTCATAAAACCGCCTGTGCTGGTGGAATTGATGCCCGCCAGAGTGAGGCTCCCCGCTCCACCCGCTGTAATGCCAAAACCAGTGCCGCTGGCGGCCCCCAGTGTCAGCAGGGTGTTTGCGCCCAAAGAAAACGTGGGATTTCCGGTCAAGGTTACCGCCCCGGTCGTGATCCCAGCCGTTCCGCTGGTGACATTGGAACCTGCGCTGACGGTGATCGTGCTAGAACCTATGTCCACGATGCCGCCGATGGTCTGCGTGACTCCGACTCCCGGAGTGGTGCGGTCGGAGACGAGTGCGGCATTTCCTCCGACGACCAAGTTCGTGCCCAAATAGGTGCCGCCTGTATCCAAGGAGAATGCCAGAGTGCCGCCGTTCAAGTTCAGGCGGATGTTACTGGATGGAGTCAGAGCGTTCAGCGTTCCTACGCGCAGGGTGCCCGCTGTAAGGGTGGTCAGGACTGAGTTGGCTGCACCTGTGCGAGTGGCGTTGGTATTCAGGGTCAAAGTCCCAGCGCCTTGCTTTGTGAAAGCAAAGTCCGCCGCCCCCGCAGCGACAGCTCCAAGCGTCAAGTTCACGCCAGTGCCCACATCAAACAAGGCTCCACTGGCGGAGAGTGTCGTCGTACCAAAGGTCAGCCCGGCGGTGCCACTCGAGACGTTGGCCCCGGCCCCGACGGTCAATGTGTTTCCGCCGATGCCTAAAGCGCCGAGCGTATGTGTGATGCCTGCACCACTTGAGGCACGGTTGGAGAGGATGCTGACATTGCCGCCGACCGTGGTGGGCTTCGCAGTGGTCGTTGCATCCGATGCGAGATTTAGAGTGCCGCTGTTCAGAGTCAGAGCATTAGCCGCCAGACCGAGTGCCTGAGCGTTGCCTGCGATGACGGTGCCGTTGTTAATGACGGTGCCACCGCTGTAGGTGTTTGTGCCGGTCAGCGTCAGACTACCGATGCCCGCCTTAGTCAGACTGGAGACACCGCTCACAGTGCCACTGACAGTCAGGGCATTGGTGGAGTTATTGGTCCACGTCTGCGCCGCACCGATGACCACATCACTGTTGATCGTGACCGCGCCAGCCGCTGCGTCGAGGCTGATCCCCGTGCTGGAGCTGGATGGGGAGAGGGTCAGTGAGTTGCCACTGATAGAGACGGTGCTGGTGGAGTCGGCCGTGAAGTTCAGTGTCCTGATGCTAAAGGCCTGACCCAGAGTGGTGGCCAGATTCGCTGCGGCGGGGGTGGTGGTCTGGAAGAAGACATCCGTGGTATTTCCCGGAAGGGCGAGTGTGTCCACATTGCCCCCAGCACTCGTGCGCCAGTTCGTGGAGGGGCTGCCGCCAGTGTCGAAATTATTCCAATTGCTGTCGTTCGCACCCGACCAATAGGCCGCAGAAGGCGTGGCCCCAGTAATGAAGAGGCGGAGCTGATTGGCGCTGTTCACCAGGAAGCCTGAGCGATTGGTGTCCACACCGGTAAAGGAGGTATTTAGAGTCAAATTATCGAAGGTTCCGATGGTGCCCGTGTAGCCATTGATGAGCGTGTAAAAGCCACCCGTCAGAGTGTTTAGGGTGTTGATGCTGATCTGGGTGGAGCCGGCGAATATGGGCATGAGATTCGTCGAAATTAGGTCATTGATCCCGCTCCCGGCGGTCTGGGCTGTGTCGAGATCAAAAAACAGACTGCCGAAACTGTTCGTGGTAAGCGCGGCGGTGTTGATCGTCAGAGTGCCAGCTCCACCGACAGTTCCTGGATTGATCGAGGGGCCTTGGGCGAAGGATGTCGCGCCATTCGTCGCTAAGGTGACGCCACCTGTAATGGTGCCCGTGCCGCTGAGCGCTCCCTGGGTGCTGGTTCCACCGTTTACTGTGACCAAGCCGGTGCCCGTCGCTGAACCCGCCGAGTTGGTAACGATCAGGCGGCCAGCATTGATGATCGTGCCGCCGCTGTAAGTCGCACCTGTTCCGCCGAGTGTGAGGCTACCGTTGCCCACCTTGGTCAGCGACCCCGTGCCGCTGCCCAGGGCATTCGCGAGGGTGACGTTGTTGGCAACGGTGTCAAAGGTGCCACCGCCAGTGCCGAAGTTGATCGCGGCTTTAAATGATGGATCGAAGGCGGCGGAGAACTGCAGAGTTCCGCCGAAGAAGCGCAGGCTGCCTGCGGCATTGCCTAAATTCCCCGCCGCACCTGCGCGGACGGTGCCTTGGTTGAAGTAAAGGTCATTGAAGTTGTTGCCGGTGTTACCTAGAACGAGCGTCCCCGCGCCGGATTTGGTGAGTGAGGAGGCGGCTGTGGTCAGTGGCGAGTTCAGCGTAAACTGGTCATTGGTGACGGACACGATGTATTCGCTGTTCGTTGCTGTGGTGATGCCCGCAAAACCGGACAGTTCGGTGTTGTTCGCCGCCGTTCCGGTCGAAAGCAGCGCGCCCGCCGTGAGGAGGAGGGTGTCGGAGCCCGGACCTGTCACCGTCACGGCACCCGCAGTGGAATCAATCGCCAGGGCATTGATGGTGCGCGTGCCGCCGATCGCGGCGCTGAGCGTGGCAGCCGGAGTGGCAGTGAAGCGGAGATTGTTCGCTGTGCTGGCTGCCATGGCATTGAAACCCGCCTCATTGAAGGTGTACTCGCCATCAGCTGCTGTGACTGAAAGGGGGCGCAAGCCATTGGCACTCAAACGCACGAAGGAATTGCCGACGTTGGCTGCCGCAGGCGCACCAGCAGTCGCTTCGCCGATGAGGTAGGGGAAGATGCTTGCCGTTGCCGCCCCATCTGCACCAGCACCACCCACGGCGGCATTGGCACCCGTGATGGCATTGGTGAAACTGATGCGCCCGCCGATGACCGGAGCTGCCACCGAGCCGTAGGCGACTCCACCGAGATTACGCCCGAGGACCAGCGCGGTTGAGTTGTTGTTGCGCACCAAGTTGGCAGCAGAGGCCGCACCAAAGGCGAGGGTGCCAAACAAGTTCCCGCTGGAGTTGTCCGCCGCCAGTACGTTGGCACCTGCACCGAGCACCACTGCACCCACCGTCTCGGTACGGCTGCTGGTGCCGCCGCTGTTCTGATAAAAGATCCCCAGCCCCGGCGCTGTGTTGTTTAGCGTGATGGCCACCGTGTCCGAGACTCGATTGGGCGAGTTGTTCGCATTGTGGTGCATGTGGAACTGGCTGCCCGGGTTGTTGATCGTGACGGAACCCAGACTGCCAAACTGTGTGACGTTGCCCGTGGACACGCGCAGGATGCCTCCATTGATGACAAATGCCCCTGCATAAGTCGTGACGGTGCCGGAGGTAAGAGCAAGATCGCCTGAGCCAGTTTTGATGAGCGTTGTGGTGGAATCTCCGGTGAGGAGTCCAGCATAAGCGGAACCAACCGCCGTGTGGTTGAGGGTCAGGGTCGAGTTCGCACCGAGTTGCAATACCGCGAGGCCATCTGAACCGCTAAGGGAGCCGATCGTTTCCGTCTGACTCGCTAGCAGGCTGAGTGTGGGGCTGCTATTGGTGGTATTTGAGCCATTGCCCAGAACTACGGCGGAGGTGTCTCCTAAAGCAACGCCTCCGGTGAGTTCGAGCACACCGGCCTGGACAGTCGTGGTGCCACTGTGGGTGTTATTACCACCCAAGCGTAGAGTGCCGTTACCTGTTTTGGTGATGGCGGTAGTCCCTGCAATGGCTGAACTCACGTCCATTCGCTGGGTACCCAGGGTCGCGAAGAACAGTTCACTGGAGGCAAGTGACTCCAACGTGCCGCCACTAATGGTGCTAACCCCGCCAGCTACGTTGGCTGTCTGCAGGATGCCGCCGCTGGCGATCTGCAAGGTGCCACCAGGGGAGATGGTCACGGTGGATGGCCCGGCTGCATTGAACCGCAGACTGTTGATGCTGGTGGTGCCACTGCCGAGGGTGCCAGTGAAGCCTGAAGAGTCGCTGATATTGGTTCCTGAAGTCCAGGAGGTCACCGTGTCCTGGGTCGTCAAGTTCGCAGCTACCAGGCTGTTGCTGCCGTTGTTTCGGGCAAAGGTGGTCACGCCCGAGGAATCCGTGAGAAGAAGCCAGCCTCCGACGATCCCTTCCGTGCCGCCAGTGAGATTCGAATTTGTGGCCGTCACGGCCCCGGATGCCGGCAGATTCACGTGCAGCGTACCGACGCTGGCGGTGCGGGTGATCGCACCCAAGTTCAGGGTTGCAGCTTGGGCTCCGCTTGAATTGACAAAGATACGGGAGAATCCGCCGCTGGTCAGGATGGTGTTGCCCACGCTCTGCGTGCTGTCCGCTGTGGCGTTGCCATTCAAGGTGAGAATGCCTCCGCGCAGATCCAGAGTGCTCGCAGAGCCTATCTTGCTGGTGTTGTTCGTAGTGTAGTCCAAAATAAGAGCACCACGGTCGATTCTGGTCGTTCCAGTGAAGGTATTGTTCCCGGACAAGAGGGCGTTCCCAGTGCCGTTTTTGCTTAGACCCGCCGTTCCCGTGATGATGGCGGAGACGACCAGCTCCGCGTCATTTGCCAGTACGCTAGTGCTGTCATTGACGGTAAAGGTGCGCTGCGTGCCACCCATCGCGAGAGTGCCTAAGCCATCGATCCGGGCAGCCAATGGGTTGCTGTTATTGTTCACCGTAACACTGCCTCCCAGCGTGAGCGTGGCACCACTGCCGATGAGCACACTCCCCTGGGTCGTCGCTGCCGTCCCAGTCCCATAGAAAGTGATCGCAGCCAATGTTTGAGTGACACTGCTGGACAATTCCAATGCAGCCGGCCCGGTGCCAAGACCAATGTTCATGGTGCCTGTGGTGCTGAGGCGGTTGTTCGTGGCGAGACGCAAAATACCGCCGTTCACGTTCGTGCCGCCGGTCCACGCGCTAGTAGCTCCCGCGCCCGATAGGGTCATGATGCCCGTACCATTCTTGGTCAAGATATTGGCAATGCTTCCAGCCAACACGCCCGAAAACGTCGTAGAAGTATTGTCACCTCCCAGTGTCAATGTACGTGCTGAGGTGCCGGCTGCCGTGGTCACTGTTCCGGCCCCCGTGAGCGAACCCATGGTGACGTTGCCCAAATTCATGTCAATGGTCGCTCCAGTGGCGACAGTAACCGGACTGGAGGAAAGGTTAAAGGCACCCCCTATTTGGAGTGTGCCGGCATTCACAAAAGTGGGACCAGAGTGGGTAGCAGAAGCACCCAAGACCAAAGTGCCCGTACCGAGCTTGGTGAATCCGCCTGCACCGCTGATCGCCCCAGTGAGAGTCAGCGCACTAGCTCCATTCGTGACGTCGATGTTCGCATTCCCTCCATTCAATACATAAGTGTAACTGCCAGGGTTGGTCACGGCTGCGACGGTGCCAGTGGCACCTGTGTAACGCAGCGTAGCACCATCTGCGAGGCGGACGACCTGTGCAACGCCAGCTCCCAAGCCACCAGCCACATTCGTCGTCTGGCTGAAGCTCAGCACGCCGCCATTGACGAAGATGCCGCCAGTGAAGGTGTTTAATCCGCCAAGATTCAAAGTCCCCGTGCCTGCTTTTGTAAGCGCCACACCAGCGATGGGGGCATTGATCGTCAGCCCACCGCTGTTGTATTGATGAATGATGAGGTCAGCCGCATTCGTGAGTGCTCCGGTGCCTTTGATTTCATAGGCATCTGTGCCCGTAATCAGCAGGCCGTTGGCGGTCAGGTTGAAACCGGCAAGATCCAGGCTTTGTGAGGCGGCCGAAGATGTGATCTTCAGAGTATTGATGCTGCTGGCCGCCGTGCCTTGGGTCTGGCTGCCGACCAGGGTGTAGTTGCCTGCGGCCAGCCCACTGCCGTCTGCGGGCAAAGCGCCAGTGTAGGCCGGGGTCGTGCCCACCCCGGTACCAAGTCCAGTCCACTGAAACGGTGTGGCGGAGCCCTGGCTCAGCCAGTTGAAGGTATTTGCGGTGCCATCCGTGAATACAGCGCGCCCAGCCCCGAGAATATTGTTGGTAAGGGCTGTCGTTGTATTCGACACGACGGTGTTCGCCGGTGCATTCACCAGCAAGCTGCCGCCTGCGACAGTGGCTGTGAGAGAACCAAGCCGAAGAGTGGTGCTGGTGCCACTATTGTTGTCCAAGATGATGGAGCCGCCGGAGGCGAGCGTCGTGAAATTGCCCATTGTCTGGGTCGTGGCGGCCCCGCTGCGCCCTTTCATCTGAAAATTACCACCGCCGAGCTGTAATGGCGTTGCCCCGAGGAAGCCACTCGTCAGGGAACTGGCGGACGTGTCCAGTACGACAGAACCGCCATTGATGATGGTATTTCCAGTGTAGGTGGAGGCATTTGTCGTGGTGGGCTGGAGGGTGAGAGTACCCGCACCGATTTTGGTGATGGCCACGCGCGCGGTTGTCGCGGGGTTGATCCGCCCGCTGAAAGTCGTGCTGGTGTCATCTCGCCCAATCGTGATGATTCGGTTAGTGGCGGAGGTATTGTTCACATCTCCCGCCCCTGCCAGCGAGCCGATGGTAAAGGCCTGGTTGATGTCAAAGGAGGCTCCAGTCCCCACAGTCAAGGCCGAACGAATGGGCAAACCTGTGGCATTGCTCACCCTCAATGTTCCGCCGTTGATGGCCGTTGTCCCCGCGTAGGTGTTGGCCCCGGTGAGATCCAGCGTCCCGGCATCATTCTTGACCAGCCCACCAGAGGTGGCGATGCCACCAGAGACGGTGGTGTTGCCGCTGCCGCCGATAGTGAGGTTCGTCTGCAATCCCCTGACTCCTGCTGCGCCCACGGTGAAGAGGCTTGAGGAATTGTTGATCCAAGACTGACTGGCACCCAGCTGGAGGTTAAGGTTGGCGGAGCCAAGCGTGGTGGCCTGGGCACCCGAGTTGAGCACCACGCCACTACCACCAATGCCTAGGACATTCCCGGCAGCGCTTGCCGTCAGGGTATAGCCGCTCGTGGTCGTCGCTCCGAAAATGAGTCCGTTGATGTTCTGAGAGGAGACATTGACCGTGGCCACACTCGCCAGGGTGCCACCATTTCCAAACTGAGCGATGTCGGTCAGCAGGTTGTTGATGGTCGCGACGTTGGTGCTGCCATTCAAAAATGTGGTGCCTCCGACGATCCAATTTCCGCTGCCATCTTGCGCCCCGCTTACGCCTGAATTTACATCCCAGATGACAGTCGCTGCCTGCAAAGGTAGCCTAATTTGCCAACAGATCATCGAGAGCATTAGGACTGCACTGATGGGTCTGCGATTCTCACGGAAACTGCGTAAGACAAGAGAGGTTGAACGGCTGTACATGGTGTGACTGTGCTCTGTAAGCTCTGGGCACCGCGCGAGCGCCCTTGGTTGGCTTTTTTTTGCGAAAATAGCACCCCAAATTGATGGATTTGGCTCAAAATGTAAACATTTTAGCGACACATTTTCGCGGTTCACACCACGTTTGACCTACTGCCCTTAGTTAGGACTTACTTTGTCCACGGATGTGTTAGCGAGATTTATTCAGCAGGCACGTTCAGTCCGAAAAGAGTTTAAACAGGAGAATCATGCCCGTTGCGGCATAGACGACGAAGGATTTTCCAGGTAATGACTCTTCCAAATTGTCCAGTTCCCTGGCCCAAGTCTGAACTTCATGATCCTCCGCCACCCTGAATGGCTCGCGCTTCTTCCCATCCTGCTGCTCGCGGGATGGATGGTGCCGCGACTCGGGGTGTGGAAGCCGTTGCGGATCGTTTTGCTGGCGCTGATCACGCTCGCGCTTGCGGAGCCGCAGTGGCGGCGGCTACAGGATGGGATCGACCTTTGGGTGCTGCTGGATTCGTCGGTATCGGCGGAGGAGCCGATGGCGAAAGGGCTGCCAGAATGGGAGAAGCTGCTGGAAAAGCATCGCGGGGCCAATGACCGTCTTTTTTATCTCAACTACGCCAGCGAGGTGATGAGGCGAGGAGCGGAGGGCGCGGAGCTTTATGAGCGGAATCGTCACTCCACCCAGACGGCGATGGCGATCACCCAAGCACTGACTTTGGCGCAAAAGGAGGGCAAAGACCGACCCGCTCGCGTTCTGGCATTTACCGACGGCTACTCCACCGAGCCGCTGACGGGCATCGCAGAAAAGCTGACCCGCCAGGGCGTGGAACTGGACTACCGACTGGTACGTGATCCTGAGCCAACGGACTTCCGCGTGGCAGCGCTGGAGATGCCTTCGAGGTCGCAGCTCGGCGAGCCATTCATGATCGAGGTGGAGGTGAAAGGCACCCGCGATGGCAAGGTGCCACTCACCATTTTGCGCGATGGCAAGGAGCTGAAATCCACCGACGTGGAGGTGCATCTCGGCAGTGGTCGGCTGCGCTTCACGGATCGGCTCATCACCGCTGGCGTGGCGCATTACGAGGCGCTCATCCAGCCGGAGAAAGACGCGCATCCGGGGAACAATCGCCACGAAGCGATGATCGAGATCGCGGGCGGTCCGAGAGTGCTTTTGCTCACGTCGTATCTCGATGATCCGGTGGCTCCGACGCTCCAGCGGCAGGGTTTTTCGGTCGAAACAGTGACCGAACTGCGCGGCATCCGGCCCGGCCAGCTCGCGGGCGTGAAATGCGTCATTTTAAACAACGTGCCTGCCTTTGAACTGCCCGCTGACTTCCTCCGCGCGCTCGACTTTTATGTGCGTGAACAAGGCGGCAGTCTGCTGATGGCGGGCGGGAAGAAAAGCTTCGCGGCAGGTGGCTACTTTGAGTCGGCGATTGATCCGCTTTTGCCCGTGTCGATGGAGATGAAGCAGGAGCACCGGAAGCTCGTCGTGGCGATGGCCATCGTCATGGATCGCAGCGGCTCGATGGGCATGACGGTGGCGAATGGTTTTACCAAAATGCAGCTCGCCGATGAAGGCGCGGGCAATGCCATCCGCTTCCTCGGCGGGCAGGATCTGCTGACCGTCTTCGCCGTGGACAGCAGCGCCCATGAAATGGTGCCGCTGCAGCAGGTGGGGCCGAATCGCGAGAAGATGGAAAGCGCCGTGCGCCGCATCGAAAGCACGGGCGGCGGCATCTATGTTTATGAGGGGCTGAAGGCGGCGTGGGATCAGCTCAAAACGGCACCTGCCGGTCAGCGCCACATCATCCTCTTTTCCGATGCCGCCGACTCCGAAGAGCCCGGCGACTACAAGCGCCTCATCGACGACATCCTCGCGGGCAGCGGCACCGTCAGCGTTATCGCGCTCGGTACTCGCAGCGATGTCGATGCTGCCTTGCTGGAAGACATCGCCAAGCGCGGGAAAGGCCGTCTTTTCTTCACTGAGAAGGCCGAGGAACTGCCGAATATCTTCAGCCAGGAGACCGTCGCCGTCGCGCGCAGTGCCTTCATCACCGATCCGGTGAAAACGCAGCCTGCGGGTGGTTGGTTCGAGATCAGCAGCCAGACGCTCGACTGGCTGCCCGAAGCCGATGGCTACAACCTCAGCTACCTGCGCGACTGGGCCAGCCAGGGCCTCATCACCAAGGACGAATACACCGCCCCGCTCGTCGCCTTCGGCCAGCGCGGCATCGGCAGGACCGCCGCGGTCAGCTTTGCCCTCGGCGGCGAGCATTCGGCGAAAATCCGCGCTTGGCCAAAGTATGGCGACTTCCTCCAAACCCTCGTCCGCTGGCTCATGGGCGAGCAACTGCCGCCCGGCGTCGGTTTGAAACACAGCCTCGCGGGCAACCAACTCACGCTCGACCTCATGCACGACAGCGAGTGGGAACCCAAACTGCAAGCCAAGCCACCTCGCATCATGATGGCGCACGGCAGCAATGCCGCCGGAGCCCACGAGCTCGCCTGGGAGCGGCTCGCGCCCGGCCATTATCAGGCCAGCGTCACGCTCACGGAGGGCGAGATGGTGCGTGGAGCCGTGCAGCTCGGCGGCACGGCCCTCAGCTTCGGCCCCACCTTGCTCGGCAGCAGCACCGAATGGGCCTTTGATGAAACCCGCGCCGACGAACTCCGCCGCGTCTCCGCCACCAGCGGCGGTCGCGAGCTGCTCGATCTCAGCCAAGCCTGGCGCAGTCCGCAGATCGTGCGCTTCGCTGACATGCAGAGCCTGCTTTTACTCACCGCACTGATCCTGATGCTCATCGAGGCCCTCGTCACCCGCACCGGCTGGCAGATGCCCGAGTGGGCCTTCACTGGATGGAAAAAACAGCCCCGCGAGGCCAAGCCGACCCGCGAATTGAAGCAGCATCAGGAGCGGCTGAGGGCGCGAGTCGTCGAGAAGAAGGTCGAGGTCGTCACTTCCGACTCCAAGCCCGCACCACCAACGCCAGAAGCGGACCGGCAGAACCGCTTTGCTAGGGCGAAAAAGAGGTAGGGCGGGCGAGTCCGATAGCGGGGCACATGAAAAACCGCGTTCAGCGAACTTAGACAAGCCGTAAATCAGTTTCGAGGTGGCAGGCATCCTGCTTCGCCATCTTTTCCCACCCTTCACGGGGATCGCCAACCCGCCGGTCCACGTGTCGCTTTGGTGTTTTCCGAGCCCTGTCTTTGTGAATAACTCACCCGGACTAGCCCGGCAAACTCCCGGGTTGCGTTCCCGGGTCAGAGCGGCTAAATGCGGCCCCCTTTTGCACTAAAATGACCTCCCCAGGACTCCCTCCGAAACAAGGCCTCTATGATCCACAGTTCGAGCACGACGCATGTGGCGTCGGCTTCATTTGTCAGATGAAGGGGAAACGTTCCCACGACATTGTGCAGCAGGGTCTGACCATCCTGATCAATCTCGACCATCGCGGCGCGGTGGGTTCTGAAAAGAACACTGGTGACGGCGCGGGCATTCTGATGCAGATGCCGGACAAATTTGTGCGCAAAGTGGCTGCAGGCCAGGGCGTGGAGCTGCCTGCGGAAGGTCACTACGGCGTGGCGCTGGCCTATTGCTCACCAGACCAGTCCAAGCGTGACGCGGCTGCCAAGGCCTTTGAAAAAGTCGCTGCTGAGGAAGGTCAAAAAGTGCTCGGCTGGCGCGA
This sequence comes from Verrucomicrobiaceae bacterium, assembly GCA_021151605.1. Classification (GTDB taxonomy): domain Bacteria; phylum Verrucomicrobiota; class Verrucomicrobiia; order Verrucomicrobiales; family Verrucomicrobiaceae; genus Prosthecobacter. The sequence continues at coordinate 61,325 of JAGKWZ010000001.1, forward strand.
TGTGCCGGTGGACAATTCAATGATCGGCTTCACGGCGAAAGCCAGCGAGCCCTTCATGCGCATGGCCTTCATCGCTCGCGGCGGTTGCTGCCCCGACCAGCAGACCTTTGAGCGGAAGCTCTACGTCATCCGCAAGCGCTCCGTCACTGCCATCCGCACGGCAGAGATCGACGAGTTCTGGTATTGCCCCAGCCTTTCCTCACGCACGCTGGTGTATAAAGGCATGCTCATGCCGGAGCAGGTCGGCGCTTACTTCCTCGACCTCCAGGACCCGGACATGGAGTCGGCGCTGGCGCTGGTTCACTCCCGTTTCTCCACAAACACCTTCCCGAGCTGGGAGCGCTCGCATCCGTATCGCTACATCGCCCACAACGGCGAGATCAACACGCTGCGCGGCAACATCAACTGGATGAAGGCCCGCCAGTCGCTGCTCGAAAGTCCGCTGTTTGAGGACGTGAAGAAGCTCTTCCCCATCGTGAACGAAAGCGGCTCGGACTCCGCGATGTTCGACAACGTGCTCGAGCTGCTCGTGATGGGCGGTCGCTCGCTGCCACATGCGATGATGATGATGATTCCTGAGCCCTGGAGCGGCCACGAGTCCATGGATGAGTCCCGCAAGGCCTTCTACGAATACCATTCCTGCCTCATGGAACCCTGGGATGGCCCGGCTTCCGTGGCCTTCACCGATGGCACCATGATGGGCGCCACGCTGGACCGTAACGGCCTGCGTCCGTCGCGTTATTATGTTACGAAGGACGACCTCGTCATCATGGCCTCCGAAGCGGGCGTGCTGCCCATCGCTCCAGAGAATGTGAAGCTCAAAGGCCGCCTCCAGCCCGGCAAGATGTTCATCGTGAACATGGAAGAAGGGCGCATCGTCCCCGATGACGAGATCAAGGCGAAGATCGCTGCTGAAAAACCCTACCGCGAGTGGCTGGACAAGCACCTCGTGAAGCTGGCCGACATCAAGGACGGCGAGCCCGTCGCACCACCGGACCACGAGACCATGCTGCAGCGCCAGCAGGCCTTTGGTTACAGCTTTGAAGACCTCCGTAAACTCATGGTCCCCATGGGCAAAGACGGCGTGGAAGCCATCGGCTCCATGGGCACGGACATCCCGCTGGCTGTGCTCTCGAACAAGTCGAAGCTGCTCTTCGATTACTTCAAACAGCTCTTCGCGCAGGTCACGAACCCGCCCATCGACTGTATCCGCGAGGAGATCGTCACCTCCCCCGTCACCACGATCGGTGCTGAGGGCAACCTGCTCGATCCTCAGCCTGAAAGCTGCCATTTGATCGAGCTCAAGACGCCGATTCTTAGCAACGAAGACCTCGCCAAGCTCAAGAGTGTGGCCGAGGGCCAGTTCAAGTCCGCCACCATCGAGATCCTCTTTGATCCAAAGAAGGGCGCGGCGGGCATGGAGAAGGCAATGGAAAAAATCTGCGCCAAGGCCGACGAACTCGTCACCCAGGGCTGGAACATCCTCATCCTCTCCGACCGAGGCGTCAGCAAAGACAAGGCCGCCATCCCAGCGCTGCTTGCCGTCGGCGGTCTGCATCATCACCTCATCCGCAAAGGCACCCGCACCCAGTGCGATCTCGTGCTGGAGTCCGGCGAGCCACGGGAAGTGCATCACTTCTGCACGCTGATCGGTTACGGCTGTGGAGCCATCAATCCTTACCTCGCCTTTGAAACGCTCGACGACATGATCAGCCAGGGGCTGCTCGTCGGCGTGGATCACAAGAAGGCGGTGTACAACTTCATCAAAGCCGCCACCAAGGGCGTCATCAAGGTAGCCTCGAAGATCGGCATCTCCACGATGCAGAGCTATCGCGGCGCGCAGATCTTTGAAGCCGTCGGCCTCAGCCAGAGCGTGGTGGACAAATACTTCTCCTGGACCGCCACCCGCATCGAAGGCAGTGACATCAAGGTCATCGCAGAGGAAGCCATCCAGCGTCACTTCCGCGGTTTCCCGGATCGCGATTCCCAGGTCCACGCGCTCGACGTCGGCGGTGATTATCAGTGGCGTAAAGAAGGTGAAGCTCACCTTTTCAATCCGCTCACGATCCACACCCTCCAAAAGGCGGTCCGCACCGGCAACTACGAGACCTTCAAGCAATACACCGCTCTGGTGAACACGCAGATCAAGCAGCACTACACGCTGCGTGGTTTGCTCGACTTCAAGAAACGCACTCCGGTGCCGATCGAAGAAGTGCAATCCATCGACTCGATCATGAAGCGCTTCAAAACAGGCGCGATGAGCTATGGCTCCATCTCCAGCGAGGCGCATGAGTCCCTCGCCATCGCGATGAACCGCATCGGCGGCAAGTCGAACACCGGTGAAGGTGGTGAAGACCCCGAGCGCTTCACCTGGACCAACGAGCGCGGTGATTCGAAGAACTCCGCCATCAAGCAGGTGGCCTCTGGTCGTTTCGGCGTCACCAGCCTCTACCTGAGTCAGGCCAGAGAAATCCAGATTAAGATGGCCCAGGGCGCGAAGCCCGGTGAAGGCGGCCAGCTTCCTGGATCGAAGGTGTATCCCTGGATCGCCAAGGTGCGCGGCTCCACGCCGGGCGTCGGCCTCATCTCGCCGCCTCCGCATCATGACATCTATTCCATCGAGGACCTGGCTCAGCTCATCCACGATCTGAAAAACGCGAACCGCGAGGCCCGCATCAGCGTGAAACTCGTCTCCGAAGTCGGCGTCGGCACCATCGCTGCCGGCGTGGCAAAGGCCCACTCAGATGTCGTGCTCATCTCCGGCTTCGACGGCGGCACTGGTGCCTCCCCGCAGACCTCCGTGAAACACGCGGGCCTGCCCTGGGAACTCGGTCTCGCCGAGACGCACCAGACGCTCGTGCTGAACAACCTCCGCAGCCGCATCGTCGTCGAGGCAGACGGCCAGATGAAATCTGGCCGCGATGTCGTCATCGCCGCCCTGCTCGGCGCTGAAGAATTTGGCTTTGCCACCGCTCCGCTCGTTACGCTCGGCTGCATCATGATGCGCGTTTGCCATCTGAATACCTGCCCCGTCGGCGTCGCCACCCAGGACCCACAGCTCCGCGCCAAATTCAGCGGCGATCCCGAGCACGCGGCGAACTTCATGCGCTTCATCGCCCAAGAAGTGCGCGAACTCATGGCCGAGCTCGGCTTCCGCACACTTGATGAAATGGTGGGCCGCACCGATGTGCTGGAGCCTCGCGCCGCTGTGGAGCATTGGAAAGCCAAAGGCATCGACCTCACGAATCTGCTCTATCGTCCCGATGTCGGCGACGACGTGGGCCGTTTCTGCACCGAGATCCAGGACCACGGCATCGACCGCAGCCTCGACATCACCCAGCTCCTCGACATCTGCAAACCAGCCATCGAGAAGGGCGAAAAAGTCACCGCCGAACTCTCCATCCGCAACGTCAACCGCACCGTCGGCACGATCCTCGGCAACGAGATCACCAAGCGCCACTGGCACGGCCTGCCGGACGGCACTGTGCATCTCAAGTTCAAAGGCACCGCCGGTCAGAGCTTCGGCGCTTTTGTTCCAAAGGGCGTCACGCTCGAGATCGAAGGCGACGGCAATGACTACATCGGCAAGGGCCTCAGCGGCGGCCGCATCGTCATCTATCCACCGGAAGCCTCCACCTTTGCCGCCGATGAAAACATCATCGCTGGCAACACCGCGCTCTATGGCGCGACGAGTGGCGAGCTCTTCCTGCGCGGCAGGGCCGGCGAGCGCTTCGCCGTCCGCAACAGCGGCGTCGATACCGTCGTCGAGGGCGTGGGCGACCACGGCTGCGAATACATGACCGGAGGCCGCGTCGTCGTCCTCGGCAGCACAGGCCGCAACTTCGCCGCAGGCATGAGCGGCGGTGTCGCCTATGTGCTCGATGAGGAGGGCGACTTCGCCAACCATTGCAATACCAGCATGGCCGACCTCGAGAAGCTCGATGACAAAGAAGAGATCGAAGCTCTCTACGAACTCATCAAGAAGCACGCCGAACTCACCAAGAGCCAGAAGGCCTTCAAGGTCATCGCCCTCTGGGAGCAGATGGTGCCGAAGTTCGTCAAAGTGATGCCTCGTGACTACGCCCGCGTGCTCAAGGCCATCAAGAAAGCCACCTCCGACGGCCTCACCGGCGATGCCGCCCTGAACGCCGCCTTTGAAGCCAACGCCCGCGACGTCGCCCGCATCGGTGGAAGCTAGAAGGTAGCCCGCTCGACACGAACCCCACAGACATCACTTTTTCACAGACCAGAGACCATGGGAAAACCAACCGGCTTCATCGAATTCGACCGCGAACTCCCCGCAGACCGCGATCCACTGCTCCGCATCAAAGATTGGAAGGAATTCCATCTGCACCTGCCCGAGCAGCAGCTCAAAAACCAAGGCGCGCGCTGCATGGACTGCGGCATCCCCTTCTGCCACAGCGGCACGCTCATCAGCGGCATGGCCTCCGGCTGCCCGATCAACAACATCATCCCCGAGTGGAATGATCTCGTCTATCGCGGCCTATGGAAGGAGGCGCTCGACCGCCTGCACAAGACGAACAACTTCCCCGAGTTCACCGGCCGCGTCTGCCCCGCTCCTTGCGAAGGCTCCTGCGTGCTCGGCATCCACGAGCCGCCGGTCACGATCAAGAACATCGAGGTCAGCATTATCGACAAAGGTTGGGAAGAAGGCTGGGTGAAGCCCGAGCCGCCTGAAAAGCGCACCGGCAAAAAAGTCGCCATCATCGGCTCCGGCCCCGCCGGACTCAGCGCAGCCGCGCAGCTCAACAAAGCCGGCCATACCGTTACCGTCTTTGAGCGTGCCGACCGCCCCGGCGGCCTTCTCATGTATGGCATCCCCAACATGAAGCTGGATAAAAACGAAGTCGTCCTCCGCCGCGTGAAGCTGCTCGAAGACGAAGGCGTTACCTTCAAATGCAACGTCAACGTCGGCACCGACATCACCGCCGAGCAGCTCCGCAAAGACTTCGACGCCATCATCGTCGCCACTGGAGCCACCAAACCGCGTGACCTTCCAATCCCAGGTCGCGAGTTGAAGGGTATCCATTTCGCCATGGACTTCCTCACCGCGAACACGAAAGCCGTGCTCGACCCCAGCGGTAAATACATCACCGCCGACGGCAAAGACGTTGTCATCATCGGCGGCGGCGATACCGGCACCGACTGCGTCGGCACCAGCATCCGTCACGGCTGCACCACCGTCACCCAGCTCGAAATCATGGCCAAGCCGCCGCTGAAGCGCGCAGCGAACAACCCATGGCCTGAATGGCCCAAGACCTACAAGATGGACTACGGCCAGGAAGAAGCCGCCGCCAAGTTCGGCGACGATCCTCGCGTCTATCTCACCACCGCCACCCACTTCGAAGGCGACGCCGACGGCAACGTGAAGGCCGTCCACGTCGTCGATGTCGAGTGGAAGAAAGACGACAAAGGCAACTTCGGCCCTCAAAAGGTCGCCGGCACCGAAAAAGTCCTGCCCGCGCAGCTCGTCCTGCTCGCCATGGGCTTCCTCGGCCCCGAACAGCCCCTCGTCGAAGCCCTCGGCGTCGAAACCGATCCGCGCAGCAACATCAAAGCCGAGCACGAGAAATACACTACCAGCCTCCCCGGTGTATTTGCCGCCGGCGATTGCCGCCGTGGCCAGTCCCTCGTCGTCTGGGCCTTCAACGAAGGCCGCGGCGCCGCCCGCGAGTGCGATCGCTTCCTCATGGGCGCAACGAGCTTGCCGTGATCCGCTGAAAAGCTGACATCACCTTCCAAAGCCCCGGTTTCGCGAGAAGCCGGGGCTTTTGACTTGGTCAATGCTCGTCCTTCTTCACCGCCTTGCTCTTCGTTGGCTTGAGGCCGCTCAAATAGGCCACGACGTCACGAATCTCACGTGGCGTCAAGATCCCGAGCATGGGGGGCATCATGGAGACGGGTGGGGTCTGCATGGTTATTTGAGCGCGGGGGAGTTTCTTTTCGGTGCCGTCGGCGAGGCGGAGGGTGACGGCGGCTTTGTCTTCTTTGAAAAGGGCTCCGGCGTGGTTGCTGCCGTCCTTCATGGTGATGGAGACGAGGCCGTAGCCAGGGACGATCTTCGCCACGGGATTGACGAGGCTTTCGAGCAGCTCAGCCTTCGTTCGCTGGCCGCCGATGGTCTTTAAAATGGGGCCGACTTGGCTGCCTTCCTTGGCCTCGACAGTGTGGCAGGCGAGGCAGTTGGCTCCGAGGTGATTGGTGACTAGTTCCTTGCCGTTGGTGGCATCCCCGCCTTCGATCAAGTCATCGCGCGGGGCTGTGGTGCGGCTTTGCTGGTAGGTGGCGAGGCGCTCGGCCAAGACTGGAAAAGCGGCAGAGGTTTCGAGGACATCGAGCTTCAAGCTGGGCTCGACCTTACCGATAGCGAGACGCTGCAGCCAGGTGTCCATCAGAGTGGCAGAAGTCTTGGTGTCGGAGCTGGCGAGCAGCTTCATGGCGGCTTGTTTCTCCTTTAAACTGCCCTGCTCCAAGACGCGTGATGCCTCGGTGACAGCGCGGTCTTTTTGATGAGCAAAGGTCTGCACGAGCGACTCCATGCGCAGCTCGGCGGGCGAGGTTTTAGCCGCGGTGAGTGTGAGTGTTTCGGCAAAGGCGGCATCGCTGGCGTGCTGCGCGGCCATGAGGCGGAGGGCTCCGACTCGCTGACTGGGCTTGGCTTTGGCGTCGGCGATGATGCTGCGCAAAGCGGGGGCATCGACCTGGAGAGCGAGCTTGACCATGAGCTCGATTCCGGCGGCTTTTTGATCGGGATCGGTGAGCGCGAGAAGGTCGGCAACACGCGGCTGCACGACGGCGGCGATGGCTGCGGCATCACGCGCTTCGTATTTGCGGGCGACGCCATCTACGAGGTCGAGTCGCGGTGGTTCGGTGAAAGCGAGCAGGGCGGTGAAGGCCTCGCTGGAGCCTGCGAGCGCGGATTTGAGCAGGCGCTGTGTGTTTTCGATTTTACCAAGGCGGAGGTTGGCATTGATGGCTCGGCGCGTGGTGACTTCGGAGGTGGCTTTGCCATCGAGCAAAGCGGCGAGTGCCGGAAGAGCTTCGGGGATGCCCGTATCGTCGTGGATGGCACGCGCGGCTTCATCGACAATAGCACTGTCGGCATCGGCGAGTGCGGGCTGGATGAGTGGCGAATGCTGACGTGCCAGAGCGAGCAAGGCGGCGAGACGGATGTTCCGCGTGCTGTCTGAAAGGCGTTTGGCGAGAGCTTCGGCTTTCAAAGATCCTGCCAAGCCCGTCACAACGGCATGACGCAGCCAGGCATCGCCAGCATCCTGTGCGGCCATGGTCCAAAGTGCGTCTTCAGCCCCCGCGAGCTGGAGTTTACCAGTGGCGATGGCGGCGTAAAAGCGGACGCGCAGGTTCTTCGATGCGATGAGACTGGTGATGACTTTGCGGCTGGCTTCGCTGACCTTCGCGGGAGCATCGCCGAGCACTTTGATGAGCTGAGTTTGGACTTCGGGATCAGTGTCCACGAAGTGCGGCTGGAGCTGTGAGTCATCGAGCTGACCCAGACGCAGGCCGATGCCGAGGCCCCAGATGGCGTGGAGTTTGGCGAGAAATGGCGCTTTGCCATCGTCGAGCACTTCAGTGAAGATGGGCCATGCTTTGCGGGAAGCGAGTTCGAGCTGCGCACCGAGCCGCACGCGCTGATCGGCATGAGCGAGCAGGATTTGCAGGGCATCGGGCGCTGTCTTTTTGAAGCCGGCACTGAGGAGCTTTTGCGTCTCGGCACGAGCGGGGTTCTTCGTCTCTTCATCGACACGCCAGATCGCACCTTTTTCATCCAGCGGATAACCACCCACCCAGTCGGCCATGTAGAGTGCTCCATCGGGTCCGAAGCTGAGGCCAATGCCCATGATGCCAGCATTGATGACGCGTGGTCGGCTCATTTCAAAAGCGCTGCCTTTCGGCGTGATGGTGAAGGCTTCCATCTTCCCAGAGGGGAATTGATCGAGAATGAAATGGCCGTGCAGACGAGGTCCGAGCGCAGTCCCAGGCTCGTGGGCAAAGCCTGCGGGGCCGTTTGAGTAGTTCGCGAGCGGTGGGGTGATGAAGAGCGGGGTAGCCGAACTCGTGAGAGTTTGGCCTTTGGGGGTTGTCGAGCCTTTCGGCGTGCTCACGCCCGCCGCTACGAAGGGCGTTGGAGCCTGCCAGATGCCTTCGCGCATCCAGCGGCTTTGCTCCTTCATGTATTGGTGGGAGCAGCGCCAGCCGGAGTCGCTCTGCTCGGTGATGTAAACGAAGCGCTCTTTTTCGCCGGGCATGTCGGCGTCGTTGTCGACGCCGAACATGTTGCCGAAGTCATCGAAGGCGATCTCCTGGATGTTGCGCAGGCCATGAGCAAAGACCTCGAAGCCACTGCCGTCGGGCTCGATTCGCATCACGGCGCCCTCATGCGGATAAAACCAATGTTTGCCTTCCTTGCTCGTCACGTTCACGCCTTTGTCGCCAATGCTCCAGTAGATTCGACCATCGAGCCCGAGGCGCGGGCCGTGCATGTCATGCCCGGCATAGGCGATGTGCATTCCAAAGCCATGCGCGACGACTTCGCGCACATCGGCGACGCCGTCGTCATCGGTGTCTTTGAGCCGCCAGAGATCCGGCGCGATGGTGGCATAAACCCAGCCGTCATGATAAAGAATGCCCGCCGCGATGCCGGTGACTTCGGTGTTAAAACCTTCGGCGAAGGTAGTCATCTTGTCGGCGGTTCCATCGCCATCCGTGTCGCGGAGCTGGTAGATGCGCTCGCTGTACACGGTGAGGTCTTTCCAGTCGATGGAGCCGTCTTTGTTATGATCTTTCAGCCCACCGCGAGGCAGGCGGAGCTTTCCTGGAGCCAGCTCGCGCTTCAGGAACTCGCGCTTCTCCTCCACACTGCTGAGCCCGACATCATCCGCGATCCACATCGGATGCTCACGGATGTCGAGATCAGCACCCTTTCGCCGCGTGGTCGCGGCGACATAGACGCGTCCCTTTTCATCCACCGTGCAGGCGACCGGGTCAGGCACATTCAATGCGCCGGACCAGCGGTGCAGGGTGACTTCAGCAGCAGTGGCAGCTTGGGCAAAGAGAAGGAAAAGGGCGAGGCGACGCATGATGACGGGGGGATACGAACGGACCCGCATTCTGAATGCCATCTCCAGCTCTGGCTAGTGAGACGATAATTCGAGTTCGACGCGCATCCCGGCTTTCAAGCGGAGGTCGGCGTTGTCCACGAGCAGTTTGATGCGGTAGAGGCCGCTCTCGGCATCCATGCGTGGGTCGATGAAGTCGAGCTTCCCGGTGAGCTGCCGAGGTTCGGCCAGTGAGGGAATGCTTAGGGGCAAGGTCTGGCCGGGCTTGAGCATCTGCGCCTGACTGGGTTCGAGGTAAAACTGGGCATAGACCTGCCGGATGTGCACGATCTGGGCGACGGTCTCGTTGAGCAGCACGGCCTCGCCGGGTTCTTTGTCACGCTTCACGACGATGCCCTGGATGGGAGCGCGGATGGTGCGTTGATCGAGGCGCACCTGGGCGGCTTTTTGCTGGAGGGTGGCGAGATCGTGCTCGATGCGCTTTTTGAGCGCGTCCTCACGGGTGCCGATTTTTTCGGCGAGGAGCTTCTCGGCGGCTTCGTGGTCAAATTTGGCCTTTTCCAGGACTTTGGCGCTGCGCTCGAGTTCGAGTTTTTCGACTTCGTAGTTCAGGCGGACGAGGGGCTGGCCCTGCTCCACCGTATCGCCCTCTTTTACGAGGACCTCCGCGACGATGCCCGTGGCCGCCGTGCCAGCTTCGACATCGTGCAGCGGCAGGATGAGGCCGGGGATGGGCGCTGCGAAGGCGGTGACTGCGAACCAAAGGATCGTGGAGGCGATGAGGGGGCGGAGTCCTGGGACGATCTCGTGCGAGGACGCACGAGATGGCACGCGAGGACGCGTGCGCTCCTTTTTAGACCAGCGGGAGGTTGGGATCGACATCGGCTTCGAGGGGGGAGGTGTGGCCTAGCTGAAAGCGTTGGGCGGCGGCGTAGGCGATCATGGCGGCGTTGTCTGTGCTGAGATCGGGGCGGGCGAGCAGCAGGGTGAGGCCTTCCTTTTCACAGCGGGCGGTGAGTTTGGCACGCAGGCCCCGGTTGCAACTGACGCCGCCACTGACGGTGACGAGCTTTTCACCCATCAGCCGGGCGGCGAGGACGAGTTTTTCCACGAGCACTTCGCAGATGGCCTCCTGCACGCTGGCGCAGACATCGGCGAGCACGATTTCGTTTTTGAGATCGAGCTTCGGCAGCTCATAGAGCACGGCGGTTTTCAGGCCGCTGAAGCTGAACTCGAGGCTGCTGCCATCCAGGAAGCTGCGGGGGAAGCTGTAGGCATCGGGTCGGCCCTGGCGGGCGAGTTTGTCGATCTCCGGCCCGCCGGGGTAAGGCAGGCCGATCATCTTGGCGATCTTGTCAAAGGCCTCGCCAGCCGCGTCATCGCGGGTGCGGCCTAGCAAACGATAGTCACCCACGCCGGTCATGTGGATGAGCATGGTGTGCCCGCCGCTGACGATGAGGGCAACGCTGCGCCGAGGCGGGCCATTTCCGGCCATGAAGGGGGAGAGCAGGTGCCCTTCCATGTGGTTGACGGCGAGGAAGGGCTTCTTTTCCGCCACAGCGAGCGCTTTGGCCATGCTGGTGCCGATGAGCAGACTGCTGACGAGGCCGGGGCCGCTGGTGGCGGCAAAGGCCTGGATGTCTGGCAGGGTCACACGGGCCTCCGCGAGCACCTGCTCGACGAGCGGCCGGACGTGCAGGATGTGATTCCGCGAGGCGACCTCTGGCACGACGCCGCCATAGCGCCGGTGGATCTCGATCTGCGAGGCGACAGCGGAGGCGAGCACCTCCCCCTCTGCCGTGCAGATGGCGGCAGCGGTTTCATCGCAGGAGGATTCGAGGGCGAGGAGCACAGCGGGTGGTAGCGTAGGTCTGGGCAGCTTTCCAGACTCAAAGTGCTCAGTGATGAGTGCTCAGATTTTGCGAACCGACTTCACGATGCTCAGATGCTCTATTTCTGACATTCGGCGATGTATTCGGATACGGCGCGGCGGGTTTCGGCGGCGAGGTCGGCACGAGCTTTGGCAAAGGGTGGGCGGAACCAGGGGAAGCTGCCGAGCAGATCGTGAGTGACGAGGACCTGACCGTCGGTGCCTGTGCCAGCTCCGATACCGATGGTGCTGGCCCGGACCTGGCGGGTGATTTCGGCGGCGACTTCGGGGACGATGCTCTCCAGCACCATGGCAATGGCTCCGGTTTCATCGAGCGCGAGGGCGTCAGCGATGAGGCGGTCGGCCTGTTCGGGCGTTTTGCCCTTCTTTTTGTAGCCGCCCTCCTCGCGGACGCTCTGGGGTAACATGCCGATGTGCCCGACGAAGGGAATGCCAGCCTCGATGATGGCCCGCACCTGGGGGATGAAGGCGGTGCCGCCCTCCAGCTTCACGGCATCGGCCCCGGCTTCGACGAGGCGTCGGGCGTTTGCCAAGGCCTGCTCAGGGGTGTCGTAGCTGTGCGCAGGCAAATCGCCGATGATAGGTGCGCGGGTGACGCCACGGCGGACGGCGGCGATGTGGTGAACCATCATGTCCATGGTCACACCCGTGGTGTCTGGCAGACCGAGCACGACCATGCCGAGGGAGTCTCCCACGAGCAGGAGGTCCACTCCGGCCTCGTCCAGCAGACGGGCGGTTGGATAATCATAGGCAGTGAGAACCGCCAGGGTTTGGCGGCTTTTCTTCCGTTGGATAAGGGCGCTGAGTGACGGAAGCATGAAACTGTAGATCGACCTGTTTAAGATGATCGCGCCAGCCTTCAATACATTTATCGGATCATGAGGATTATCCGAGGTCGAATTCGAAATAAACCACCGAGGCTGATCCGAATATACTGGGCATTTTAGGTGAATAAGGGGATCGAGTTTGACAAAATGATCAAGGGCGGCGGACAGTACCGGATGTCTCTTCGCGAATTAGCCAACTCACGCCGTGCTGAATGCTTGCTCGGAGTCTCCGTGCTGGTTCTGCATGTAGTGATCGCGCTTCTGGTGGATCGACCTGATTTGATCTGGGACGAGGGCAGGTATCTGGACGGTGCCGTAAACCTGACCAAAGGCAGCTTCGTCACACCTGAAAGCCCAGACATCGTGAACGGACCTGGGTACCCGCTCGTGCTGGCAGCACTTTTGGGACTCAACGTTCCACTGTTGGGGCTGCGTCTTCTAAATAGTGTCTTCATGGCCCTGGCTGCGTGGTTCAGCTTCCGTACGGTGCTACCGTATGCCGGGCGGGGCTGGTCGGTTACCGTGGCGTTGGTCACAGGGCTTCATCCGAGCTTGCTGCGCGTGGCCCCCTTTCTCATGACCGAATCCCTGGCCGTATGCTGTGTGGCGGGCTTTGCGTGGGCTTTCACGGCGGCTCTGAGATCTGAAAAGATCGCCTGGAGACCAATCCTTTTGGCGGCTTTTGCGATGGGCTGGCTGACGATGACGAGGGTGTTCTTTGGCAATGTCATCATGGCCTCCATCTTCTTCCTCCTGATCCTGCTTCCCATATGGAAAAAGGCGAGAGTCACCCTACTTCGTGCCTTGTTAATGCTGGGGCTGGCTTTTGCCCTCTGCCTTCCTTGGCTGGCCTACACGAAGTCCAAAACCGGCGACACGCTCTGTTGGTCCACAAACGCTGGTGAACTCCTCTACTGGGCGACCAGCACCGGCCATGGCGAAAATGGGCACTGGTTTTCGGACATAGATGCGATCAACAAGCCTGAACTGATCGCCAACGGGCATCGGGAATTTTACCAGGCCCATTACTACCTGCCGGTGAAAGAACGCGAAGCAGCCTTCAAGAAGAAGGCCATGGAAAATTTGCGAGCTAACCCGGTCGGGGCCTTCAAAAACTGGCTGTGTAACTGGGGGCGACTCACTCTTGGCTGGCCCAGATCGTTTCATGCCGAGGAACTGCTGATGCTTGTGCTCGTGACCGCAAACATGCCACTAGTTCTTGGTGTCCTGCTGGCTCTTGGAGTGGGTTGTCAGAAGTGGCGGAGCATACCGCCTGAGTTGTATCTACTCGCGCTCATGAGCTTCATCTACTTGGGCGGAACGAGCCTGCTTCCTGGCCTGCCTCGATATACTTTGGTCATTTGGCCTTGGATGGGACTCGTCGTCGCGATGGTTTTAAACCGACATCTACGGTTGCGGCTGGCGGACTAAATTGTTCGAACTGCAGGCAAAAACAACTCGTCGAGGCGGGACGTGAATCGTTCCCATATTGAACGCTACTGGCCTCGATCCCGAGACAGGCTTCTCAAAAAGGAGATTTTGGGTCAAACTTGTGGCTCAAAATAGATAAAAATCATAATTTCCATTTGATCCACTTCATTTGTTAATTATTATAATTATATGACACAAGTCGTCAGCGAATTATCCAAGACCTCAAAAATCCTGATCTGCTTCGGCACTCGGCCTGAACTGATCAAGTTCGCCCCCATGATCCAGTTCCTGGTGGCTAGCGGGAAACAGTTGGTAACAGTTAACACAGGGCAACACACCGACCTGCTGCTGCCGCTCTTCGAACTCTTCGGCATTCGGCCAGATTATAATCTAGAAGCCATGGTGGCAGGCCAGAGTCTGAATGCACTTGGTAGTCGGCTCTTGGAAAAATTGGACCCGGTGCTTGAAAAGGAGCAGCCGGACTTGGTGCTCGTGCAGGGCGACACAGCATCGGCAGTGATGGGCTCAATGGCTGCCTTCAACCGTCGGATTCCTGTGGGGCATCTGGAGGCCGGATTGCGCTCAGGAAATCCGCTCAGCCCCTTCCCGGAGGAAATGAACCGAAGGCTCGTGGGCCAAATCGCGAGATTCCACTTCGCTGCCACGGAACGAAATCGCCGAACTCTGCTGGATGAAGGTGTGAAGCCAGAGTCGATTCATTTGGTCGGCAACACCGTAGTCGATGCTCTGCACCAGACTCTGAAAACCACGAGACCGGGCTCCACGGTGGCCGAGATGCAGGAATGGGCCGCGGGTAAAAAACTCGTTTTGGTTACCACGCATCGTCGCGAGAACTTCGGTGAAACGATGAGCCTTCATTTGAGGGCATTGAGAGAATTCATCGAAAGCCGGACAGACCTTGCTATGGTTTTCCCTGTGCATCCGAACCCTAATGTGCGCGCCGCTGTGAACGCGGAGCTGGACCATCATCCGCGTATCCGGCTGACGGACCCTATGGGTTACTGTGACTTTGTGCATCTCCTCTCCCATGCTTGGCTCATTGTCTCGGACTCTGGGGGAATCCAGGAGGAGGCCACGGCACTCGGCAAGCCAATGATCGTTCTAAGAGAGAACACCGAGCGACCCGAAGCTGTGGAATGTGGTGTCGCGCGTCTGGTTGGCGAGTCCCCAGAGCGCTTGCGTGAGATGCTGCGCACCGCCCTGATTGATGAGGTCTGGCACGCTAGTGCCAGTCGCTCATGCGATGTCTTTGGTGATGGCCATGCAGCCGAGCGCATTTGTGATGTGCTCTTCGGCGCATCGGAGAAAACGAACCCATTACAACCTCTCTCTATTGCCGCGTGACTTCACCGTCCACGCTATCTGCAGTCATGAAACCCGTTTCCAGCATCTCACTCGATCTCGATAACCTCTGGAGCTACCTGAAAACTCAGGGTGCCGCAGGCTGGGAGAGCTACCCGAGCTATCTGGAACTTGTCGTGCCGCGCATCCTGGAGGTCCTGAAGCGCTGTGACCAGCGCATCACCTTCTTCATCGTTGGTAAAGACGCTGCCGATGCTGCCAGTCAGCCCTTGTTAAAGCAAATCGCTGACGCTGGACATGAAATCGCCAACCATTCCCTGAATCACGAACCCTGGCTGCATCTTTACAGCCGTGAGCAGTTGCACGCGGAGATCGGAGATGCTGAGCAAGCCATCCTTGCCGCCACAGGGCAGACCACTCGTGGCTTCCGCGGCCCTGGCTTCAGCACTTCGGCACTTGTGCGTGAGGTGCTCGCGGAACGCGGATATACCTATGACGCTTCCTTGTTCCCAAGCGCGCTAGGACCTGTGGCGCGACTGTTTTTTCTCCTGAACTCGAACTTGTCCCCTGAGGAAAAGATCCGGCGCAAAGGCCTCTACGGCAAATTTAGTGATGCCTTCGGCACGCTCGATCCCTTCTGTTGGGAGAGCGGGCTCGTCGAGCTGCCTGTCACGACAATGCCTCTGCTGAGGCTGCCCGTTCACACGACTTACCTGATGTTTCTCGCACAGAAATCAGAGGTGCTCGCCAGGCTTTACTGGGGCCTCGCCGTCTGGCTTTGCCGGGTTAGAAAAATTGCTCCATCGCTGCTGCTACATCCAACTGACTTCCTCGATGTTCAGGACGTGCCGCTGATGCACTTTTTCCCCGGCATGAAAGTGCCCGCACAGCGGAAAATCGCCCTGGTGGAGCACACACTGCGCAGCCTTCAGGCCCACTGGCAAACCGGCACGATGCTTCAGCAGGCCAACACTTTCACCTGCAGCCCGGACGCCACCGGAAGGCTCTCTGCGCTGCCCGCTTAAAGCCACTTTTAACCACTCATCCAAACCTCAAAACAACGCCATGAAAACCCCGACCGAAATCAATCAAGTCGCCATTGTCCTGCCCGCCTACAACGAGGAGCAGGATCTGCCCAAACTTCTCGAAAGCATCCGAACCAAGATGGTCACCATGCCTTTCAGCTACCAAGTTGTCGTCGTCGATGACGGCTCAAAGGATCGAACCGCCGAAATTGCACGCGAGTTTGCCTCAAAAATGCCGGTGAAACTCGTCCAGCATGGAGTCAACAAAGGTCTCGGGGAAGGCTTGCAGACTGGCTTGCGTGAGGGCTGGCTCCTGGGAGAAGTCGTCGTCGTCATGGACGCAGACAATTCCCACGACCCTGTTTACATCCAGGAGATGGTAAAGATGATTCGTGAGGGTGATGCAGACATCGTCATCGCCTCACGATTCCAGTTGGGCAGTGTCGTCCAGGGCGTGCCCTTTTACCGTAAGGTGCTGAGCTGGGGTTGTTGCTTGATGATGAAGGTCTTGATGCCCTACCGGAACGTGCGCGACTATTCGACCGGCTTCCGTGCCTACCGAAGCGTCACCATCGGCCGCCTCATTCATGAGTCTGGCAATGGCCCCCTCATCCAGGAGTCCAGCTTTGCCTGTATGCTGGAGCTGCTTCTCCGCCTGCGTTGGCTCGGTGCTCGTGCGGCCGAGATTCCTTACACACTGCGTTATGACCTCAAGGTGGGAGTCAGCAAGCTGCGCATCTGGCGCACCATCCGCCGCTATTTCAATGTCATCGGTGGCTACTGGGCCAAGGAAAATCTCCCCCAGTCCAATGAGCCTAGTCTTCAGGAATTGCGTGCCCAGGTGCGCCTACGAGCTTGAGCTAGCAAAAAAGACCAGACCTCTACCCCTGCTGACTACTGATGCCATCCCAGCCCCAGACTGTTGCCGTCCTTGGCGGTGGCATTTCCGGCCTCACTTGTGCCCTTAGGCTCGCCCAGGCAGGCAGACGCGTCACCTTGATTGAGGCATCAGAGCAGCTGGGAGGTCTCGGGACGTTCTTCGAGCATGAAGGGCGCACCTTTGAAAAATTCTACCATTGCATGCTTCCTAGTGATGGGCCGCTTTTGGGTGTCCTCGAAAGCCTGGGACTACGTGACGAGGTTTACTGGAAGCCCACCACCTTTGCCTATGCTCACAAAGGTCGCTTCTTCCCGCTGAACACCGCCGTTGATCTTCTCAAGTTCGCCCCTCTGACCTTCATCGACCGTATCCGTGTCGGCCTGACAGGCCTCTATGGGCGCCTCGTCTCAGATCGTGGCCTCGATGACGTCACCACCGTGAAGTGGCTGACCCGCCTCAGCGGCAGCCGCGCCTTTGCCAAATTCTGGCAGCCGATGCTCGAAGCCAAGTTTGGAGATCGCTACCACGACGTGCCCGCCCTTTGGTTCTGGACACGCTTCAACCGTGAAAAAGGCGAGTCCAAAGGCGAGTCCAAAGGTTACATCCGAGGCGGCTACAAGCGCATCACTGATTCATTTGCCCGGGTCCTTGGCGAACTCGGGGCAGACATTCGATTACGGACCAGTGTGCAAGGCATCGACCTCAATTCCGATGGGCATGTCAAGGTTACCACCACGTCAGGAACAGAAACCTTTGATCAAATCGTCATCACCTTGCCCACACCACAGGTTAGCAAGCTGATCGGTCCGGCCTTGCGTTCCCAACTGCCCGCTCTCGATACCACCACCGACTACCAGGGAGTCATCAATTGCCTGCTCTTCCTGAAAAAGCCGCTCACGCCTCATTACTGGGTCGCCACCCCGGAGAGCGAGCACCCTTTTGACGGCGTCGTCGAGACTTCCACACTGACTGATCCCGCTGACCGGGGAGAGCGACATGTGGTTTATCTCACCAAGTATCTGCATCGAGACGACCCCCGCTTTAGTCAGGATGAGTCAGCTCTCCGCGCTGCCTGGATACCCGCGCTGAAGAGGCTTTTCCCGCAGCTCCAGCAGGCTGACATTGAGGCCAGCTACATCTTCCACGCTCCATTTGTAGAGCCGATTTACAATCTTGGACAAATGAAGCTTCGACCACCTGAGTCCCTGGTGGCTGGTTCCGTCTATCTCGCCAATACCGCGCAAGTCTATCCTGTCGTCACCTCCTGGAACGGCAGTGTCATTCAGGCCGAGAAAACGCTCGCCGCCATGGGTATTCGCAAAGTTTAGTGAGGTCTGGCTGCGACAGATGACGCTCCGGTCACAAGCGGGGCGTCCCTCGGAGCCAGTCCCTCGCTGCCCAAAAAAGGACGACGCAATCGCCCCCGCGCGTCCACTTTGAAAGACCCAGCAGCCGCATACGTGTCCCTCACATGACACGCCTCTTCTGCCTTCTGCTTTTCGTTAGCCTGTCCCTCTTCGCGCAGGACTCCGATCCCGTCGCACTGTGGACGCATGATGTCACGATCAGGCCGGTGAGCGCCATTGCCGACCGACACAGCATCCACACCTATTACGTCACCAATCCCGAAAGTCCGGACGGCAGGCATGTGCTGTTTTTCACCTCGACGCATCCGGCGGGCTACATCGGCGAGGTGCGCATCCTGGAGCGGGCGACCGGAAAGGAGACCGTGCTCGCGGAGAACGTGCACACCGAGGACGCGCATCGTGCAGCCTGCCAGCAATGGCTCGCGGGCGGCAAGATGGTCGCCTTTCATGAAGTGGTGGAGAAAAAGTGGCGCGTCGTCGTCGTCGATGTCGCCACGAAGGAGCGAAAGATCGTCGCGGAGGACCGTCAAGTCGGCTTTGGCAGCCCCGAAGGCGATCTGCTGCCGCTTTATGGCTGCCACTGGAATCCCGGGCCGCACCGCGATCTCTACGTCTGGGACGCCAAGACCGGCGAAACACGCGTGGCGCTGAAAATCGCCGCCGTGGAGGCCCAGCACGGCGAATGGCTGCAAAAAGAGTTCAGCGGCAAACCCACCTCGGTTTTCTTTCCCGTGCTTAGTCCGGACTTGAAGCGTGCCTTCTTCAAAATCGCCGCTGGCAACGGCGGTGATGATTACATGTCAAAGAGCGCCAGCCATCGCCAGGGCTGCGTCTGCTTTGACCTCGAAACCGCGCAGATGAAGTGGTTCCGCGCCCAATGGGGCCACCCCGCGTGGCATCCCGACTCACGCCACATCTTTGAGATGGGCAATGTCATCTTCGACACCGACATCGGCTCCCCCGCTCGCTACTCCAAGCTCAAAGACGTGCCCAACCTGCGTGGTTCGCACCCTTCCGTCAGCCCGGACAGCACCCTCATGGTCACCGACGGCATCAGCGAGCCCGCTGGCGGTAAACCCAAGGAATGGGGCATCATGGTCGCCGACATGCGCGGTGGAAAGTGGGCACTCATTCACAGCTTTGACGAAAGCCAAGGTGCCCGCTCCTGGCGGCGCAACGATCCGCATCCCATCTTCAGTGCCGACAACAAACGCATCTACTACAACGTCAGCGACGGCCCCTGGACACGGCTGATGGTGGCGGAGCGGAAGTGAGTCATTTCATTTTGAACCGAGCATCATCCCACGCAAACGGCGGGCGTTTGCCCATGAGCAAGTCATAGATCTTGTGATTCGTCTTCATCATCTCGGCCAGCATGTCTTTCCAAGGACGATCCGCCACGCTGATGAGACCGGTGTTGTAGCTTTCGCCATTGTATTGGCTGAACCAGCGTCCCGTCGTCGCCTGATCGACGAGCGTGAACCACTCGATGCCGACGACGAAGGCCAGCGCGGCGCTTTGCTCGACGTAGTTCCGATACGCCAACCCGCGCTCCTGCTGGCTGCTCACCTCACGCCCGCCGATGAGGCCGCTGTCCTTCGGCGAGGCCCAGAAGAACTCGCTAAGCATCATTGGCTTGCCGCCGGTCCATTCGTGGAGGCGTTTCAACGCGGCAGTGTCCACGCCGTAGGTGTAGTAGTTGTAGCTCACCACATCGACATGACTACCCATGATGCGGCAGAGCTGCTCGTCCTCGATCGTGATCGGCTGAAGGCGGCTGCCGATGAGCATATGATTCGCGTCATGCTGGCGAAACACTTTCTCGATCTGCGTGAAGTAGGTTTCGAGGAAGGTGCCGACAAATGCTTTCACATCAGCCTTCGCCGTATCCGTCGTCACGGCGAGCCCGGAATCGGCGAGTTCATCAAACGACGCCGCCTTTGCCTGCCAGGCCGTGTTGAAGGCCTCGACCGTGCTGTATTTCGCCTTCAAAGCGGCCACCAGTTCGCGTTTGCACGCGTGCTTGCCATCGAGCGATGGAATCACTCGCGGCAGTTCATCGTAGCGCGGCTCATTGACGATGAACCAGCCGATAAGCATCGGATCATTCGCTCGCGAGGGAACCTCGCGGGCGATGTTTTCGGCGATCTTCGCCGCCGTGGCCTCATAAAACGGATCCCACACCTCATGCGCACCGGGAATGCGCGGCACGCCCTCCCATTCGTTGATCGGCAGATGCGCCACATACGGAAAAGCAGCCTTCTTTGGCGTCGGGCTAAAGGCACCGATGCTGTTGAAGCCCCACTTCTTCACCCGCTCGATCATCCGCTCCGCGTGCGACTCGAAATCATACGCCGCGCCGAACTTCTTGATCGTGTTCGCGATGTAGAATGAAAAATGGTCCGAGTTGCCCTCGCGGAAGGCGCTGCGGTATTCGCTGTCGAGCTTCGGTAGCCACTCATAGATGCCTTCACGGCCCTTCACATAGGTGTAGTCGTCGTTCGGCGCGAAGCCGCACACACCGAGGTGGAAGAACGCATTCCCATCCGGATCGACGAGCCACGATTTACCTTCTTTTTGCTCCACATGGAAGAAGCCAGTCTTCTTCAACCCCAGCGCCTCACCACTGCCCGGCAAGCCACCAAAGCGATCCAGCTTCGGCGTCTCAATGCTGGCGTAGTAGGTTTTGTCTGCCTCCACATCGGCTTTGAGCTCATCCAAGCTCTTCAGCTTGTTCGAAAACGTGTCTTTGAGGCTCTGCCCGAATGGATCGATCAGTTTCGTCACTGACGCGAGATCGGCGGTTACCTTGATCTTGGCGACCGATCTTTCCGCCGCATACGGCACGATGAACTGCCAGTGATACACCGCCCAGTTCCACTCACGATTGTCCGTGAGCTGCTGAAACGCGTAATCTGGTGTCAGGAAGTTCAAACTTTGCCCCTGGGCATTCTTCACCAAAAACGTCGTTGAGTTCAAACTCGCGATCTGCGGCGGTGAGGCCTTCTTCGCCTGGAAAACGCCCTCTTTGTCGCCAATCCGCCACGAACCGCCCTTCGCGAAGCCGATGTCGATCAGTGTCGTCATCTTCCACGACTTCACATCTGCAGGCACATCTTTGAAGACGACCCCGATACCGTCGGGGCCCGCCGAAACCACACACTGCGCCCCGCCTTCGTAGCGCAGCATCGCACTCGCTGACACCGCCTTCACTTCAATGATTTTGTGTGGAGGCTCAAACTCCGGGTAGCTCAGCGTAAAGCTCCCCAGACTGCCCGCCGTGATCTCGATGCCTGTGTTCGTGGCTTTGAAGTCAGCGGCGTAGGCGCTAAGGCTGGTCAGGAATAGCAAAAGCAGGGATTTCATGGGAGTGACGACGTATCGCACGCCTTCGTCTGCCCGTCAGCGCAAGAAATAGAGGCGACAAGACGAGTAGCATTAGCCACTCAACTCATGAAACTTATCGTCTTGTTCCTTGCGGCTCTCGTTGGCCCGATCTTTGCCGCCGAACCCATCCGCGTGCTCGTTTGGGACGAGCAACAGCCGCAGCAAAAGGAGGGCTACGGCGAAAAATTCCTCGGCGAGACCATCGCTGCGCATCTGGCGAAGCTGCCGGGGCTCTCGTTGAAGACAGCGAAGCTCGACGAGGCGGATCAAGGCCTTTCCGATGCCACGCTGGATGCCACCGATGTGCTCATCTTCTGGTGTCATCGCCGCGTGAAGGACCAGGACGATGCCCGCATGGAGGCCGTCGTGAAGCGTGTGATGGAAGGGAAAATAGGCTTCATCGGCCTGCACTCCACGCATTGGGGCAAGCCCTTCGTGCGGCTCATGCAGGAGCGGGCGAAGGCAGATGCGGTCAAGGCTTTGCCCGAATCCGAGCGTGCCACGGCGAAGTGGGAGTTCCTCAATGAAGCACCGTATTACAAGGGCGTTGGTCGTGCCGCCCGGGTCACGCCTTTTGTCGAGAAGGGCGAGGGCAAGGTGTGGAAGCTCACCCTGCCAGCGTGCGTCTTCCCCGTGTATCGCAACGACGGCATGCCCTCGCATGTCACCACGCGGCTGCCGCAGCATCCCATCGCCGCTGGTTTGCCCGCGCAGTGGGACATCCCGCGCACGGAGATGTATGGCGAGCCCTTCCACGTGCCGCCGCCGGATGCGGTCGTGTTCGAGGAAAAGTGGGACAAGGGCGAGCACTTCCGCAGCGGCTGTGTGTGGCAGGTCGGCCAGGGCCGCGTCTTCTACTTCCGACCCGGTCACGAGACCTATGGCATCTTCCAACAAGCCGAGACGCAACGCGTGGTGGAGAATGCGGTGCGGTGGCTGGGCGCGAGGTGATTCCCAAGCTGGGGATCTCTGCGCTGTCGAGATTCGGCCCCATTCGCCGTAGTCTCGGTGAACATGCTCCCGCCGGAAACCATCGCCGCTACCTTGCTCGCCGAGCGCTTGCCGCTCACGGCGTTCTTTGCCAGCGTAACGCGGGATTTTCATCTGGCGGAGGACGTGTTTCAGGAAGTGTGCGTGAAGGCCGTGGCACGGGCGGAGACCTTCGAGACCACGGCGCATCTCATAAACTGGGCGCGGCTTTCCGGGAAGAATCGCGCCATCGACATCCTGCGGGCTCGTGATGGGCGCTATGTGGGCCTGAGCGATGAAATGTTGGCTCTGCTCGCCGATGAATGGCCGGAGAAAAGCCGCGTCGATGTCATGCAGGAGGCGCTGAGTCTCTGCGTCGAGCAAATCACGCCGAACAACCGCGAACTGCTTCGGCTGCGCTACTTCGAACGTCGCAACTGCACTGACGTAGCCGCGATGATGGGCCGCAAGATCGAAACCGTCTATCAAGCGCTCGCTCGCCTGCACAAAGCCCTCGGTGACTGCATTCGCGCCCGCCTTCAAACCGAATCCGCCTCATGAACGACACCGATTTTCTTCACCTGCTCATGCGTCATCAGGATGGCACGCTCACGCCCGATGAGATGACCGCCTTCGAAGCTGTGATGCGCGATGATCCGGCGAAACGTCAGCTCTTCGCCGAGACTCAACTGCGCTCGATGGCGCTGCATGATCGCTTCCGTCAGGAGGCTTTCCAAAGTGGCTGCGGCTTCAGCCGCACTCCGGATAAGAAGCGTTTCACCTGGATCACTCGCCCCATCACCGCGATGGCCGCCGGACTCGTCATCGGCTTGTTTAGCGCCTCCATCGTCTGGGCCATCTCATCGCCC
>JAGKWZ010000067.1 GCA_021151605.1 Verrucomicrobiaceae bacterium
GGGCGTAGGTGAGGAGGCGGTGGGCGAGGTTGTGCGCGAGGAGGTCCGGGTGCTTAATGAGGTAGGCGCGGATGTCGGCGGGGCTGCTGATGGGCTGGCCACGATACTCGCCGCTGGTGTCGATGGCGGCACCATTCGGGTAAGCGCTGCGGAAGTGGCCGATGGGGTCGTAGGCTTCGAGGGCGAAGCCGAGCGGATCGATCTTGGCGTGGCAATCAGCGCAAGCCTGCACGCTGCGATGTTTCTCCAACTGCTGGCGAATGGTGGTGGCTCCGCGAATGTCGGGCTCGATGGGTGGCACGTTCGGCGGCGGCGGGCTGGGCGGTGTGCCGAAGAGTTTCTCCAGCAACCATACGCCGCGCTTCACGGGCGAGGTCTCGACGCCGTTGGCGGTGATGGTGAGAATGCTGGCTTGGCCGAGCAATCCACGCCGCGGTGAATCAGCAGGCAGGCTGACGCGTTGCAAGTGATCGACGCTGACGTTGGGTAGTTCATAGAGCCGTGCGAGTCCGGCATTGAGATAGGTGAAGTCGGCATCAACGAGTGCGGTGACGGGCTGGTTGGTGCGAATGAGTTCGGCGATGAAGCGCCAGGTTTCCTCCCGCATCGCGGGCTCCAATCGTTCGATGTGATAGGCGGGAAAGGTTTCCTTGGAGGGCGGCATGGTGCCGAGCTTGTTCAAGCCGAGCCACTGCTCTGTGAAGAGGCGCAGGAAACGATCCCCGCGCGGGGAATCGAGCAGGCGGTCAGTTTCGGTGATGATGGCTTTGGCATCGAGCGGACCTTTGGCCGCAAGCGAGAGCAGGGTGTCGTCAGGCGGACCGGCGGTGATGAAGTAGGAGAGGCGGGTCGCGAGTTGCATCGGCGTGATGGTCTTCGTGTCTGATTCCGGCTCGGCGAGAAACAAAAACTCCGAGGAACAAAGCAGCGCCTTAAACACAGGCCGCGCGGCATCAGCGTAGGGTGTCTTGCCATCGAGACGCTTTTGCACGGCGCTCGCATGCGGGGCGATGTCTTCAACGTTCACGACACGACGAAAGAGTCGGCTGGCTAGGCCTTTCAGCTCGGATTGCAGGCGTGCGGGCTCGATTTGTTTTTCATCGGGTGCGATGGTGGCAAACAACAGCGACCTCGCGGGATGCACTTTGTCTTCGCGCATGGGGCCGGTGACTTGCCAGTAATGAACGCGGACCTCGGGGCCTTGGTAGAGGTGTCGGTAGAGCTTGTCGCGCTCGGCACGCAGGGCGAGATTTTCCCAGATGTGCCTCTCGATCTTCGGCACGCTGCGGTCGTATTTGTAGAGCTTGGTGGAGATGAAGTTGCCTCGCGTGCCTTTGGGCGGACCATCGATCCAGGAGATGTAAGGCACAGTGCCGCGATCCAGCCAAATGCGGGCGCGAACGGTGGTGTAGCGATCATCTGGTAGCTCGGTGGCGTGAATGATGTTCGGCGGGATGAGTCGCCAGCCATTGCCTTTCATGCCTTCGCCTTGTCGGCCGATGCCGAGTTGCATGGGTTGCGACTCGTCATAGTAGGACTTCATGTCTTTGTAATAGGCTGTCAGGCCTCCGAGCATGAGATCCTTGCCATAAGGATGATGCCGGTTCGCGGCGATGGCTTCGACCTCGACTTCATACCAACCGGAATGCGGCACGCCGGTATCGCCCAAACGACTTAGGAAGAGCTTGCTATCGAAGATCAGTTCCTGATTTCGCAGGCCGTGGCTGAGATGAATGTAGGCGGGACCTTTCGCTTTCTCCGCGCTGATGACACCCAACCCGAAGGCATCATTGAGGCCGCGCATTTTGTCCGCGCTATCCTTCCACTGCTTGGCTTCGGGTATGCCGTTCACGTCAGCGAGATCGTAAGCGTGATCGAGCACCGCATCGGCTGCCTTTAGATACTGCTCCAAATGATGACGCGAGGTGCGCAATGCGGAGCCGATGTTGTGAAAGCCTTCCAGTTCCTCATCGCCTGGGAAGCTGGTAGTGGGATCGAAGTCGCCGGCGAACCCGAAAACATCCTGCACGGTGTGCAGATACTCCGCGCGACTGAGCCGCCGATGCACGACCTGACCGCCTCGATCTTGAGCGCTGGTCTGTGCGTGAATGAGTTGCTCCTCGATCCACGCGAGCAAAGCCCGGCGCTCTTCATCGGTGGGTTGCTTCTTCTTCGCAGGTGGCATTTCACCGAGTTGAAGTTGATGCAGCACCTCCTGCCAACGCTCCGCGATGGCAATGTCGGTGCCTACCTTCAGAGGCAGATCATCAAGCCGACGATCACCCTTTTGCACATCACCATCGTGGCAGTCGATGCAGTAGCGCGAAAGGAAGGCGTCGGGTTTGAGTTGGGTTGTGTCCTCAGCGCAGAGAGAGATGCTCAGAAGACCGAAGAAGGATAGGCAGAAGAATGGGGGCAGGAGAATATGAGACATTCTTCTGCCCCCATTCTCCTGCCTAAAATCTGGATGAACCTGCTTCATACTACATCAGCACTTGATTGAGGTTTCCGCTGCTCGATCCGAACTGGTCGCGCTCGATGCCCATTTGCTGGAGCAGCGTGACGAAGAGATTGCAGAGCGGCGTTTGTTGGCGGCCATTCTTTGGGAAGAAGAGATGATGGCCGTGCTTGAAGCCCCCGCCAGCGAGCACCACGGGCAGGTTCGTGTTCGCGTGTGCGCTGGCATTGCCCATGCCGCTGCCGAAGACCACGGTGGTGTTGTCCAGCAAGGAACTGCCACCGATGTCTTTCATAGTGGCGAGTCGCTCCAGGAAGTGATCCAGCTCCGCCATCAGTGCGGACTCGATGATGTGCAACTGCCTCAGCTTGTCCGGGTCCTGACCGGAGTGTGAGAGATCGTGATAGCCGCGATTGATGCCGGGGATGTTCGTCACTGGCAAGGCACCGCCAATGTTCAGCGTGATGATGCGCGTGGCATCCGCTTGAAGTGCCAGCGCCGCGACATCGAAGTTCGCCCGCACGCGGTCCATGCAGCCTTCATTTCTCCACTCTGGTTTTTGGCCAGCCGTCACTGGCAGCGGTTTGTCGAGCCACGCCATGTTCGAGGCGTTCGCGCGCTCGAAGTCACGCATCGCTCCCATGAACTCCTCCATCTTCTCGCGATCCCAGCGATCCAGATGCGGAGCCACGCGCTTGGCATCTTGAGCGATGAGCGCGAGCACGGAATCATTCTCAGACAACTCCGCACGCCGCGCCGCTGCTGCTGACTTGCGTTGCGGTTTGAAAAGCATGTCAAACGCCGCGCCTGGGTCTTCCAGCTTCGGCACCGCGATGCCCGATCGCGTCCAAGAGATCGCATCACCGCTGCCCACGCCGAGGCAGAGCGACGGAAACCGCGTCAGCCCACCGAGATGCTCCTCCGCGAGCTGATCTAGCGTCACACACCCGTCCGCAAACCCCGCCGCCTGCTCGCGACGCACGCCGCTGAGAAAAGCATGCACGCCATAGTGACCGCCCTGCACGCCGGGATGCTCCAGTTGTGAGAACACCGTCATCTTCTTCCGCCAGCGCTCCAGAGGCTTCAGCAAAGGCGTCAGCTCCAGCTCCGGCCCATGACTCACAGGGAAAAACGATTCGGGCCGCACCCCAAAATCCAGCCCGATGCAAACAAGTCGCCGTGGAGCCTTCGATGCCTCCGCGCCATGCAGCGCGAGGTTCGAGAACCACGGAAAGGTCAGCGCAGTGCCGCTGAGGGTTTGGAGAAAGTGTCTTCGGTTCATGATGGGTGTTTTCATTTCGCGGATGCTCCTTGGGTTTTGGTAATCTTTGCCGCGCCGCCTTGATGAACAGCCTTCGTCGTGGCGGGAATCGAGAGGTCACGGAGGTCGAGGGCTTCGATGGTTCCGGCTTGATGATCGAGGATATGCTCCAGGCCATCGGCAACGACATCGCTGATTTGTAATCTCTGAATCTGCGGCTTTGAAGTGAGGTAGCCGACACCCTCAGGCCAGCCACGGCGGCCTTTGCCGGGAGGCGCCACGATGCCTGCCCGCGCATCCATGAAGGACTTCAGCGCAGAGCGATCCATGGAGGTGCCGATCAAGGAACCGGCGGGCGCGGTGGCTTGCGGTCTTTGCACGACGACATCGCGCACTTGCAGCAACGCGATGCGGCCATCGGCGCGGATGAGTGGCGTGTGGCCGATTTCCTTGCGTGGGTCATAGACGTTCAAGCCATCAATGCGCAGCCGATCGATTTTCGCATCCGGCTGAATCCACACGAGCGGGCGGTCGTCGATGGGCGCGTGGCTGCTGATGTTCTTGAGCGTCACCTGCTCCATCTTGCCTGCGAACCAGAAGAGGAAGGCCGGGACGTAGTCATAGGCGCGTTGACCAGCGGGACGCAGGTCGATGTTTTCAAACTCCAGCCTTCCGATGTTGCCGCCCTCGCGCAGATAGGGCGTGATCCAGACGCCGAAGTCACGGTAGGTGCCTTTCACGTTGCGAATGGAGACGCGGTCGAGCCGCGAGGCGCGGGAGAGGATGCGGATGACCTGGGCGCAGTCGTCGACCTGCACGCCGTCGATGTCCACGTCGGTGACCGTGCCGTTACCGGAGTAGGGCGGGAACAGCTTGCCGGGGGTGCGGACGAACTTTCCTTCGCTGGTCCAGTCAGATCCCAGGTCATCAATGTTCAACGCAATCATGTCATCCCAAGCGCGGCCCTGCACATTGCGAATGCTCAGAAACTCGCCCGGTCCCTGGATGTGAATACCGTCCTGATTCGACTGCTTCGGGATGTGGTCGAGGTTGATGTAGATATTCTCAAAAACCACACGCCGCCAGTTCGTGAGATACACCGCAAAGGTGCGCGAGTTGGTGATCGAGACATCGCGAAACAACACCTGCTCCACGCCGTGCAACGCATAGGCGGTGGTCCAGCCGTGTTCCTTCGTTGAATGTTCCTGATGCTCCGCGTTGCCATTGTATGTGCCGCCGAGAAACGAGAGATTGTGATCCGCTCTGCCTTCGGCTTGCGGCGTGGCATTGGCGATGAGCGGGCGATTGGAGTTGTCCGCCAGATAGAACCCGCAGGCTCGATTCAAACACTCGATAGTCGTGTTGGAGTGAACCGTGAGCCCCTGCACGAGGATCGCGCCATCCACGATGAGCTTCAGCGAGCCAAGCTTCGGTGCGCGGTCGAGGATGCTCTGGATGAGTGCCGTGTCGTCCGTGCCGCCGCCTTTGGTCACGTCACTGTCGAGCTTCGCGCCAGCCTCGCTGGCGGTAACGATGTGGGCATCTTTGGAAGGTGCAGCGGGCAGCGCAGTGAGTGATGCGAGTAGCAGGGCGGCGAGGAGCAGACGACAAAAAGATTGGAGACAGAAAAATGGGCTGCGAGTCTTCATGTTTTTGTCTCTCATCTTTTTGTCGTGGAAGGGATTGCGGTAGAGCAAGGGTTTCATGGACGGGTTATTTGGTGACGACGGTCTTGCCAAAGACGGTGAACTCGGCGACGCCGGGGGTGATGCCTTTCGGTGAGCCGAGGATGACGAGACGAGTTCGCGTGCCGGTGGTGGGCTTGCATTCGCGGTAGTCGATGAGCAGGTCTTCGGTGCTGTCGCTGCGGTCGAGGATCGTGGTCCATTGATCTTTGGCGGTTTCGAGTTCTACGCGGTAGCGGAAGGGGCCAGGCTTCACGTCGTGCTTCGTGTCGAGGCCGATGTCTCGCCAGATAATGCGCACGGTGTGAATGGTGGCGGGTGCGCCGAAAGTGCTCGAGAGCGTCGGCTGCGTGTCGCCTTCGGCAGGCTGCCACCAGGTGCGCATCTCGTTGTCCACGGCGAGGCGGCCCGGCAAGTTCGGGGCAGAGGTGGAGCCGAGCGTGTGCACAAGGCCGTTGACCGGGAGCCAGCCGGTATCGGCGGATTTCGTGTCCGACGGCATTTTTCCTGGCAACCACTGCGGGAGTGAAGTGGCACCGTTGACGACGAGTTCGCCGTTGGCATCGATCTCCGCGCGATCCATGCCGATGCGGCGCTCGAAGCTGTGAACCACGCCTGCACGGATCGTGTAGAAGGCCCAGAGTTGATTTTCCGGTCCCGCCACGATGCTGCCGGAGGCCGTGCCGGTGAGGAGTCCATCGGTGGTGCGCAGAATCGGATTGTGCTTGTGAGGCGTAAAGGGTCCGAGTGGCGATGAAGCCACGCTGCAACCCATCGCGTAAGTGCGATATTGCGTGCCAGCTGCGCCGTAAGTCAGGTAGTATCGGCCGTTGCGCTTCAGCATCCACGCGCTCTCCAGCCAGCCTTTGTTCGGGTTTTGGTTCCATTCGCCATGGGCCTCCCAAGGGCGTTCTTTTGGATTGAAGTCAACGAAACGCACGGGCGCAGTGAGAGGCTTCGTCGGGTCGGCGGCGTCGAGTTCCAGGCCCCAGATGCCAGCCGTTTCCGAAACGCCGAAGTAGAGATAGAGCCGCCCGTCATCATCGGAGAAAAGCATCTTGCCGCCAAGCCGCGGAACCTCGCCACTGGGCTTGAGCTGCAAGTCGCCGATCTTCTCAAACGGTCCCAGAGGCGACGCGGAGGCGTAGAGTGTGGCGGAGTTGTTGGCGAACAGGAACCGGCCGCGATGGCGCACGACGGTGGGCGGGTAGCCGATCTCGCGCACATTGATCGGATGATGCTGCCATGTCGCGACCTGATCCGCGCTGACCCATGCCATGTCGCCGGACGGGTAGAGATACCATTTCCCATCGTGCCAGAGAACCATCGGATCGGCCAGCTCACGGAACTGCTCGCGATGCCCAAGAATCCAGCTCTCACGGGCATCAGGCTCGCCATTCGTTACGTTGCGGGCGGCAAAGCCGATGGGGTAATTGGGAATCGGCAGCGGATTGCAGAAGGTCGCTGGAGGCTCGGCAGCGTGCAGCGCGGCCAGCGGCGCGAGCAGCAGGGCGGTGAGGAGGATGAAGGTGCGTTTCATGACGGGTGCTGTGTCATTGCTCGGCGGCTCAGCTTGCGAATGTTCTGCGGAGGTAGTCCGCATCGAAGCGGATGTCCTGTTCGACGCCGTTCGGGAGTTGCGTGCCCTCGATGTGAACCCACGCGTCGTGCCAGCCGACGTCGTGCATGGCGTCGCGCATTTTACCGAAGTCGATATTTCCCTGGCCGTAGAGTCCCTTGAAGTCCTTGGCGTGAAACTCACAGATGCGCTCTTTGCCAAGCCTGCGGATGGCCTCGCCGTAGTCCTCGCCCTCTTTGTCCATGTTGGCCACGTCATACCAGACCTGGATGTTCGGCGAGCGCACGGCTTCGAGCATCTTTTCCAACACGGGCACCTTGAGCGTGGACTCGATGCCGTAGATGACGCCTGCGTTCTCGGCGAGCGGCGCGAGTTTTTTGAGGATGCCGGTGACCTTCTCGATGCCCGCCTCATCGCCAGCGAGGCTTCCTTTGCCAAAGAAGGCCAGAAGAACGCAGCGCGCTTTCAGGCGTTGAGCGACCTTGGGGCTCGCCAGCACCCACTTTGCGGCCTCGGGCTCGCTTTTGAGCGGCACACCGTTGAGCGTGGCCAAGGCCAGGGAAGGCACCGCGATCCCGAGTTCGGCGGATTTGGCGAGGTAGCTGTCCTGCAGCTTCTCATCGAACAGCGGCAGCCATCCCTGGGCATCCGGCTTGCTCCCGAAATCGACTTGCACGCCATCCAGCCCGATGCGCTTGGCGAGATCCAGCGAGGCCGATTGCGCGGCTAGCTTCATGGTCCAGTCACAGGCCCCGATTTTGATCTTCATGCCCGCTGTGGCGGCGCGCAGATGATCGACCTGCGAGGCAAGCCCGGCGAGTGCGGTGGTAGAGAGGAAGGTGCGTCGTTTCATGGGATCAGTCTTTGAGTGGAATGCCGCGCAGGATAAGAGGATCGAAGCGATAGGGTGACTCGCTGGCGGCCCAGGCGATGCCGCGCAGCAGGATGGTGCGGAAGAAGGGGTCGTCGAAGGTCCAGTCGAAGTGGCCCAGCGTGGAGGCTACGACGCGGCCTTTCCCGTGCTCGTGAGCCCAGATGATGGGTTCGGCGCTGACCTTGTCACCCACGGTTTCATCGGAGGTGGCGAGCGCGGTGATCTTGCTGCGGTCGCCTTGCAGGTTCCAGAAGCACTCGTCGGCTAGGGTGAAGGTGTCCGGCAGCCCGTGCATGATCGGATGACGCGGCTCCGGCAGCTTCAGGGTGATGACCTTGTGCTTGTAGCGGCTGTCCTTTCCCTTGGCTAAGCCGAGCAGATTCGCGAGCGCTGGCGTAGCATTCCAGAGAACAAAGTGGGATAGCACGAGACCGCCGCCACGGTTTAGGAAAGCCTCGATCTGTGGCAGGTGACTCGCGTCTTTCCAGCACTGCGGACTTTGATACAGCATGATGACATCCGCCGTGGCGAACTGCTCCTCCGTGGGCCATTCCAAGGTGCTCAGGGCTTTGACGTGCGGTGAGCCTGCGGTGATCAACGCGCGGTCAGCCTCCACCTGGGGGCGATACAGGTTCGTCACCGCCTCATCACCCGGCCCGGCACCGCCAAGCAGCACTTTCCAGCGTTTCGGCAGCACATCGTGAGAATGGGACCTCGGCGGGTGATCCTTGGCACCTCCGGCGAAGAGAATGGTGAGTGGTCGCAGGCTCGCCTCCGCAGTGGGCTTCGGTGCCTTGCCGAGAACGGCATTAACCTCTGCGCGGCTGCGCAGTTCCGGTGTCTGGACGCCATAGGTGTTCTCGGGCTCCGCCTGGGCCTGTGCCAATAAACCGGTGGAGGCAGCGAGCGCTCCCGTCGAACGTTGGAGAAAGGTGCGACGGGTGATGTCGGTAGGGAGTGTGATGGTGGGTTTCATGGCTCGAGTTGAAGGCAGTTGCAGGGGTGATGGGCGATTTACTTCCCCTTCCCTGCGGGCAGTTCTGTGATGGCGATGTCCTTGTAGCGCACGATGGCGGTTGAATTGCCGTGGATCTGAACGGCGATGATGCCGGTGGTCTCGACGGTCGGGTCGGTCTCGGTGTAGTCCACTGTCTGCACGCCATTGAGCCAGATCTGAATGCGCGAGCCTTCGGCGCGGATGCGGTAGTCGTTCCATTCGCCCACGGGCTTGCGCGCCTTTTCCAGCACTTCCTTCGTGGGCCTCTGGATGACTTTGCGGCGGCGAATGTGGTCGTAGAGCGCTCCGTCGTAACCTGCGCCGAGGTCCGCCTGAAAGCCGGAGACTTCGGTGCCCTTCGGGACACGCTTGGAGCGGAAGTGCACGCCGCCATTCACGAAGCCTTCCGTGCCTTCCAGCTTCCATTTCAGCGTGAGTTCAAAGTCGCCGAACTCTTTGGTCGTCGTGAGGTAGTCGTTGCGGATTTGCTTCTTCTCGAGTGAACCCGATGTGAAAGCGCCGTCTTCGATGCGCCATTGCGTGGTGGTATCGCCCTCCCAGCCCGTGAAGGTCTTGCCATCGGAGAGCGGCGTCTGCGCTGAGGCTGCGGACGCGAGTAGGAGAAGGGTGAGGAGTAGTGTTTTCATGAGGTGCTGAGGGGTTACGCAGACTTTAGCTCATTCAAGGTTCCCGCATTGCTTCCAAAGGTGTCGGTCTCGACGCCCATATTTTGCAGCATGGTGACGAAGAGGTTGCTGAGCGGCTTGTTGTGATCGCGCTTGAAGGCGAGGTGCTGGCCGTGTTGGAGGCCGCCGCTGGCGAGGAGGATGGGGAGGTTGGTGTTGTCGTGGATGTTGGCGTCGCCGAGGTTGCTGCCGTAGAGGACCATCGTGCGGTCGAGCAGGCGCTGGCCGCCTTCAGCCTTGGCGGCGAGGTTGCCGATGAGTTTGCGTAGCAGCGCCATGTGCTGGCGGTCGGCGGCTTCGAGTTGCTTTACCTTTTCCTCGTTCTGTCCGTGGTGGCTGAGGTTGTGATAGGTCTCGGTGGTGGCTTTTTGTCCGGGGAGAGAGAACACGGGCGTTTTGAAGGCATCGACCATCAGCGTGACGATGCGTGTGCTGTCGGATTCGAAAGCGAGCTGCGCGATGCTGAGCATGAGGTCGAACTTCTCGAAGAAGAGCTTGCTGTCGTTGATGTCGGTCGGCGCGGGCTGCGTGGCGACGGGCTTCGGGCGCTGCTCCCATTCGCTGGCGACTTGAAGGCGTTGCTCCACTTCGCGCACGGAGGTGAGGTATTGGTCGAGACGGGCTTTGTCCGTGCTGCCGAGCGTGCGGCTGAATCGTCCGGCCTCGGCGTTGAGCGTGTCGAGGATGCTGCCGCGTTGCTTGAGTCGGAGGAGTTGTTTTTTTACCTGATCGGCACTGCCTTGAACGAACATCCTATTAAACAACGCGGTGGCGCTATCCTCGGCCGGCAGCAGCACGCCATCGCGCGTCCAGGAGAGACTGCGGTTCGCTTTCTCGATGTTCACGCCGAGGTTCAGCGTGGGGAATCGCGTCACCTGGCCGAGCTTCTCGGCGGCGTATTGATCGAGCGAGATGCTGTTGCGGAATCCGGCTTTGAATGCGCCGCGTGCTGAGGTGAGGAAGCAGTTGTCCGTGCTGTGTCCGCCGGTCACGCCGGGATGCGAAAGGCCGCTGAACACGCTGAACTCATTCCGCACCTCGGCGAGCACCTCAAGGTAAGGCGAGAGCGCGTAATCGCGGCCGACGTTCGCTGGAAAGAAGTTCTTCGGCAGCACGCCGAGATTGTTCGCGATGACCAACATGCGCTTCGGCGTCGGCGGTTGCGCAGCTCTCGCGAACACGGGTGTCATGCATTCGAGCATCGAAAGCCCGAGCGTGATGCCGAGGCCGCGCAGGAAGGTGCGCCGGGGGATGTGGGAGGAGGCGGTGGAGATGTGAGGGGCGTTCATGGCTTCGGGGTTCCAAGGAAGATTGGGCTTTGCACCAGCGCGTGCACGAGATCCCGCACGCGGTAGCCTTCCTTCGCGCAGGCATCGAGCATCGCTTCGATTTCGCGGCGGTCGGAGAACTGCACGGGTGTGCCGGTGGCATACAGCGTGAACTGGTGCAGGAGATTCCGTGCGAGCTGGCGTGGGTTGGCGGCGAAGAGGGCTTTCAAATCGTGGATGTTGGCAAACTGGCGACCGTCGGCGAGTTGACCGCTGGCATCCACTTTGCCCGCGAGGGTGAAGGCGAAATCGTGACCGGCGCGGTCGATGCCGGTGATGCGTTCGCCATCGCTGGTGCCGCGATAGCGCGTGCGCCAGGCACCGAGGATGTCGAAGTTTTCGAGAGCGAGACCGACAGGATCAAACTTCGCGTGGCAGGTGGCGCAGGTTTTGGAATTCGTGTGCTGGGCGATGAGTTCGCGGATAGTTTTTGCGCCGCGAATGTCCGGTTCTACAGCAGGCACACCGGGCGGCGGTGGGGGCGGATGCTGGCCGATGAGACGGTCCATGATCCACACGCCGCGCAGCACGGGTGAGGTGCTGGTGCCGTTCGCGGACACTTTCAAAATGGAGCCCTGCGTGATGAGCCCGCCATACGCACTGTCTTTCGGCAGATCGATCAGACGAAGTCCGGACCCCGCCACCTCAGGCAGTCCGTAGTGCCGGGCGAGACGATCATTCACGAGTGCGAAGTCGCTCTTGATCAGCGAATCGGCGGGCAGGTTCTCGCGAAGCATCGCGGTGAAGAATGCCCGCGTCTCCATGCCCATCGACTCGACGAGATAATCATCGAGCCGATACTCAGGATAGAGCCGGATGTCGGGATCATCGCGGCGGAGTTCGCGGAGATTCAGCCAGCAATCGGTGAAGTGATTTACAAAGCGCTCGAAGCCCGCGCTGGAGATCAACCGGTCCGTTTCCGTGCGCAACGTTGCTGGATCACGCAGCTTCTTTTTCGCCGCGAGAGTTGCGAGTGCCGCATCAGGCCGCGAGTCGGTGATGAAATGCGAGAGCCGGTTCGCGATGGCAAAGTGATTGTCTGCGGCAATGGGCTCGCGCAGATACAAAAACAGATCGGAGCAAAGGAAGGCCTGATAACCTGCCAGCAAGGCCTCGGCGAGTGGCATACCGTTTTGCAAGGCATAGAGCACGAGTTTCTCAAACGGCGGTATCGCTTCCTCTGGCACCGGTTCGCGCGCGGCGAGGGCGATGAAACGTCGCAGCAGTCGTTTCGCATCCTCGGCGGGCTTGGCTGATTTGACGTCGGCTCCGAGGTCATCAAACAGCACTCGATGCGAAGCGGGCGGCCAGGATGCAGGCGCGATGGGGCCTTCCATCTCCAGCCACTGAAACGCGATGCCCGGCTGCCCGCCCTCCGGGAATGGCGGATAACGATAGTGGCCCGTCTTGCCCTGCGCATCGATCTGCGGCACCGGCAGGCCGAGCATGCCATACTCGATGGTCTGGCCTGCGAGCAGATAGACCGTCGTTTCATACACACCGCTTTCGGGCTGCACGTCGATGATGCCGCCAGTCACGCGCACATCTTCAGCGATGTCATGGTTCGTCGGCTTGCGGGCACGGAAGTTCATGGGGACGGGCTGCGTGCCTTTTTTGAAAACAAAGCCCTCCGTTTGCAGCACCGAACGCGCGGCGAATCGCACGCGATACTCGCCTGTGGTGCTGGCTATGACGTTCTTCGGATACACCGCATAAGGCCATCCCGGCGAACGAAACAACGCGAACTCGATGCCCGGATCAGGCTCGGTTTCCTTCTGTTCGGCCCAGTTCTTTGAATCTAAATCGAAGCCCTTACCATCCCGCGCATAGAACAGCGACTCCACACCACCCGTGGTGCGGCGCGGTCCGAGTTGCTTGCCAACCACTCGCGTCTTTTTCGACGTCGGCGGCGCAGGTGATGTCACCACAGCCTGACGCAACGCCGTCTCCACCGCATCCAGATACCCCGTGAGCTGCACATGCGAGATGTCCAGCGTGGACGCGACCTTGTCGAAGTGATGCGACTCCCGATCCGCAGGCAGTATGTCGCGAATATCGAGATGCGGCAGCGCCAGCAGGTCGCGCAAGTTTTGCTCAAACTCGATGCGATTGAGCCGCCGCATCGGCCCACGTCCCTTCTTCGCGGTGGCCGCCGCACTCGCCGCCTGCAACGACGAGTCCAAAGCCGTCAGCAAAGCCTTTCGATCCTCAGGCTTCATGTCTTCCGACTTCGGCGGCATCTCGCCATTCTCCACCCGATCAAACACCTGCACCCAGCGATCCATTGCTCTTGGATCAGCCAAATCAAACGTCAGCGCCGTGAGATCGAGCTTGCCCTTCTTCGTCTCCGCATCGTGGCAATCGGTGCAGTTCTGCTCGATAAGAATGGCGATAGGCTGTGGCGGCTTCTCGGCCGCGTGCAGCGCTGGCAGCGGTGCGAGCAGCAGGGCAGCTAAAGAATGGAAATAGGCTTTCATGGATGGATTGTCTCTAAAAGAACGCTGGCAGCCATGCTTTCTAAATTGAAAGAATGACCTGTTGCATGTAGATTCTGACATGAGCAATGAAGCCGATCCAAACCTCTATTTCAGCACTCCAGGCCCCTGGAATGTGAACGCCACACGCCCCATCCATTCGCCGCTGGGGGAGATCGTCTATGCAGGCACCAAATGGGGCAGTCAGGCCACCTACGCTCACGCGCCGCCGCCGAAGTTCATGCGCCCCACACCACACTTTTTGCTCGTGCTCACCCTGAAGGGCACAGCCAGCTACATGGACGAAACGGGGCTGCGTTGCACCCTTCAACCCGGCTCCCTCATCTGGGCTGTTCCCGGCGTGAATCAAAGCTACGGACCCAAACCCGGCGAGCGCTGGAGTGAGCTGTTTCTTTGGTTTCGCGGCCCCCTCTTTGATACCTGGCAAGACAGTGGATTTCCTGGTGAACGCAGCCGCCACCTTGAACTCACCCCGCTCAACTACTGGACAGATCGCCTGCGCCGCATCCTCCAGCCCTCGCCCGAAGCCCCTGCTGAGTCCGACCTCGCAAGGATCTGCCACTTTCAGCAATGGCTGGCCGATGCGCTCCAATTTGAAGACAAGCGCACCCAAACCACCGAAACACTGCAATGGCGCGAGAGCGCGGAGCAGAAGCTGCGCACCGGCCGCCTCACCGATCCATCGTTGGAAGAGATCGCTCGCTCGATGGGCATGTCCTACAGCGCCTTTCGCAAACGCTTCGTGCAAATGACCGGCAAAAGCCCCGGCGAGTATCGCGCCGACGAAATCGTGCTCCGCGCCTGCTCCCAGCTTCTCGAAACCAACCACAACCTCGCCACCATCGCCGCCGACCTCGGCTTCCACGACGCCTTCCATCTTTCGAAGCGCTTCAAACAAGTCGTCGGCATGTCCCCTCAGGATTTCCGAAGGCAGAACCGCAACAAATGAGCACTGATCTGGCGAGTGAAGCAAGTGCCACCCGATTATTGAGATTTGTAGAGCATCGCGGTGCTTGTTGAGATACTGGGAGCAAAAGGCTCGTTGGCAGCCATCGTTTCATTTGACGGAAAAACTTTTTAGAGGCCGAAAATGCCCGTCTGATGCCACTCTCACGAGCCAGGGTGGCTCGACAACTCACTTCCCACTCTCCTTCGCCTTCAGCCGCGCATCCTTCCGCACCTCATCCGACACCCGCACGTCCATGCTGTCTTTCAAGATGATGGACTCATAAGTCTCCGTCGGAGCGAAATACGTGGTCACGGACTCAAAGGTGTTTCCCCGCACCACTGCGCCCTGAACGTTGAGCAGGAAGATGCCCGCTGTTTTGGAATCGCGGATCACGTTGTCTTCGATGCGACTGATCATGTCTCGCGAGACACCGCACTTCATCCACAGTGCATACATGCTGAGGCCACAGGCTTCACGAAGCTCTTGGAGCCGACGCGGCAACCTATCCCGGATGCGCTCGGCGTAGTCGTGGGCGTCGTGGTTGTCCGGCGCGGTTGGCATGGGTGTGCATTTGTTAGGTGCCTCAAAAGGGATTCGCTTGATGGAGGTGCAACACCGCCATCACATCTGTTTCACACTCTCACCCACGCAGTGAA
Organism: Verrucomicrobiaceae bacterium; assembly: GCA_021151605.1. Lineage (GTDB taxonomy): Bacteria > Verrucomicrobiota > Verrucomicrobiia > Verrucomicrobiales > Verrucomicrobiaceae > Prosthecobacter. Next base: position 14,969 of record JAGKWZ010000067.1, read on the forward strand.
AAATTTCGCTGTGGCGTCCGCGTAGTTCGACCGTGATGCGGCCTTTCTCCAGAGGCACTTCCACAGTCGAGATCGCGTCTTCGGCTTGCCAGGGGTTCACGGCGAGGATGATCCATTCATCGGCGCTCACGCGCAGCCGGCGGATGAGGGGACGCTTTGCTTTCCAGAGGACGTGCGCTGGTTCGTCGGACATGAGTTTGGCGGCGGCGATTTTAGCGGAAAGGTCGGAGATGCGGCCGAGGCTGCTCATGAAGACGGGGAGCGTGTGGTAGTATTGCCCCTGACGCTTCGGCTCGGAGCCCCAGAGCGCGAGGCCGCGTGCGCCGCAGAAGTAAGGCAGCACGGCCATGGCTTCGGCGAGCCAGGGGGCGACTTCTTGGTAGGCGAGTTTCTTGTTGGAACTGTGGTAGCGCAGCCACTCGTAGGCGTAGATCGGCTTGCTGCCGTAGAGGCGGGTGCGCTCGATGTTTTCCTCCACGTTGGCCGCCATGTAATAGATGGAGTCGGGTTTGTCGTAGAAGACGTAGATGCTGGCGATGTAGTAATCGACGAAGGGATCGATGTGCTGCCACAGCTCGGCATCGCTGTGATGTGTGCCGTCGATTTGCTGCGCGGACTTGCCGGAGATACCGAAGTAATCACGGCGAAACGGCTGCGGGCCGTAGATGCCGATAGGGGTGCCGGGGAAACGTTCCTTCGCCCACTGGCAGGGCAGTGTGAACCAGGTGGCCCACTCGCGCAGGTAGGCATCGGCGAACTGCTCGCGGGTCGTGGCCTTCGATGCGGCGCGCACCACGGGATCGGCCCACACTTTGTCGATGTCCTCCTCGAAGCTGAACTCGATGTCGTGGACGAAGATGGCGTTCTGGTTGCTGCGCTTCTCGATGTTGCGTTTGACGATGCGCTCGAAGAACTCGGGCTTCTGCCAGGGATTGGTTTTGTTGGTATCGAGCGTCTTGCGGATGTTTTCCTTCTGCCTGCCGGGGTAGTCGGAATAGGTGCTCAAAAGGTCCACCATCTCGAATCCATGCGCAGCGGCCTCGCGATAGTTCGTCGCGTTGTCACCGCCCGCCACATTCCAAAAGGCCCGTAATCCACCACTCATCGGCACGCGACGAATTTGTTCCCATGAGGGCGGAGGTGAGGTGCTGGTGTCACTGGTCGGGACTTTCTCCTGTGCGTTCAGGAGGGCATGTGAAGAAAGCAGCAGCGTGGCGAATAGAATGCGAAGGTTCATGGTGGTTGTTAAAGAGAAGGGGTCGTGGTTCGAATTGCAGGACGAGGTGTCACAGTGATTTGGAGAGCGTCTGCATCGTCTCCCTCTGGCGTTGCAGGACACATGCCCTGGCTTTCATCGCCTTTGCTTTGGCTGCGGCGGGGTCTTTGGCGAGAGCGAGAACGGCGGGAACGATGCCGGGGATCTCGTTCGCCTCGTCGAGATTGAAGAGCCATTCGCCGAGGCCGATGTCTCGCCACATGATGCCTTTGCTGGTTTGTTCCTCCCAGCGGCAGACGATGGCGGGGATGCCGTTGCCGATGCACATGATGGGGCTGTGCATCTCCGCGCCGAAGAGGCCGGCGCTTCGGATGTAGGTGCTGAGAGCTTCGCCTGTGAGCCAGAAGTCGGGACGCCAGACGACGTTCGCTTTCACATCGTCGGGCAGTTTGTCGAAGAGCATTTCTTTGCCGATGGCCACCTGCGTTTCGTCCTCGGGACAGATGAGCACCTTGATCGTGGTCTGGCGGACGACTTCGACGATGGCCTGACGCAGTGGCGCGAGGTCATGCTCCTTCATGGCTTCATTGCGGGCGTGCTTCGTCTCGTCCAGCGGTGTCTTCCGCGCGGGAATGGTCCAGTAAGGCGTGTAGCGCAGGCGTGGGATGCAGCAGAGGAAGCGGCCCTCATCCAGATTGTGAGCCTGGAGAAAGGCGATGGCGCGGGTGTCGTCGCGCAGGTCGGTGGCAAAGGCTCCATCAGGGCCGAAACCCATGACTGGGCAAGTGCAACCGCGTTTCTTTGCCTCGGCGAGAGACACGGAGTCGCGGAAGAAAACGAACCGCGCTGCGCTCATAATGGGGATGGACTGCTCGAACTTTTTCACCACCTCAGGCTTTGCGGTGGCGGCGTCGGGTGCATTGAACGTGATGCCATAGACGCCGTAGGGCTTGCCGGTGGCATCGCGCCATTTGGTAATGTCTTGTGCCGCCACGAGCGACGGACCGGAACCATGCAAGAGGAAGTCGCACTCCTCGAATGCGGTCTTCAGCGACTCGGGCGTCTGGATGATGTGGAGCTTCGGAAAACGGGCGAGGAGCATCTCTGCTACGCCATTTCCCACGCTGCTGGGCCAGAGCCTCACCTCGACCTCCGGCAGATGTTTCTCCAGCAAAGCGAGCACGCCGGGTGTGTGCGCGATGTCGCCGATGTTCACCGTCTGCCACGATGAACGCAGCACGATGCGACGTGGCCGTGATTCCGCCGCAGCAAGGCTGCCCATGACCGCGATGAGGCTGGTGGTGAAAAAGTTACGGCGGGAAATTTCGCTGGAGCGTTGCGTGAGCATGTCAGTTTGAAAGTGGCTTAGCGCACGTTTTTGGCCTCGAGGTCTTCTTTGCCGACACCGCGCTGCATCAGCGTCTTCAGTTCATCGAGATGCTTTTCATACACGCCTCGTGGCGTCGTGGTGTGTTGTTTGCACAGGGTTGCTGCCATGCCAAGCACCTCGCCCATCATGCCGGTGGTGCGCTGCACACGCACAGTGCCGAGGGCGATGTGGGTCACACTGATGTTGCGGCCCGCCATCATGAGGTTGCTGATATTGCGCGAATACAGGCAGCGATACGGAATGGGGTAAGGCTGGATTTTGAACTGCCGCGCTTCGGATTGAAATGCCTCGCAGGCGCACATCGGCTTCTCGGGGTAGTGCAGGTCAATCGTCCAGGTGGTGGTGACGCTGGCATCGGGGAAGGGTCGCGCCTCCACGATGTCCTGCTGGCGCAAGAGCACGTCACCGAGCAGGCGGCGGCTCTCGCGCTTGCCGCCGATGTAGGCAACCCAACTGAGCTTCTGTCGTGCGAACTCGTCTTTGAACTTCGGATGATTTTTCAGCGTGGCCCAGTTGCCATAGACGACGCGCAGGCCGTAGTCGCGAATTTGCTCGATGTCGGTAATGTGATTGCGCATGGCTCCCGTTTCCCAGTCCCAGTCGCCACGCTTCGTTTTGATGGCGTGCTCCGAGTCAAACTTCAGCGCCCACGGACACTCGGGGAAAGTGGAAGGCTCCGCTGTTTCCTCGGCAAACCATTGCACCGAAGTTCCCATCACGAGTTCATCCGCCTTCTCGGGTGCGAACTCTTCGCCGTGCTCCTCCTTGCTCTCGCGGCCATAGGCGGAATCCGCCCCCGCCAGCGCGCCGATGACGCCATCGCCCGTGCAATCGGCGACGAGCGCGGCTTTGAATCGCAGCCGCTTGCCGCTCCTGATGTCCTGCGCCAGCACGGCGGCGATGCGCTGTCCATCCATCTCCACGCCGTTCGCCCGTGTGCTTAGAAAAAGCGTGAGATTTTTCTCCGCCGCGACGACGGCAAGCTTCTTCTCGTCCTCATAGTTGGTGGCCGGCCCCGCATTGTGAATCCGGCGCTGCGGCTCCTTCTCAAACAGCGCAATGACTTCCTGACTGCGCGGCAGGTCGCGGGATTTCTTCGCCTGTTGCAGGCTCCAGTAGCCCACCGGGCCGAGTTCTTCGAGGAGATTGCCGAGACGCGGATACGGCATCTGATGAATGAGGCCGGACAAACCCACGCGCACCTCCGTGCTGTTGTTTCCGCCCAGCACCGGACGGTCGTGAATGAACGCCACCTTGCAGCCGAGACGTGCCGCGCTCACCGCCGCACAGCAGCCCGCCGCGCCACCGCCGACGACCACGCAATCAAACTCACCCGCCACCTCCGCTTTCTCCGGCAAGCCCAGCAACGTGCGCCGCAGCGGAGCCAGCGTGGCCGCATCATTCGGCGGTGGAGTCGCAGCGGACTCCGGCGCAAAAAACAGTGCATCACAGCGACCCGCAAAGCCCGTGAGGTCATGCAGCGCGAGCGTCGCCGTCTTCCCCACGACCTCTACCGCGCCGCCATCCTGCCAGTGCCAGTCCGCGCCTTCATTGCCAAACGTCGTCGCCACTGCCTTGCCATTCACGATGACTTTGAAAATGCCCGGCGTGCCCTCCGCCCGCATATCGGGATGCGTCTCCGGTGTCTTCCACGGAGCCGCCCAATCGCGCGTGCGCACCCAGAGCCGATACTTGCCCGGCTGCGGAAACGCGACCGTCGTCGTCGCATCCGCCACCGGCACGCCCATGCCGTGCGCCAGCAGAAAAGCTGACCCCATCTGCTCCATCGCCTGCTGGTCCGTCACCCAGCCGCCGGGCTGTGCGAAGCCCTCGGCCTCGACAAGCACATCGCTGCCTGTCGCGGCTTGAACCATCGGCACAAGTGCCAGCGCAGCGAGCACTGCGGACGCCCAGCGGCGAGCAATGCAAAAACATGCCTCCAAGCACAGGTAGGCTGGAGCGGGCAGATTAATGGTCTTCGAGATGAGATTCATGGCATGTGGAATACCCCGCCCGAGCTTGATTTTCTCGCCTGTAGTTTGCAAATCTTCCTAATGCCCATTCGTTCCAGCCTAATGGCAAAGAAACACTCTACACCCAAACCTCCAGCACGACGCTACTTCAAAGAAGTCCGCTTCCGCCAAATCCGCGCCCTCGTGGAGCTGTCGCGGCAGGGCAGCTTCGCCTCCGCTGCCACTTCGCTCGGCCTAGCCGTGCCCTCCGTGTGGCAGCAGGTCCGGGCGCTGGAGGACGAATATGGCGTGCAACTCGTCATCGCCCGTGGCGCGCACCTTTCCCTTACCGAGGACGGCCAAACGCTCGTCGAGATGGCCGCACCCCTCGTCGAGGGCTTTGATTCGCTGCGAGAGATGTTCACAGACCGCCATCGCACCACGCCGCGCACCCTCACCATCGTCGCTCCCGCTCCGATGCTTCACGGAGCCCTGCGCAAACCCATTGCCACCTATCGGAAAAAGTTCCCCGCCGTGAATCTCACGCTCATTGACCGCCCCTCGCAAATGGCCCGCGAGTTTATCGAAGCCGGTGGTGCCGACATCGCCATTATCGGCATCGCCCAGGGTGACGAACCACTGCCGCAATTCCACGTCTGGCCGCTCGCCAGCTATCCCTTCCAACTTATCTGCCCGCACGACCATCCGCTCGCCACCGCACGGCGCATCACCCTGGCGGACATCGTCCGGCATCCGCTCGTGCTCAGCGTCGAGCAATCCAGCTCCCATCGCCACATCCGCCACATCTTCACCCAGGCCGGTTTCGGCGGACGCATGAACGTCACCACCACCGCCACCAACCGCGCCCTGCTGCTCGACTACGTCGCCATCCGGCTCGGCATCACCATCTGCACTAGCGCCAACGACGCCAAGCTCCCACGCCCCGGCCCCGGCGAATGCGAGCTCACCATGCGCAACCTCACCGCCATCTTCGGCCACGAAGAAGTCTTCCTCCTCCAACGCAAAAGCCGCCACGAACTCCCGCATGTGAAAGCCTTTCGGGAGATGGTGGTGAAAGCCATGAGTGAAATGTAGCCTCGCACGCTCAGCAAAGCGCCACGGCCTACATTCGCGCATCGGGTGCGCCGAATTCAACAAGCAGGGGCGTGTTGGGCTGATCGTTTGGCAGCTTGCCATGGGCCTATAGATGAACCTGGCCTTGATCCAGCCGATGGATTCCCAGCTGATGCCACGCTCACGAGCCAGGGTGGCTCTACAACTCACTTCCCACTCTCCTTCGCCTTCAGCCGCGCATCCTTCCGCACCTCATCCGACACCCGCACGTCCATGCTGTCTTTCACGATGAGGGACTCATAAGTCTCCGTCGGTGCGAAACTCGAGGTCACGGACTCAAAGGTGTTTCCCCGAACCAACGCGCCCTGGACATTGAGCAGAAAGATCCCCGCCGTTTTGGAATCGCGGATGACGTTGTCTTCGATGCGGATCCGCTCCGAAGGCGCGGCGACTTGTCCGGCTTCGATGCTGTGCCAGCCGCAGAGGGTGACGGTGTTTCGCCGCACGGTCACCATGTCCGCCGAGCGGGCTATCGTCTGAGGGCCTTCGGGGCAGCCGAGATAGATGCCGATGCCCGCGATGTTCTCGAACGTGTTGTTCTCGATGAGCGCGCCGTAGCCTTTGAACTTCAAGCCGTGCCCGCGACCTCCATGCTGCCGGTTGTTTCGATAGACGTAGCGCTGCGTGCCCTGGTTGTTGCTCGCGATGGTGCTGGCTGGCAACGACGGCAGTGGTCGGTCGAGCGTGACTTTGACTTCGTCTTTCACGCTAGTGTCCACGGTCAGCGCGATGGCTTCGCCGACACCTCGATTGGCTTTTTGGTCGGCAAAACGCAAGCGGTCGCCGGGAAAGATCAGCTCATCCCAAGGCTGGATTTTCATCGTCAGCGTCCGCTCATCGTGCTGGCGCAGCAGCTCGTAGTCGAAGAAGTAGCCGGCGTTGTAGTTGTCATCACCGAGGAGATGAAAATCACACTGCTCGATCCACGCCGCGATGCGCCCGCCCTCGGACGAGGCGTGACCCGCGAGCCGACAATCCGGGAAACGCGGGTCAGGCACCACATCCACATTCAGATACGCGACCTTGTCATTGCGTCCGCCATTGCCGGAAATCGCCCCCGGAGTATCGACGAGCGTGATGTCTTTGAGCACGAGCTTGTCGTTGTTTTGGTTTTGAATGAAGCCCGGCCGGTAATGCGTGGCCGCGAGGCGATCTCCGATCTGCCAGTTCTTAAAGTCTCTATCCTTGATCGGACCGATTCGATAGCTGCCCTCGCTGAGCCTTTGTCTGGGCGTGCGTGCTGTTATTCCGCCCGTGTATTTGCCAGGAAACTTGGCATCAACGCGGATGAGGAAAGTGTTTCCGCCAGCGACCGGCCAGAAAAACTCCAGATCCTTCAGCGGATACTGCGGCAGCATCGCTACCTCGATCTCTCGGGTGTCGGGCAATACCTTGGTGACCTCCATCATCACATGCCCCGGCTGGTCCCACTTCATCGTGAGCCGCCGGATCTCAACGTTCCGGCTACCGGTCACCTCCGCGAAGAACGAATCGCCCACCAGCGTGATCGATGAATCATTCCCCTCAATCCGAAAACCAGGAACATCATGGATGCGGAAGTCAAAACGATCCTTCACCGGGCCGATGGAGTAGTCTCCCTTTTCAAAAACGACCTCGACCGTGTGCCCAGACTTCGATGTGGCGGCGGCCTTTCGCAGCGTGGCCAGCACAGCGGCGCTGTCGCTGCCCTTCGCGATGGTGAACTGCTTCTCCGGCGCGACGACGGTGAACTTGAACGTCTCCGACCAAGGCCCGATCTCCGGCTTCTGAATGCGCACCCGCCAGAAATACTCCCGCGGCTCCGTGAGGCTGACCATCGAGTAAAAGCGGTTCATCCCGCCACCGATCACATCCGTGGCGAGCAACTTTTTGAACTCCGGCTCCGTCGCGATCTGAATCTCACACTCAGGCTGATCATCCAGCGTCATCTCCGGCCCGCGCCATTGGAAATGCGGATGGTAGTTGATGAGCTTCTCGCCATTCGCAGGCTCGAACGGTTCGAGACGACGATCTCCACCAGCAGCCTGTAGTGTGGCCAGCGGTGCGAGCAGCAGGGCGCCGAGGAGGGTGAGGGTGGCTTTCATGGTTTGATTCCTGACGTTGTTTTCGCTGCCAGCGCATCCACCTCGCTCATTTTGAAGCGAATGCTGACGATGGAGCAGCCGATGTCGTCTTTGCGATAGTTCGCATACGTTGTAGCGACGATGGTGCTGTCGGGGAGCAAATGGATGCCGGGGTAGAAGCCGTCTTTGAAGGTCTTGAGCAGGCTCACGCGATACTGGCCGGGCTTGCCTTGCTTGATGTCATCGTAGGTGCCGACCCACGCGATGAAGCCGCCCTTGTCCTGCGACTTCGGCGAGGCGTTGCGGAAGACAATCACCATGCGCCCATCAGGCAAGGTGATGCCGTGATGACGATCACCGGTGAGGCCCCACGGAGCGTCCACGGCCTGTGACCATGTCTTGCCTTCATCGCGGCTGAACATGACGAGGCTGGTGCCGCTGCGGCGGTTTTCGCGCATGAGGCAGCAGAGTTCATTGCCATCGGGAGAGCGGAAGACATACGGCTCGCAGGGATGCTTGGCATCGAGCTTGGTGCCATCGCAGACGACGATGGGTGGCGACCAAGTGAAGCCGCCGTCGCGAGTGATGGATTGCAGAACTTGCAGCGTCCCTTCTTCGCCGATGCCGCTGCCGCGATGGAAGAGACCGAGTGACGAGCCGTCCTTCAGCCGCACGATGCTGGAGAAGGTCATGATGCAGCGAAACGGATCGTCCTTGGCGATGCGTCCGCCGATGGGCGGAAGCTCGCGCCAGGTCTTTCCATCGTCCTCGCTGACGATGCGCGGCATGAAGCCCTGATGACGGCCTTCGATGAGCTTCGGGTTCTCCTTGTCGGTCAAAGTGCGTGCC
>JAGKWZ010000389.1 GCA_021151605.1 Verrucomicrobiaceae bacterium
GACGGCATCGTGTACCACACCTTCCAAGAAATGGCCGCCAAAAACAAAGTCGCCTACGACTTCTTCAGCACCCGCCCCGCCGAACTCCTCGGCAAGGAGCTGCCGAGGTGGAGGAAGCGGCTGGAGAAGGGGAAGTGAGGAAATTTCACCGTGAAATTGAGATCACGAACCGGATGTAAACTTCGATTATCAGGCATGAATACCTTTAAGTTTGACTGTACAGATGATGAGCTTCGTGACGCTGTAGTTGCGTGGTCCGAACTTCTCTCACAAGAGAAGTATGGCGAAGCACTGGGCATGTTCCTTCATACCTCGGAGTCTTTTGGATTCGAATGGACGCCTTCAAACCTCGAAGACTGGATTGCAAATTATGGATGTGCTCGAATCGACTACGACTGCGGAGAATATCACAAGGTCACCTCCTTGTTCGAACAGCCACTCAGCGAGAAATTCATTCGCAAAGCCATCAAAATTGACCGCGAGAATTTGTACGGACTAAATCCGAAGGAGTATGCTGGCATGGTGCATTACAATGATATTCCGTTAGACGGAGAACCGAGCGATTTAACTGCACGGTTTCACATCAAGAAGATAAGCGAAGACACGCTAACCTTGGAGTTCCTTGACGTCCACGTTATGTAGCCGGGACTTACTTGGAATCAGCAGTTTACAAACCCGGATGTAAAGTTTGAAGTTCCTGGCTGGCGATTGACATGGGCGGCAGATTTCAGAACCTGGGCCGCATGAATTGGCCTCGTCTTCTTTTCTGCGTCTGTTTAGCCGTCACCATGGCCCTGATCACCGGTTGCATGGCGCTCCCGCTGGCCGGGGCCGCCACAGATCCCACCTGGTCTTTGGATACCCAGCAGAAGATGATGGACCGCCAACTGGGACAAACAGCGCATGACCGCGCCAGTGCACCCGCCTGGATGGGCTACCGCTGAAGCGTGATCATAACCGCCATGAGCGGCACTCTCCGATTTCAGAGGAAAGCGAGAAGCACGATTTGCCAGGCTGCTTGTCCGCAGACAAACAGTTCCCGTCCTTGAGATGCACCACGAAGGCCGGGCCGTCGGTGAGCACCTTGTTGGCGCTCTCCCCGGCACGTTTTACTGAGTCAATCCACTAGCTTCACACCATTCATCATAAACCGGCATCCAAACTTCTTCGCCCATGTCCGAAAACGTTGACTGACCAGATGGTAGGATCGCCAGACGCCATTGCGCACCCTGAACCACTCGGCCTGACGCATGCAGTCCACTCCTTCAAACGAAGCCAAATCCTCTTTTCGATAAGTCGTTCCTGCGCCAAAGCGTCCAGCAGAATCCTGGAGAACGTCTCCGTCTCGAAGAGACATCAACGGCTCATTGGTGTGGCCAATCTCGACCCCTGCCATGTCCTTTCCAGTGGTCCAAGTGATCCGACGGCTGTCCATGCTCCATGGCGCAACATGTTCGCTGTCCATCCAATACTTGCGCGGGCACTTGGGAGCTGGGGGATCGTAAATGAGCGGACGGAAAACCGCGCCCACCAGGCCTGCGTCTTCAAATGCCTTCTTGAAATCTTCGGTCACGGCAAATTCACACCATAAGAGGTTTAGACAATGCCCTTTCTTTCGCAGCTTCTCTTTCTCTGCCCGGGCCACGAGCTGGCCGCCACAAAGAGACAACACCTCCCCTCCGTCACTTCCAGCATCCATCAGCACCAGCCAATTCGAGCTATCTAGCGGGAAGGCAGGATAATCGCGTCTCACAGGGAAGAACCTGCCACGCTGTTCTGGAGACACCATTGCCTGAAACACTGGCTTAAAACCCGCCCCAGCAAGCAAATCGAGGGCCTGTCGTAGTTCCGGTGCCGATTCGTCTATCGTGACGTAATGAAGTTTGTCACTGCAATACGAAAGCTTGAGGAATGGATGAAGAAGGCTGTAGAGGGTGGCGAATAGGCGGCGGTCACAAAACACGGCATTCCTTGAAGCGATCTCGCTCAATACATCTTCTTTGTTGTCCGAATAAAATATGCCAAAGTTCCAATTCATTGGGTTTGTCTCTACCTGTTGCAAAAAAGAGTGTTTCAGATTCGCATCCTACTTCCATTCGTCGCAGAGAACGGGGTGAGGGTGCAACTGGATGACAAAATCTTGGAGTCATTCGATCTGCAATGTTTTTGTCATGCTGTCCCCTGCCCCAATCGGCACCGGTCAACGTGCCATCGTCAGGCGCTTTGCGATGGGAGTCCTCTTCAAAGCTGCTGCTGCCTTCAATGGGCGGGATAGCGGTGGACGGTAGGTGAAACTGACGGTGATTTTGCCAGCGCCGCTTTCATGGCACACTTACACGGCATCCCGTGGCGGGGCTAGCTCGGGAATCGTGTAGCGCGTCTGCAATTCCTCGCCTTCTCCCACGGCGACAAGACCATAGTTGAACTGACCGGGCGCGAGCTTCTCCGCCACTTGGCGGAAGCGCTGGGAAATAAGTATCTTGGGATGAGCTTGGTGCGGGAACCCGAACCGCTCTTTCGTGAAAGCGACATCGAAGTCTGCAAGCTTCTCGACATCGCTTTGCCGATATTTCAGCACCCATGGATAATAAGACCCCTCAGAGATCATGCAGCCTTTCGATTGATCACCATCAAACGGCTGGTAGCGACTATTGAGTAGAGTCATCGCCAAAGGCGGCATCTCTAATAAAGTTTGCAACTGCCATAGGCCTGACGGCTTTCCATTCTCCTGCTTTACGGGACGGAACTCGATTCTTAGCCCACTTTGAATCAGCTGATCTTTTAGTGTTGGTGAAAAGAGATGCATCCACGGGGCAGGGCCATTGGATCCATAAACAGCTTCTTTTGTCTTGATTGCTTTTGGGACCACATAAGTGCCGTCGGACTCAATGGTGCCGCGGCCAGACAGTTCGCGATCACCGGGCAGTAACATCAGCCATGGGCTTTGATTCAATTCTTCTGCGGTCGCGATTCGTTCGACCTTCACAGGGTAATATTTATCTGGATGATCGCATGCGAATTCCAAGTCAGCTACGGGAGACTTGCCGCCATCCATTTCGATAGTTTTAAACAAGTTGGAATCTTTGGCATCATCAAATCGTGTTCGCAGTATAAACCATTTTGGATTTATCGAGTTATCTGGATAACGAATGCGGAGTAGTTGGAACAGCTCTGGTGAAGTAATCCGAGCATCCCCCGTGAAACCATCCTTCCCAGTGTAACTGACGGCAAAATCGATGTTATAGTTCATTGCAGTGGAGGTACAGGGGAGAACGGGGGCTGGGCGCAACTGCATGACAAAATCTTGGAGTCATTCGATCTGCAATATTTTTGTCATGCTGTCCCCTGCCCCAATCGGCACCGGTCAACGTGCTATCGTCAGGCCTTTTGCGATGTGAGTTCTCTTCAAAGCTGCTGCTGCCTTCAATGGGCGGGATGGCGGTGGGCAGCAGCTGAAACTGGCGGTGAATCGACCCGGAGGTGGGGCGGGATCTGATGTCTCCGCGTCTCCACTCTCCGGGTCGAATTAGGACAGCGCTTGTGGCTACATGCTCATGTGGCTCACTGGGTTGCTCCAGTCGCTGTAGCCGGTGCTGCCGCCGACGGCGCGGACTTGGAACTGGTAGTTGCCGCCGGGGGTGAGGCCGCCGATGGGCATGGAGCGGGAGCTGGTGTGCAGACCGCCTGACTGCCAGGGGCCGGGAGCGCCGTTCGGGCCGATGAGGGCGTAGCGCACTTCATAGGCTTTGGCATTGTCGATGCGGCTGACGCGGAGAATGAGCTGGCAGCTCATGCCGTTGATGATGTCTTTGATCGTCGGTGTCTCCAGGGGGACGGAGGCGCGGTTCGTGCTCACGGCCTCGAAACCGCTGGCCAGCAGTTTGGCCAGGTCATTGCCGTGATTTTCCTGCACATAACCGGCGAGCTGGCGCAGCAGGGTGACGAGGACATCCCGCTTGCCATTTTTGTCCGCCGTATCTGCCGGGCCGCCCAGATCTGCGGCGGCCATGGCAATGCTGAAAGCACCCATGGCGGTGTCCAGCGCAGCAGCGGTGACAGGGATGGCGGGATTCGGTGGGACAGCCCAAAGCGGGCTGGTATAGAGGTGGTCATGCACCGCCTGGGCTCTTTCGAGCACGGAGGTGTCGGATGAAGAAGTAAAACCGAGAAGGACGCGGAGCTGATTCATACGAGTTGGGGTGGGTTGCGGCACAAATCCGCCCCAGGTTAGGCCGCTCGACCATGTGGATGTACGGACGTCGGAGATCTACACGGCACTGGCCAAAGCGATGCGCGGGGAGATCACCAGTCCGCTGGATGATCTCTGAGGGGGGCGGTGGTCCCAGCGGCGGGCTCACCTTTCCCCAAATGAAATGCCTGGAGGTCTGAAGTCGGCGCTTTTCAGAGTGGATGCATTGAGATTTGGGCTTCCATGAGGGCAGTCCTTGCCGTGAAGGATGGCCTTCCCTCGACGAATGATGGGTATCCATGACGTAGAGGATCGCGTTTCGGACGTGGAGGATGGGTATCCTTGCCGTGGAGGATGGCCTTCCCCTCGACAAATGATGGGTATCCCTGTCGTGGAGGATGCCCTTCTCTCGACAAATGATGGGTATCCTTGTCGTGGAGGATGCCCTTCCCTCGACAAATGATGGGTATCCTTGTCGTGGAGGATGCCCTTCCCTCGACAAATGATGGGTATCCTTGTCGTGGAGGATCGCGTTTCGGACGTGGAGGGTCGCGTTTCGGACGTGCAGGATCGCGTTTCGGACGTGCAGGATAGGTATCATTTCCGGAGAAAAAGCGGGAAAAGCGGGTGAATCA
>JAGKWZ010000390.1 GCA_021151605.1 Verrucomicrobiaceae bacterium
GTCTTGAAACAATGGATCGCCGAAGGGGCGGAGTATCAGGGCCACTGGGCCTTTGAGCCGGTGGCTCCGCAAAAGGCGAAAAGCATCGACGAACTGCTGGAAACCCGCCTGAAGAAGGAAGGCCTGGCTTTCTCTCCTGAAGCCGATGCCGCCACTCTGATCCGCCGAGTCACGCTGGACCTCACTGGACTGCCGCCGGTGCCAGACGCGGAGACGCGGAGAGGGGGAGACGCGGAGAAGGACTACGAGGCAGTCGTGGACAAGCTTCTCAGCTCCCCCGCCTATGGCGAAAACATGGCGCGCGAGTGGCTCGACTTCGCCCGCTTTGCGGACAGTCACGGCTTCCAGACGGACAGCTCCCGCAGCATGTGGCCTTGGCGGGATTGGGTGATCCAGGCCTTCAACCGCAACCAGCCCTTTGACCAGTTCACCATCGAGCAGATCGCGGGGGACCTTTTGCCGAATGCCACGCAGCCGCAGTTCATCGCCACCGGCTTCAACCGCAACCACCGCATCAATGGCGAAGGTGGCATCATCGCCGAGGAGTGGCGCATCGAGAACATCATCGACCGCGTGGAGACGACGAGCTTCACCTGGCTCGGCCTGACCATGAACTGCGCCCGCTGTCATGATCACAAGTATGACCCGATCACGCAGAAGGATTTTTATTCCTTCTTCGCCTTCTTCAACAACGTGGAAGAGAGCGGCACGATCCAGGGAAGCTCGAACCGCAGCGGCGGCAATTCCCTGCCCATCATGAACGTCACCTCGGCCGAGCAGGAAAAGCAGATCGCCACGATGAAAGCGGAGGTCGCTGCCGCTGAAAAAGCCGCCGCTGAATCTCGGAAAGGCCTGCCAGCCCTACTCGCCGAATGGGAAAAGAACGCCGCCGACAAACTGAGCGAGCTGAAGTCCGCCTGGACCTTGCTGGAGCCCACGCAGGTCGTCTCAAAGCTCAAGGAACAAGGGGCCAAACTCACCCGCCAGCCCGATGCCAGCTACCTCGCCAGCGGCCCGAATCCCACGATGGACATCTACCTTTACGAACTTCAGCCAAAAAGGCTACGAGATCACCAGCCTGATCGATAAACGCAAACGCGGCAAAGGCTGGGCCATCGACGGCCCCACGCGGAAGGAAAACCGCCGCGCCATGTTCCTGCTGGAGCGGGCGGTGAGCTACACGGAAGGCGCACAGGTCCTGCTCCGCCTCCGCCACGAAGCCATCGGCGGGCATAACATCGGCCGCTTCCGCGTTTCCAGCACCGCTTTGCCAGCCGCCAGCGTGAAGCTCGATGGCAATGCAGACCTCACGAAGATCAAAGCCATCTTCGCCACTGCTGCCGACAAACGCACGCCTGCGCAGAAGAAGGAACTCGAAGCCTACTACCTCGCCACCGTGAACAGCCCCGTGAAGCAGGCCGCCGACCTCGTCGCCACGAAAAAGAAGGCGCTGGAGACTTTTGAAAACAGCCTGCCCACCACCATGGTCATGAAGGAGGCCAAAACCACCCGCGATGCCTTCATCCTCACCCGGGGTGAATATGACAAACCCGCCGGCAAAGTCACCATGGCCGTCCCCTCCTGGCTGCACCCCATGCCAAAGGACGCGCCGATGAACCGTCTCGGCCTAGCCAAATGGCTGGCCAGTGCGGAAAATCCCCTCACGGCCCGAGTTTGGGTGAATCGCCAATGGGAGCGCCTCTTCGGCGTCGGTCTCTGCAAGACCACCGAGAACTTCGGCTTCCAGGCCGAGTATCCCGTGCACCCCGAGCTGCTCGACTGGCTTGCCGCCGAGTTCATGAAGAGCGGCTGGGACATGAAACACATGCTCAAGCTCATGGTCATGTCCAAAGCCTACCGCCAGAGCAGCAAAGTCACCCCTGCCCTGCTGGAGCGCGATCCCGAAAACCGCCTGCTCGCCCGTGGCCCGCGCTTCCGCCTGAGTGGCGAAGTCGTCCGCGATCAGGCGCTCGCCATCGGCGGACTGCTCGCGCCAAAGATCGGCGGCCCCAGCGTGCGCCCCTACATGCCCGAGGGCGTGTGGGACGAGACCAGCAAATACGGCGACCTCCGCGGCTACAAGGCCGACACCGGCGAAGGCCTCTACCGCCGCAGCCTCTACACCATCTGGAAGCGCACCGCCGCACCTCCGACGATGCTGCTCTTCGATGCCCCCACGCGTGAAATTTGCACCGTGAAGCGCAGCCGCACGAACACCCCGCTGCAAGCGCTCGCCATGCTGAACGAAGTGACCTTTGTTGAAGCCCAGCGCGGCCTCGGCGAGCTCATGATGAAGAACGGCAGCACCCCCGAGCAACGCATCGCCTACGGCTACCAGCGCGCCACCGCCCGCGTAGCCGATGCCGACACCGTGAAACTGCTCGCCAAAGGCCTGAACGAACGCCGCCAGTGGTTCGCCGCCCATCCCGAAGATGCGCAGAAAGCCATCACGCAGGGAGCCTCGAAGCCTGATCCCAAGCTCGACCCCGCC
Source organism: Verrucomicrobiaceae bacterium (assembly GCA_021151605.1). Classification (GTDB taxonomy): domain Bacteria; phylum Verrucomicrobiota; class Verrucomicrobiia; order Verrucomicrobiales; family Verrucomicrobiaceae; genus Prosthecobacter. The sequence continues at coordinate 2,492 of JAGKWZ010000390.1, forward strand.
GAACTCGCCGCCTACACCACCACCGCAGGCGTGCTCATGAATCTGGATCGCGTCGTGACACGGGATTGACTCTTGGCTTCAGGCCTCAAAAGAGCTGATGGCGTGAGGTTCACGCTTTGTTGGGGGCACCTGGGAATGCTTCGGATCTGGCGATAGCGAGCGGGAGTCGTCGATGACACGACAGAAGCCTTTCGAGCCGTTGCCAGGATCCGTTTTGTCTGCCCCTAGGTTGTTCATACGGTCGGGTTCTGGCTGTCTTGGTCTGGTGGATAGAATGTCCACGCCAAATGAATCTGCAAAGCCGACATTCTTCTGAGCGTGTCGGCGGTGATGCGGTCTGCCGTGCGATCCCGACTAGATGAGACCTCATATCCGAGATCAATCACCCGCTCACGGGATGAGTCCCATAACGACCGACTGCTGGGCGAAAGACTTTCGATGAGATCGCAGAACGCCAAAATGAGTGTTTCAGGTTTCTTTGGCTCGCAATCGCTGTCGATCTCGTAGCGGGCCATGAATGGGAGGTCATCTGTGTAGGGGCCACTGTGGAGCAGGAAGGCTCTCTCACCAATTTCATCAATCAGTGGCTTTAAATCTCGATCACTAAAAACATCGAGGTCTGCGTTCAGGAAGTGGGCTGGCATGATAGCGGATTCGGGAACAGTACTCGGTTTCTTGGGCGAACATTGTAGATCATTCACAGTTCGTAAGCTTTGTCAGCCGCTTTATCGCCGACCTAACACGGGGTAAGGGGCTCATGAACACTGAGGACGCCCGCATTACCTTTCTCGTCCACCGCTATCCCAGCTATCCGCCGAGTTTCAAACTCGGGGCACAAGTGTACGAGTTGGAAACTCGTTCTACCACATTCCCTTCTTGACCCATCCACCGCTTTCTGGCTTTCCTCATCTTGTGACTCCCGAACAAACCAACCTGCTGATCCTTTCCGTCGCCTCCGTGGCCGTGCTCATCGCCCTCATCGCCTGGGTGCGCATGAATGCCTTCCTCGCCCTCCTGCTCGCTGCCATGGTCATGGGGCTCGGCTCCGGCATGGACCCCGTGGCCATGATGACCGCCTTTGAAAAAGGCATGGGCGGCACCCTCGGCGGCATCGCCGGCATCCTAGGGCTCGGCACCATCCTTGGCGGATTGCTCGCTGCCTCGGGGGGCGCAGAGGTGCTCGCCAAGGCGCTCATCGGCCTCTTTGGCCCCAAGCGCGTCCACTGGTGCCTCATGGTCCTCGGACTGCTCATCGGCCTCACCACATGGTTCGCCGTCGGGCTCGTCATGCTCGTCCCCATCCTCCTCACCCTCGCCCGCGAGACGAAGGAGCCCTTCCTGAAGCTCGCCATCCCACTGCTCGCCGTGCTGAGCATCATGCACGGCGTCATGCCCCCGCATCCCGGCCCCGTCGTCGCCCTCCAGGCCCTCCATGCCGACCTCGGTAAAGTCATCCTCTGGGGCCTGCTCGCCGCCGTGCCGGTGGCCGCCATCTCCGGCCCCATCTTTGCCCACTGGGCCATGAGCCGGGTTAAGGTCGATGCCCCCGAGCCGCCGCCCGTCGATCCTGCCATCGCCGCCCGGCCAAAGCCCTCCCTCGGCATCACCGTCGCCGTGCTCACCGTGCCCATTTTGCTCCTCCTCACCCAGACTCTCGCCGAGCTGATCTTTGAGGACAAAATCCACCCCGTCCGCCAGATCACCTCCGTCATTGGCAATCCCACGTTGGCTCTCGGCATCTCCGTCATCTTCGCCGGCAGCGCCTTCCGCTTCAGCCGCAGCGAGTCCCTGAAGATGGGAGAAAAAGCCATCGCCGCTGTCGGCATGACCCTGCTCGTCGTCGGCGGTGGCGGCGGATTCAAAGGCGTCCTCGAAGCCAGCGGTGCCGCCACCGCCATCGGTGCCATGGCCACGGCCGCCCACCTGCCGCCCATGATCTTTGGCTGGCTTTGCGCCGCCCTCGTCCGCGTCGCCACCGGCTCCGCCACCGTCGCCATCACCACCGCCAGCGGCCTCGTCGCCCCCGTCGTGCTTGGAAACCCAGATGTGAACCCCGAACTCGTCGTCGTCGGCATCGGCTGTGGCTCCCTCTTCCTCTCTCATCTCAATGACGCCGGCTTCTGGATCGTGAAGGAAACCCTCGGCATGACCGTCGCCCAGACCCTCCGCACCTGGACCGTCACCGAGACCCTCGTCGGCGTCACTGGGCTCCTCGTCGCCTGGGGCCTCGACAGCGTGTTTTAAGCTTTAAACCCGAACTCCGCGATTGGAGATACCCCATTCGCCACGATCATTGGGCCACGGGTCTTCCCGCTCCTCGGGGCAGGATCTTTTTGATACAGCCTTAGCGGATCGAAAAGCCCCGTCACTCCAAGCATCACGATGACTGAAGCACCTCGAAGCGCGGAGTTCGGGTTAAAATTCGTTCTCGCCTTTCGCTGAAGAAATCTGGTAAATTAGGGGAAATTCGTGCTGCCGCCTTCCTCTACCGGATTTCTTCCATGACTGCGATCTGCTCCTGCGAACCAGAGCCTAATCCACCGGCCATCAAGACGGCTTGGCACCTCCCTGCCGCCTACCGCCTAAGAGCACTGCCTGCACCATCTCAGAGCACACCCTGCACCAAGTCAGACCTCGCCCTGCACCAGGTTAGAGCACCCATGCACTGGCTCAGAGTACACTATGCACCAGTGCAGACCTCACCATGCACCAAGTCAGAGCACACCATGCACCGCCTCAGATTTCACCATGCACCATCTCAGAGCACGCCATGCACCATCTCAGAGCACGCCATGCACCATCTCAGAGCACGCCATGCACCAGCACCGACCTTATCATGCACCGAATCGCAGCTAATCCCACGTCCAAGACATTCCGCCCTCGGTGAACTCTACGACTCTTCCGTGAACCCCTCAACGTCATCACAACCCACCCAATAATCCATCCTCCATCCAACCTTACCCGCCATGAACACTCCAGAATACCTCGCCTACCAGAGTTTCCTTCGCGTCAAAGCCTTCAACGAACTCTACAAGCCCGCCTTTGTGAAAGAATCCCCCGCCGCCATTGCAGCGGAGCAGTTGCCCAAAATCGTCACCCGGCTCGCGCCCTTCGCCAAAGTCAGGCTCGGTCCTGAGGCCAGCGGAGCCACCGAGGAAAAGGCTGTCACCATCGACGAGCTGCGTGAGGACCTCAAAATCCGCCGTCGGCCACTTTGATGGCGCAGGCGCCGTGCAGGCCAAGGACCGCCTCAGCGGCATTTCGGACACGGCCAGTGCGCGGGAACTCGTCGTCTTCGGCAAGGATCTCGTCGGCCCCTTGAACGTCGCCGTGCGGAACCTCTACCGCCGCCAACCCGAGATCCTCGCCGCCTGGAAGAACGCCAGCCGAATCGGCGGCGGCAATGGTGGAGATAGCCCCGCCGATCCTAGTGATGCCCCCACTCCCACCCCAGAACCGTCCAAGTAGCCCGCACCTTCCAGACCATCCCCATCGCCGCATTTACATGAACGTGGCGATGGGGAGGTGATCGCCAGAAGAGATCAGCTCGGCAGGGCCTGCAGTGCGTGAACTCATGGCCTTCACTAGATCGGTGTACTTTGTTGACGACCAAACCGTGCATAGAGCGCAGGCAGCAAAAACAAGTTCAGCAGTGTGCTCGTCGCCAGTCCGCCCAAGATGACGAGGGCCATGGGGCGTTCGATTTCGTTGCCGGGGACATCGCCTTTGAGGACGAGGGGCAGCAGAGCGAGCGCGGCTGTGGCGGCGGTCATGAGGATGGGGATGAGGCGCTCCTCGCTGCCGCGCAGGATGAGATCGAGGCCGAAGGATTGGTTTTCCTCGGTTTGCAGATGGCGGTAATGGCTGACGAGGAGGATGCCATTGCGCGCGGCGATGCCGAGGACGGTGACAAAGCCGACAAGGGAACCGAGCGATAGCACACCTCCGCTGAGCCATGCAGCCATGACGCCGCCGATGAGGGCGAAGGGCAAGGTGAGCGCGATGAGCAGGGTGAGGCGCAGGCTTTGGAAATCGGCGAGCAGCAGAGCAAGGATACCAGCAAGACTGGCAAGCGAGAGCCACAGGAGACGGCTCTGCGCGGACTGGCGTTCGGCCCATTCGCCGAGGATTTCGGGATGGTAGCCGCGAGCGAAGGTGAGCTTGCTGATGCGCTGCTCGATCTCGCGGGCGACATCGCCAAGGGCACGACCGGTGACGTTGCAGGTGACGTCGATGCGACGGGAGGCACCTTCACGTTTAATGGCGTTGGGCGTGGGCACGATGGCGAGATCAGCCACATCGGCGAGGCGCACATGGCCGCCAGCGGGTGTTTCGATCAAAAGCTCGCGTAGCGTGGTGTAGTCGGCCCGCACGCTGGGCACGCTCCAGACGGTGACATCGTGGACACGCTGTTCTTGATAGACTTCGCCGACTTTTCGCCCGCTGACGAGCGTGGTGACGGCCTGGCGAACCTGCCCGGCGGTGAGCCCGTGCAGCGCGGCGTTATCAGGCCGGAGTTTGACGGTGATCTGCGGGACGAGCACCTGCGGCTCGACTTTCAAGGCGCTGACGCCGGGCACGTCCTTGAGTGCTTCACCGACTTCGGCGGCGTGGGCGCGGAGTTGATCAAGTTCCGGGCCGAAGATGCGCACGACGACGCTGGCGCTGGCTCCGGTGAGCACTTCCTTGATGCGCTCGCGCAGGAAGGTCAGCAGGTCGCGAGTGAGGCCGGGGTAGCCATCGACGACGGTCTGAACCTTGTGAATCGTCTCGTCGTAGGGCGCAGCGGGATCCAGGCTGATCCATAGCTCAGTGAAATCAGGGCCGACGACTTCATCCGCCACCTCGGCACGGCCGATGTGCGCGCCTTGATTGCGCACGCCGGGCACTTTCATGAGATCGGTGGCAGCGGCGATGGTGATGCGCTTGCTGGCCTCGACGCTGGTGTTCGGCTTCTCCAACCAGTGCATCAGGAAGTCACGCTCCTTGAAGTTGGGCAGGAACTCCTCTTTGAGCTGTGTGTGCCAAACCCAACCGGTGCCGGTGAAGGCGGCGACGAGCACCAAAATGGCAAGCCAGGGGCTGCGGGCGAACACGGGAAGAATGCCGCGATAGATGGCCTTCATGCCGCGTGAGAGCAGCGCGTCCCGATGAGCGCCCGGCTTCACCTTGAGCAGCATCAAGCTCAGCGCGGGCGTGAGCGTGAGCGCCACGGCGAGCGAGGCGGTGATGGCTAGGATATAGGAAAGCGCGAGCGGCTTGAAGAAGGTGCCTGCGAGTCCC
>JAGKWZ010000391.1 GCA_021151605.1 Verrucomicrobiaceae bacterium
TCCGGCGCACTGCGGGTTTGATTGAGGCGGAAGTCGTAGCCGAGGTGGCCTGTCTTGGCGTTTTGATCGGTGTCGAGAAGCAGGACCATCCAGTCGGCATCTGTGGCAGGTGTCAGCGTCTCGCATGTCGTGATGTGGAAATAGAGATGCGTGGCATCGTGGGCGATGTGCGCGGTGTCGAGATCGTTGCGACCGGTCTTGTTCGTGTAGCGAACCGCACCGGGAACCCCGTCGTGATCGCGGTGCGTCGTGTCGTGCAAATCATCGAGGAAAGCGGGCTTCATATCGGCCCATTGTGCGAAGTCACCGGGGATGGTGATGGTCTTCGCTGGCGATGCCGCAGTCTGGGCACGCGCACCTTTGTAGCGGCGGATGCTGGCAATCATCTGCCAGTAGTAGTTGTCGCCATAACCGCCGCGCATCGGCTCGATGTCGCGGCTGAACTCCGGGTCATAGAGATCGACAAAGAAAGTCTCGCCCGCAGGCAGCACTCGACCTTGGAAGGTCATGCTGCCATCGGAAAGGAAGCGCTGTGCCACCCATTCATTCCAGCCGGTGACGAAGATAAACTCCGGCTGATGCGGCAAGGCATGATGCCACTGCTCGTCAAAGTAGAGGCCATCGCCAGGACGACACTCTGCTGGCGCAGGCTGACGGCTGCCATGAAAGCTGCGGCCGATGTTGCTGGTGATGTGCTGGCTCACACCGACGGGCACACATTCGGCCTTGTTCGGTGCCTCATGCCAGCCGGGCACTTGCGGAGCGAAGTCCAGCCACGGCCACTTGTCTTTGCCATCGCCAAACCAAGCATGTCCCCGCGTCCATGCCCATGAGGTGCGGATCGTGAAGAAGGCTTTCACTTCTTCGCTCAGCCCTTCAGTGGGCGTGAGCAGCAGCGGTTTGCCCTTCCAGTGGAACCACAGATCGCGATGTCGGCCCGGCTTGTAAAACGTCTCCCACAGGTGCTGAACGACCGGAAGATGATTCGAATAAGGAAACAGGGCGATCTTCGGCACCCGATGCCCTTCAGTCCGCATCTGCTCCAGCACGGCGCAGAGCGCCTCGCGCTCGGAGTCATAGGTGATGGCGTTTGTGACATCGAGGATGAGCACATCCACACCCGCATCACTGAGCATCTGCACATGCTTGCGGATCACCCAAGCAGGACGATAGTAGCCAAAGCGCGGCTCGCTCCAGTAATGCGGCGCCTGCACCGGTCCCCAAGCTGGCGCTGCAGGATTCGCCTTCAGGATCTTTGCAATGTCATGGACCTGTTGGTTTCCGAACGCGGCCTGCCAGTTGAAGTAAAAGATGCCGACCGTGCGGTCCGGCTTCGGTATCCCAACCTCCGCGTCCAACGGCAAGGAGCGTCCAAGTGCATCTGTGGCGGCCCAGGTGTCCGGCATGGTGTCGCGTGCTTCAGCAGCATGAAGGAACGATGCGAAGCAAAGAGAGACGACACACAGACATGGCCTGAGACCCCAGCGTATGAGAGAACCAGAAGAAGGCGCACGCAGTTTCACGCTAGCACCTCCTTCACGACGTGAGATTCCTCCACGCCCGTGAGCCGGAAATCGAGGCCGGCATGGCGGTAGGTCAGCTTCTCGTGATCGAAGCCCATGAGGTGCAGAATGGTGGCGTGGAAGTCGCGGACGTGGACGGGATTCACGGCGGCGCGGAGGCCGATCTCATCGGTGCTGCCGTGGACGATGCCGGGCTTCACACCGGCACCAGCGAGCCAGGAACTGAAGGCCCAAGGATGATGTTCGCGGCCTTTGGCCTCGGCGGTGTTGTTGAAGGGCGTGCGGCCAAACTCGGTGGTCCACACGACGAGGGTGTCGTCCATCATTCCGCGTTGTTTGAGGTCCTTGAGCAGTGCGGCGATGGGTTGATCGACGTTTTTTGCGAGCGGCACATGCGTCATCATGTCGCCATGCGCGTCCCAATTTCCGGAAGAGCCGGTGTCGATGAGTTCCACGAAGCGCACGCCGCGTTCGATGAGTCGTCTTGCCGCGAGGCATTGCCAGCCGAAGCCGGTGGTCTGGCCGCGCTGAAGGCCGTAGCTGGCGAGTGTGGTGTCGGTTTCCCGTTTGAGATCAAAAGCATCCGGCACGGCCATCTGCATGCCGAAGGCGGTCTCGAAGGTCTGCATGCGTGCGGCGAGCAGCGGATCGTGTGCTCTCGTGGCGAGGTGCTCCTCGTTCACCTGGCGCAAGGCGGCGAGTTCGAGCTGCTGGCGATTCGTGGGCACGCGTGGAGCGACGTTGGAGATGGGTTCCGCGCCGGGCACCACGAGCGTGCCCTGGTAGGCACCGGGCAGGAAGTCGCTCGCAAAGACCTGCGTGCCCGCATAGGTCTGCTTCGGCGCGATGACGACAAAGCCGGGCAGATTGCGGTTCAGCGTGCCGAGGCCGTAAGTCGCCCATGAGCCGATGCTGGGCCGCGACTGTGCAAAAGAGCCCGTGTGCATGCCGAGCGTGGCATTGTAATGATTCGAGTGCGAGGTGTGCATCGAGCGGATGAGCGCGATGTCGTCCACGCAGGTCGCCATGTGCGGAAACAGCCCGCTGACCTCCGTGCCGCACTGCCCATGCTTCGCGAACTCCCACTGCGGCCGCTTCAAATAGATGCGCTCATAGCCCGGGCGGCCTTTGATCTCGGGATGGTCGGCCTTGATCTCCTTGCCATCGCCTTTCACCAGCTCCGGCTTCGGATCAAAGGTGTCCACATGCGAGACGCCACCGGTCATGAAGAGAAAGATCACATTGTTCGCCTTGGCCGGGAAATGCGGCAGCTTCGGCGAGAGCGGGTCCGTACTATCAGCGAGCAGCCGCTGCACGATACCTGGAAACACGAGCGATCCCGCCGCTGCGGAGCGGAGGAACTGGCGGCGAGGGAGCGGTGTGTTCGCAATCATTTGGCTTGGTGCTTCTTGATGACCGTTTCCGCTTCCTTGGCGGAAATACCTTTGTTGTTCATGACCTGCACGTCTCTGGATTTCTCAACGAGGATTTTGGGCGTGCCTTGGGGCGCACTCTCAGCGAGCGGGCCGAACTTGTTACCGCGAATCATAACGTCGGCCGCGTTCGTGATAGTGATTGCCGCGCCGACGGGCCAGTTCCACCCGAAGACACTCGGAGTGGTGCCGAAGCCGGAAAACGAGTTGCCTTCAATCAGGATGTTCGTGCTGTCGTGCGAGATGTTTTCTGGCGCATCGCTCACCATGGGTTTGGTGCCGGGAACTCCCGAAAGCGGTGACGCACCGATGACAATGTTGGGGTGATTGTTATCGGTGAACGTGCAGTCGCGCACCGTGAAGTTGCGAATCGATGATCCTTCCTTGAAATACCATTCGGGCGCGGCGGAAATCGCGGGCTGGAAGCTATTGCTGAAGGTGCAGCGCTCAATCGTGCAATGGGTGGCTTTCAGATTGAGGCACTTCGCGCGAAAGACCTGAAACTTGCTGTCACGGATGGTGGTTTCTTGCCCCACCGTCGCCACGTTGATGAGCCGGTCTATGCCGTCAGTCATGGACTCGCGGCTGAAGTTCATGCCAATGCCCACGCCGACGTGCTCGGTCACGACATCCCGATCCAGAGTAATGACAAACGTTCCGTCGGGGTTGCGCGTGGCTGTCGTGATGATGGCGTTCGACCGCATTTTTTTGTGCTGCCAATCCCAGAGCTCCACCCGGTCGCCCGCGCGGTAATCGCTGTTTTTCGCCTGCACGATCAGTGTCCGCTTGTCTCTTTGCTCGATAATGCGCGTGTAATTGGACCAGTTGTCGATATTGGGCGGCCCTTGCAGCTTCCAACTCCACGTGTGCTCACCGGTTTTTACCATTTCAATCGGGTTGGGCCAATGTCGGTCGAGTTGATAATAATGATTCTCTGGGAACACGAAGGGATGCACCTGCGAGCCTTTGAACGTCGGATCGTTTGGTGCGGGGTAGCCGGGGTCAATCGAGACTTCGCAAGTCATGTTCGGGATGTCCACACTCGTGATCGTTCCCTGCGTGTAGCCCAGTGGGTCATGATCAATGGAGATTTTCCTGACGGTTACGCTTTTGCTGTCAACGATGCGGAACACCGGCTCATCCAGATCGCCCGATACGATGATCGTGTCGCCTTCGCCTTGAAACGCAAGCCCGTCAGCACCCGTGATACGAATGGACTTTTCCTTTCCCAGCGCCGTCTTATATCGGCCTGAAGGTAGCGAGACCACAGCGCCCGCGCCCTGTTTTTGTGCCGCGACAATCGCTGCGTTAATTGCGGCTGTGTCATCGGTCACGCCGTCGCCTTTGGCACCAAATTCTTTGACGTTGATCGGCTTCAGCTTAGCTGCCCACACCGGGACGGTGGCAATAGACGACAGGGCCATCGCGGTGAACGCGATGGAGCGGCGCAGGAAGTGACGGCGCGAGAGGAGAGTTGAAGTGGGGTGATTCAAAGTCTTTGTGAAATGAGCATCGTTGATTTCAATCCACATGCAGGAACTCATTGCTCGCCATGAGCACGCGCACTTGCGCGGCCCATTTGCTGGAGTTGTCGGCGGGGTAGGCGGCGAGGAATGCCTTGGTGCGCTGCGTTTCGGCGGCGGTGGGTTTTCTTTGGAAAAGGATGCGCCAGGCTTCGGTGATGCGCTGGGTGTCATCGGGCAGTTGGGTGAGCTTGTTTGCCAAAGCGGCGGCTTGGGCATGGAAGAAGGGATCGTTGATGAAGTAGAGCGCCTGCGTGGGCACGGTGGTGGTCTGTCGGGCAGCAGTGGTGGCATTGGGGTCGGCACCGTCGAAGAGCGAGAGGAAGGGATGCCGCCGCTGGCGCTGCACCATGAGGTAGGCGCTGCGCTTGTTCGTCTCATAGACGGCGTTGAAGGGATTGTGCTGCGTGAACTTCCACGTCGTCTCGACGGGAAAGGGATGCGCCTCGGCGGGGGTGAGATCGAGCTGGCTGGAGGCGGCAAGCAGGCTGTCACGCATCTCCTCGGCGGTAACGCGGCGGCGGGGGAAGTGCGCGAGCAGGCGGTTGTCGGGATCGGAAGTGGAGGGCGTGGCGTTGGCGCGCTGATAGGCCGCGCTGCTCAAAATGAGGCGGTGCATGGCTTTCACGCTGAAGCCGCTTTCGACGAACTTTGCCGCGAGCCAGTCGAGCAGCTCGGGATGGCTGGGTTTTTCGCCACGCGCACCGAAGTCGTTCGATGAGCGCACGAGCCCCTGGCCGAAATGCCATTCCCAAATGCGATTCACCATCACACGGGCGGCCAGCGGTGACTTCGCGATCCAGTCGCCGAGTTCTTTGCGGCCACTGCCTGCGTCCGCGGGGATCTTTTCGCCGCCGAGGATGGATAGCCAGCGGCGCGGCACTTCTTCGCCAAGTTTTTCGGGATCGCCCCGCTGCTGGAGACGGGTATTTTGCGGCTTCGCATCCTCGACCGCATACGCGACTGGGATCACAGGCATCGGCTCTGGCACAGCGATGGGCTTCATGGATTCACCGAGCTTCGCAAGCGCGGAACCATACTCCGGTGCTGCGATATGCTTGAGTTCAAAGGCCACGCCATCGCCACCCGATGGATGCGCGTCCGCCACACGACCTGTGAGGATGATCTCGCCATCCAGCGGACTAATCCAGGCAACGGCGACCGGGCGTTTCGGCCCTGGATGGACAAAGAACGACTCCGCCGCGAGCGTGGTCCATACCATCACTTGCTGGTCCGCCGAGTTCACGAAGACCGAAGGTTCGCTGCCGAAGCTCCAAGACCTCAAGGCACTGTTGCCATTGATGCTGTGACGTTGGTCGCTGAGAAACAGCGGTGTGGTCGTTGTTTCAAGGAAACACCACGCCGCGCCATCGCGGGATGGATACGGATTGGCTTTCATCAGATCCGACACAAGCTCGGCCACACTCCACGAGCGTTTCGCGCTGCCGCTTTCGTTGATGCACCACTCGATGAGCGTGCTGTCTGCGCCGTGACCGCCATTCGGAGACACGGCGAGCTGCACCACCTCGCCTCGACGCACGCTGATGCGCTGCTCAAAGGGCACGCTGGCTCCCTCGGCAATTATTGATTCGGCCAGCACTTTGCTGCGGGTGCCGCCCAGCTTTGTCAGGGCCTCTGCGGCTGCTTTGGCGGCTTCGAACTCCTTCTTCTTCGCGGCTTCAAGGGGTCCGTTCTTTGCCTGCCACGGCTTCATCAGTGCTGCGACCTCTGTTTGAGTGATGAGCGGCACCATGTCACGCGGCTGGCCCTTCGGCTCGCAGCCCGGAAATGAGAAGCGCGTGCTGCTGAAGATGCCGTAGAGTGCATAGTAGTCTGCGGCGGTGATGGGGTCGTATTTGTGATCGTGGCAGCGCGCGCAGCCGGTGGTGAGGCCGAGAAAGTTCTTTCCCAGCGTGTCGATCACGTCCTCAAGCGTGAGGTGCATGTCCTTCTCAATGTCGTGCCCGAACCGCCTTGCGATGGCGAGATAGCCGGTGGCGATGATGCCCTCGCGGCGCTGCTTCGTGTCCGCTTTGTCGAAAAGGATGTCACCCGCGAGCTGCATGCGCACGAAGTCGTCGTAGCGCAGGTCACAATTGAAGGCATCGAACACCCAGTTCCGATATCGCCACGCATGCATGAGCGGCCGGTCGGTGTTCTCGCCCGCCGTGTCCGCATAGCGCACGACATCCAGCCAATGGCGGCCCCACTGCACCCCGTATTGCGGCGAGGCAAGGAGGCGCTCGATAACCTTTGAAAGTGCATCTGGAGAGCGATCCGCTGCAAACGCATCCACCTCCTCTGCACTCGGCGGCAGGCCAGTGAGGTCGTAGGTGATGCGACGGATGAGCGTGCGGGGGGCTGCGGGTGGCGCGGGAGAGAGCTTCGCCTCCTCGAGTTTCACGTCGATGAAGGAGTCGATGGACAAGGAGGGGCGCTTTTTAACCGCCCTGGGCGCTTGAAAAGCGCCCTTCCTCGGCAGCGGCTGAAACGCCCACCACGTTTTCGCTTCATCCGCCTTCATGCCCGCGATCTTTGCCTCCGCGACACGCGGGTCTGGCGCTCCTTGGCGCACCCATTCGGTCAAAGCCGTGATGTCCTCCTCTGGGAGCTTGCCGCCCTTTTTCTTGGGCGGCATCGCCAGGTCCCCATCGTGATTGCGCACCGCTTGGATGAGCAGGGAGTCGTCCGGTTTGCCAGGCGTGATCACAGGACCGGAATCACCGCCTTTTTGCCAGCCCTGCTTCGTGTCGAGAGCGAGCCCACCCTTGGTCTTTTCCCCGCTGTGGCACTCATAGCAGTGCTTGACGAGCAACGGGCGAACCATGGATTCAAAGAAAGCATGATCCTCGGCAATCGCTGTTGTGGCGCTGAGCAGTAAAACCGATGAAGCGAGGCTATTCATGATTTCGGCGTCACTTGTATTCTGGCAGCACCGGCAGCCATTCACGCCAGGCGATGATATGCTCCCGAGTCAGGCGCTCGCAGGCGGAGGGAGATTGAGAGCGAAAGGCCTCCACCAGCTTTTCATGCGAGGAGGCCGTTTGCTCGCGGGTGTCGAGTTTTTGCCCCTGATGCTGGCGCTGCAGCCGCCCTAGCCACATTTCGAGCTCGCCGCGAATGGAGCGCCAGAGCTTCAAAAGACGGGCATTGCCGCTCATCTCCATGATCAACTCATGAAACTCCAGATCGAGCTTCGTGACCTCGCCCAGCGTCTTTGCCTTGCGGGTGGCGGCGATGTTTTTCAGTAATGCGGTTGCATCCCGCTGGATCGCAGGCACGGCCAGACGTGCTGCCACGGACTCCAAAGTCACTCGCAACAAATAAAGCTCCTCAAAATCCTTCGGCGAAAGATCCTTCACATAGGCGCGACCGGTCTCGCTGAACTCCACCAACCCGTCCCGCTCTAGCGCAAACAATGCCTCACGCACCGGAACCCGGCTCACTCCTAGTTCCCGCGCCATCGCCACCTCGGCCAGTAGCGATCCTGGCTCACTTTGCCCGTCAATGATGCGGCGACGCAGCAGACTGATGGCGTACTCGGTTAGAGATGATGAGGAAGTTGAGCTCTTCATAATGTATACAGTTTTCAGGCTGATAAACGGTATACAGAATCCAGATCTTTCTGCTCTCGCGATTGATGGGTATCAGCTTTGGAGCTCATTCAAAACACGCAGGATTTTCATCGAGCCTGCCCATTTTTGTTCAGAAGTTCTACTGACAGGCCACCGGTTAAGTTGTCTCGCTGCGTGTCACGCGATGATCTCCCGAACAACCTCGCCAAACACATCGGTGAGGCGGTAATCGCGGCCAAGTTTGCGC
>JAGKWZ010000068.1 GCA_021151605.1 Verrucomicrobiaceae bacterium
CCGCTCTCGGATACCTCACCCCCAACCAGTTCGAAACCCAAGCCCATAACCAAACCCTAAATTAAGGGACTCTTTGGTCCAATATTCCGTTGCACCTCAATCATCACCGATCCTCGCTTCGAGATGCTCACCGGCATGATCGACCTCGGAGATCCCACCGAGCCCGGCCTCATCAATGGCACCATGCAGGACGCACGCTTCCGCAGCCCACGCAGCCTCGCCCTCCTTCCTGATGATGGTGCGGGTTATGTCGCCGACACCGGCAACCACGTCATCCGTTTCGTCAATCCCGACACCGGCAATGTCTCCACCTTCGTCGGCAACCCCACTGCCGGATCTGCCGATGGCACCGGCGCCGCTGCCAGCTTCAACGGCCCCGAAGGCCTCGCACTCGACCCCGCAGGCAATCTCTACATCGCCGACACCGGTAACTCCACCATCCGCAAAGTCACCCCCGCAGGTGTGGTCACCACCTTTGCCGGAGCCGCAGGCCAGGTCGGCATCGCCAACGGCACCGGCACCACCGCACGCTTCAGCGAGCCCTGCGCTCTCTGCTTTGATCCCGCAGGCAATCTCATCGTCGCCGACCGTGGCAATCATCTCATCCGCAAAATCACCTCCACAGGCGTCGTCACCACGCTTGCTGGCAAAGCCGACGCCGCTGGCCACAAAGATGGCTCGGGCATCGCCGCCCAGTTTGATACCCCGAGCGGCATCACCTACGACCCCGTTTTGAAGGCCCTCTTCGTCGCCGACTCCCTCAACCGCGTCATCCGCAAAGTCACCCTCACAGGAGCCGTCACCACCTACGCCGGATCACCCCGCGTCGAAGGCTTTGACGAAGGCCTCTTTGCCAATGCCCGGTTTGTCGAGCCTGTCGGCATCACCACCCTCGGCGATGGCACCCTCATTGTGGCTGATCTCGTGCTCGTCCAGCTTAACGCCAACGGCACCAGCGGCGTCATCAGCGAAATGCTCGACACCGTCAACCGCACCGACCACCCCGTCGGCATCGCCTACAACGCCCAGGATGGCAGCCTCATCGCCACCCAAGACAGCCTCCACAGCATCGCCAGCTACCAGGCCGACGAGCCGCGCGCCGATGCCCGCGTCACCGCCATACGCAATCCTTGGACCACCGCCAGCCCAGTTCCCACCCCGCAGCAGTCCATTTACAATGCCATCATCGAGACCACCGCGGCTCCAGACGACGTCTCCTACCCTCAGGGCAGCGGCTACGCCCAGGTCACCATCAGCAAGACCGGCACCGCCAACTGGACCGGCAAGGCTGCCGACGGTGCCGCATTCACCTTCAGCACCTTCCTGGATGCCGACCTCCACATCCCCCTTCACGCCTCTTTGTATAGAAACACCGGCAGCCTCCAGGGAGACACCTTCATCAACCCCACCACCCAGGATCTCGTCAATCACGGCACCCCCGCCTTTGATTGGTATAAAATCCCCCAGCCGCTCAGCAGCACAGACCGCAACTACAAGAGCGGCTTCTACCGCCACGCCCTCACGCTCGTGGGTGGCAAGTTTACCTCCAACGACTTGCACAGCTACCTCGGCTTTGCCCCAGTCAGCAGCCCCGCCATCATGAAGCTCGACTTCACGGCCTCCCTCATCGCCGGCTTCGTGCAAAACTTCACCCTCACCAAGCCAAACACCGTCAGCATCGCCACCCCGGTGAAATCCACCACGCTGAAGATCGACCCGAAGACAGGCCTCTTCACCGGCAGCTTCAAAGAAGGCAGCCCCGCCATCACCGTGCCCTTTGCTGGCATCCTCATCGATTACGAAGCCGGTGGAGACAAAAGCGGCCACGGCCACTACCTCATCCCCGAGAGCAGCGCCGCCAATGCTCCCATCCGCTCCGCCAGCATGACTCTGGTGCCAATTGTAGGACATTGAGGCGAAAAAGGCGGCTCAGTGCCGATTTTTTTGAGGAAATGAGCGGTTCTGACAAATGCCTTACAACCCACTTACCGAGCCCTGACGCTTTCATTTCAAGATGTGGCAGAATGCACCCAGGTAACGGAAGCGCCGCAGGGCATCCGAACTACCAAAACTTTCTCTTCATGGTAACCTCCTGGCTGTTGGAAACCTTCGAAAAAGCTTCAGGGCGGACCGGGTGGTCCGCCCTGAGTTTTTTGCAGGGCATGGCAGAGCCTCAGGGTTGCGTCTCAGCGTCCCCGCTTTTATAACCGGCTCCCACGAATGCACATCGCCGACATCCTCAGCCAACAGCGCCCCACGCTGTCCTTCGAGTTCTTCCCGCCCAAGTCTGCCGAGGCTTTCGAGGCACTGTATCAAACCATCGGCGAGCTGGAGGCATATAAGCCTTCCTTTGTCAGCGTGACCTATGGAGCAGGCGGCTCTACCCGAGAACTCACGCATGACCTGGTCGTGCGGATCAAGAAGACCACGACGCTCGACCCCGTGCCCCACCTGACCTGTGTCTGCCACAGCGAGGCAGACATCTCCTCCATCCTCGAAAGGTATGCTGAAGCGGGCGTGAGCAACATCCTCGCCCTCGGTGGAGATCCGCCGCGCAACCTCGAAGGCTACGACCGGAAGAAGGACGCCTTCCAGCACGCTGCTGACCTCGTGCGCTTCATCAAAAAGTTCAATGACAGCGGCGCTCATCCCGACAAACGCGGCTTCGGCATCGGTGTCGCCGGTTTCCCAGAAGGCCATCCTACCACGCCAAACCGTGTCCTGGAAATGGACTACCTGAAGGCCAAGTGCGACGAAGGTGCAGATTACATCTGCACGCAGCTTTTTTTCGATAACCACGACTTCCTGGACTTCCGCGACCGCTGCCGAATCGCAGGAATCACCGCACCCATCATCGCCGGCATCATGCCCATCACCAGTGCTGCGGGAATGAAGCGCATGGCTGAGCTGGCTGCTGGGGCGCGTTATCCAGCAAAACTTCTGCGCGCCATCCAGCGCTGCGGTGGGGATGAAGAGGCCGTGCAGCGTGTCGGCGTGCATTACGCCACCGAGCAGTGCCGCGATCTCCTGGAAAACGGCGTGGATGGCATCCACTTCTACACCCTGAATAAATCCCAGGCGACGCGTGAAATCTACGCCAGCCTTGGAATTCGTGACTCCTCTGCTGTCCGTCTTGCATGAGTGACCACCCGCTCATCGCAGCCATCGAGGCTGGCGGCACCAAGTTTGTCTGCGGCATCGGACGAGGGCCCCATGAAGTTCTGGCCACCCAGCGCATCGACACGACCACGCCTGACGAAACCTTGGAGTCTGTCTGCCGCTGGCTCTCGAAAGCCAAGGCCGAAAATGGTCCATTTGCAGCCATCGGCATAGGCAGCTTCGGCCCAGTGGATCTCAATCCACTGAGCGAGACTTACGGCTACATCACCTCCACCCCGAAGCCTGGCTGGCAGCACACTGATCTCGTCACCCGGCTGAAGAACCGCTTTAAAGTGCCCGTCGGCTTTGACACAGATGTGAATGCTGCCGTGCTTTCAGAATACCTTTGGGGCGCTGGGAAGGGCCTGGATCCGCTAATTTACATCACCGTCGGGACAGGAGTAGGCGGTGGAGTGCTCGTGAATGGCCAGCTTCTCCATGGAGCCCTTCATCCCGAGATCGGCCACCTCGTCGTGCCACCACCGGTGAACAGCCTCGCTATCCATCGGGAAGGCCAGTGCCCATTTCATAAAAGCTGCGTCGAGGGTTATGTATGCGGCCCTTCTATTGCGAAGCGCTGGGGCGTGCGTGCAGATACTCTGCCACTGGATCATCCTGCGTGGGAAGAGATCGCCGATGTCATGGCCCATGCTCTGATGAACCTGACACTCACCCTTTCCCCCCGCCGCATCATCCTCGGCGGTGGCGTGATGGAACAGCCGCAGCTGATCCCACTCATCCGTGGTAAGCTCATGAGTCATCTGAACAATTACCTCCTCATGCCCGAGGTGGGGCGTGAGATTGATCATTTCATCGTCCCCCCTGGTCTCGGTGTCCGCTCCGGTCTTTTGGGTGCGCTTGCGCTCGGGCGTCTGGCTTTAGACGCGCAGGGAACTACCAAGTCCTAATTCCAGAATCGCTAAGGAATCAGAATGCCCAGTGACAGATCACTATCGGCTACCATATTCATTTGGATTCAGGCATTCATCATTCTTCCGCCCACTCTCTATGGCATCGATCCCCACTCCAGCCGCTCCGCTATGCGCCACCGATGTCCACCGCACCTACCACCTCGGGGGTCATGATCTGCCTGTGCTTCGTGGGGTGAATCTCGAAGTGGCGGCGGGGGAGAAAGTCTTCCTGTGCGGCCAGTCTGGAGCGGGAAAAACCACTCTACTTTATGTCCTTGGCGGCCTGGAAAAGCCCACTCAGGGTGACGTCCTCGTACATGGCAAATCTCTATACCAGGGCGCTGCCAAAGCCCGAGCTGAGATGCGCAATCGCACCATGGGCTTCGTCTTTCAGCACTACTTCCTACTCCCAGAACTAACTGCTCTGGAAAACGTCTGTCTCCCAGCCATGATCGGCGGTCGAAAGGCCGAAGCCCGGGCCCGGGAGCTGCTCGACCGAGTCGGCCTCACCCCCCGCCTTCAGCACCTCCCCACCGAACTTAGTGGAGGCGAGCAGCAGCGAGTTGCCATCGCCCGAGCTCTTATCAATGACCCTGGTATCCTCTATGCCGATGAGCCCACAGGCAACCTCGACGCTACTACCGGCGCAAGCGTCATCGATATGCTCCTAAAGATTGTCGATGAGGCAAAGAAAACCCTCGTGGTCGTCACCCACGACCAGACGCTAGCCCAGCGCGGAGATCGGCGACTGATCATCAAAGATGGCAAGCTCATAGCGGGCTGATTTTGAATAACTCAGCCACTCACCAAGTGTGAATCTAGGTAATGGGGTCTAAGGCTACTCTCACTCTCAGAGAAATAGCCCAGCAGAAATCAACTAAACCTTCTGATCGGATCCCTCGATTTGAGCGAGACGCTTTTCCAACCCCTTGATTCGATCCAAGAGTTCGGGGATACGTGCTTGCAAGGCAAGCATACGCCGCCCTTCCATCAGAGGCTTTGAAGGGAAACCCGTATATGCACCGGGTGTTGTGATGCTTTTCGTGACTCCCGCACGAGCCAGCAGTGTGACCTGACTGGCGATTTCCAGATGTCCGCCAATGCCGACCTGACCTGCTGCCGTGACATAATCACCAAGGCGTGTGCTACCAGCGATAGCAACATGGGCGACGATGATGCAATGCTTTCCAAGAATAACGTTATGCCCGATCTGCACCTGATTGTCGATTTTGGTTCCAGCACCAATCCACGTACGGCCAAACCGTGCGCGGTCGATGGAAGTACAAGCACCAACCTCAACATCATCATCAAGTTGAACAATGCCGACTTGCTCGATCTTCACATGCCGTCCCTTGGAAAATTCGTAACCAAATCCATCTGATCCGATCACTGTGCCACTGTGAATAACGACTCGATTGCCTAGGACACAGCGGTCACTGAGAGTAACATTTGCGTGAAGAATGCAGTCCGTTCCAATCCGGCACCCATGTCCGATGCAGACACCAGGATGAATCACAGTGCCATCGCCAATCACCACATCGTCCTCGACAATGGCTCCGGCTCCGATGGAAACCTTAAGGGGATCAAAGATTGCACGGGAAGAAACAACGGCAGCGACATGAATGCCAGGGGTGAAATTGCGCGTGGTAGGCCCGAAATGCCGGATAACGGAGGAGAATGCCAGGGTAGGGTTGGAAACGCGGATAAGAGCCTTACCATCAAGCGGCTCGGAAAAGTCATGTGCAACGAGCACTGCGCTGGCTTGCGTGGTCTTCAGAGCAGCGAGATAGCGAGCATTGCCAAGGAATGTAACCTCACCAGCCACAGCATCAGTGATAGAATTGAGACCCGTCACTATGCCATCGGGTTCTCCTTGTATGAGTTCACCGCCGACGAGTTCGGCAAGGCGCTGGTGGGTGATGTTGGCGCTCATGTGGAGGATTGAAGAAAATAAAAAGGGCACGCCTCCATTTAGGATTTGCGTGCCCGGTAGAGGTGTCAGGCGGGTAACTCAGTCACTTCTTCTCTGCTTTGGCATCAGTAGACGGAGCTGCAGACGCTGCGCCCGAGGCAGGAGCGTTTTTGTTCAGTTCCACGATGATCTGATCGGTAATATCAACGGCGTCTTTGTAGTAGATCAGAATCGGCACAGTGGAGAGACTCATCCCAGACTTGTCGAAGACGAAGTCATAACCTTCTGATTTGGACTTTTCCCGAACAACAACAAGGATTTCGTCATAGATACCCTTCCGGATCTGCATATCCTCCTGCTTGAGCTGTCCACTGCGGCGGTTTTGCGCTTCACCAATCTCTTGCTCCAGAGCGCGAAGTTCCTTGCCTTTGTTCTCGAATTCGGCTGCCTTTTTGGCACGTGCATCAGGGGTCATGATCGGATCACTGGCATCCTTCTTGATCTGTTGCATGTCGTTCATGAGATTTTTGTAAACCGACCAGCGGTCATTCATCTCCTTCTGAGCTTTGTCCACATTGCCCTTAAACTTGTCTGCGGCATCCTTGGTTTTATAGAACTCCGAGAAGGCCTTGGACATATCCACCACTCCGAATTTGATATCGGCAGCTTGGGCAGAGGTGGCAGCTAAAACGAGAAATAGGAATGTGCGGATCATACGATAGTGGTTGGTGGATGGGGCGCGATGGCGGCTGATTTAGATTAGAAACGGTAACCCATATTGAATTGAAAGCGTGGGCTGTCGCCAGCAAATTCGTCGTCACTTGGCTTCATGATTGGGAGACCAAGATCGAGGCGGATTGGGCCGACGGGCAGGAACATGCGCACTCCGATACCAACGTTAGAGTAAATCTCTCCATCTCCGATGATCGGTCCACCATTGCGGATTCCACCAGTGGAACCAGCTGCGGCAGTGAGATCGGACTGCACCATACCAACATCCCAGAACACTGCTCCGCGAACCTTTTCAATGATGGGGAAGGAATATTCGACAGAACCGAAGAGGGACATGTTACCACCAATAGGCTCACCTACAGAATCCTTGGGACCTGCATCACGGTAATCAAATCCACGCAGATTATACGCACCACCAAGGAACTGACGCTCAAAGATTGGCACGTTGCTGTCACCCCAGCCATCCACCCAGCGGGCCATACCCTCAATGCTCAAGATGGTATCTCCTGGAAGATTGAAATATTGCTGTCCACCGACGTGTCCGCCAAAGACTTCCACGTCTCCACCAAGACCAGCACCCAGTAGACCAGCCTCAAATTTGTGTCCCTTACGGGTGATAAAGACACTGTCGCGGGTGTCATGCACGAAGTTCAACTCCAGTTTGCTCACGAGATAGTCACCATCTTCATCGCGGATAATTTGAGTGGTATTGTCGCTTGGCCCCTGATCCACATCAATCGTGGTCTGCTGCAGGGTATAGGTCCCTTCGAGGTAGGCGTGCTGGCCAATGGGTTTACGCAGACCGATAGAGGCACCAGCATTGATCTGATCATAGCGGTTGGAAAGATAGAAGAGGTTCTGATAGAACAAGCTGACGGTAAGGGCCAGCTTCTGCCCGAGGAACCAAGGCTCTGTCCAACTCGTGTTGAACGAGGAGGTTTGAATACCGTAGCGGAGGTTCATGTTAAACCGCTGACCTGCACCACGGAAGTCTCCCCAGTCTGAAATGTCAAAGTTAGTCTGAGTGACGTCAACAAACCCAACCAAGCTATCAACAGAGCTGAAACCAGCACCAAAATTGACGGAACCTGTAGGCTTTTCAGCTACATTCACTTCCACATCCTTGAAGCCATCTACTTCTGTGGAAACAGGTCTGATAGTGAGTGGATTAGCGTCGCCTTTCCCCTCGAAATAGTTCATGTTTTCCAAAGTCGTCTGGGCAGTTTCGAGCTGAACAGTATTCAGCGGATCACCAGGAGAGAAAGGAAGCTCACGACGAATGACTTCATCTTTAGTTTTGACGTTGCCACTAATGTTGACCTTGCGGATAAAGGACTTAGTTCCCTCGGTTACGGCATAGATGACGTTTAATTTTCCTGGTCCAGCATCTGTAAGCTGTGTGTCCACGCGAGCGTCGGCATATCCACGGGAGCCATAGTAGTCGAGGATCATTTTTTCATCACCACGAACATCACTACCAGAGTAAGCAAAACCCGACTCGGTGCGGATGGCTGGGGTAAGTTCATCTTTGGTGAAGACGGTGATGCCCTGAAGATCCACGGATGCGACATCATACTTGCCACCCTCATTTATCTCAAAGATAAGGGAGGTGCTCTTTTCATCAATGGGCTCGCGTCTATAGCCGACTTTCACGTAAACATAGCCTTCGTCTTGAAACGCCTGTTCGATGGTCTTCACGTCATCAATGACGCTCTGGTTATCGAGCTTTCCGGCCTTACCCCAAAGGCGGTAAAAGGTCTTTTCCTTGCTCTTGATCTTACTTTTCAGTGTTCTGGAACTGATTGCATTGTTGCCTTCGAAACGAATGTCACCAATCAGACCACGGGAACCTTCTTCGATTTTGAAAAGAACAGAAGTAAAACCTTCTTTGGCTGAAGGCACCACATCATATGTTACCAAAACATCTGAGAAGCCTTTTTTCTCATACAACTCGCGAATTTTCTGCTGGGCAGCAGTGAGTTTTGCATCATCCACTGGGTCACCGACTTTCACCTCAATCTCCTTGCGCAGCTTATCATTGTCGAAAGCTCCATTACCCAAGAAGTTGATCTCCCCGATGCCTCCACGGCCTGAAAGAGTGACTATCACACGAACTCCACCATCCACATTCACCGCTTGGATGTCCACATTCTCGACCGAACCCGTCGCGTAAAGTGTACGAATGTCGCGTTCTACAGACTCATCAGTGTAAGGTTCGCCGACTCGGGTTGCCATTTGGGCTTTAACGCGGTTTGCGTCGAGTGTGGCTGCCCCTTTGAAAACAACTTGGACATCACGGACGATACGCTTTCCGGCAGATGCAGGCGAGTCGAGGGAAACCTGTGCATTCACAAGACTGACCTGGGCACCGAGAAGCGCTAGTACAATGAAAGACTTGAGGATTTTGCGAGTGAGGTGGGAGACTCCGTTCATGGGCTTAATGGATTAGAACAACGATTTTAGGTACTGCAGGCGGCGAGAAGGGCGGATGAACATCAGTAATGCTAGTCGAGCATACAGGCGTCAAGATGTAAAAACACCTTTGCCATCGCCCCCAAAGGAAAGCAGAAACCCAGCCAACGGCAATATCACTGATCTAGCCACCCTGGATTAACGGAACAGTTCTTTGAAAAAGCTACGAGTTTCAGTGCGAGCTTTATCGGTCCAGTTCCAGGCTTTACGGACGGTTTTTTTGACAGCCTTGGCGGCACGTTCTCCATCATTAGGTACGGCAGAAGGGACATTGGTAGAACGTAGAGTCCAATCCTGGAATGTCAGTGCCCCAGTCTCGGCTGAGACGATGCAAAAGCCCACCTCAAAACCTGACTCATCCATAAGCGCCAAGCCCCATTCAGGTGAACCACTTTCTGCATTGGCAGCGAGCTGATACTCCACACTGGAAAAGGTGGTCTGAGCCAGGGCTGCAGCCTTGGCAGCTACTGCGCGAGCTTCAGAGCTTCGTGTCTTAAGCCGTGTAGAATCGATAATCCTCGGCGGCGCAGGAGAGAGCACCTTGGTTCCTGCGCCAGCCGGAGTGGCTACCCATGATGAGGAATCCAGCCGCACCATGATCCGCAGAATCTCCTCCGGGCGGAAGACGTCTCTAGCATAAGCAATCCACTCAACAGGTTCGGAAGTTGCGGCTGAACCTTTGACCAGCAACAGACCTCCCCCCACAGCCGGGCCAAAACTGTGCGTTACGGCAAGCGGGATTTCCGGATTGGCATACAAAGCCCCAAAACCGGTGGCGAGGAAGGCGATTAATAGTGAAAAGAATTTCATTCTTCAATGTTTCAAGTTTGACATAAGCCGAAGCAAGAGGCCATTTCGTGACTCAATCACCCAAATACGCAGCTCTCACTTGCGGATTTTTCAGCAAGGAGGCGGCGCTGTCTTCGAGGATGACTTTGCCAGACTCCAGGACATACCCGTGATGCGAGATGCCTAGCGCGAGGTTGGCGTTTTGCTCGACGAGCAGGATGGTCAGGCCGCGTTCTTTGTTGATGGCGACGATTTGATCAAAGATGGCGCGCACGAGGATGGGCGCGATGCCGAGGGAGGGCTCATCCAGCATGAGGCACTTTGGCTGGCTCATCAATGCTCGGGCGATGGCGAGCATCTGCTGCTCTCCGCCGGACATGGTGCCTGCGGCTTGGTTGATGCGCTCCTTCAGTCGTGGAAAGATGGTGAAGGCGTAGTCCATGTCGGCGGCGATGCCAGCCTTGTCGTTCCGCAGATACGCGCCCATTCGCAGATTCTCGGCCACGGTCAGGTTGGCGAAGACCATGCGACCCTCCGGCACATGGCAGAGGTGTTTGCCGACAATCTTGTGCGCGGGTTGATTTGTGATGTCCTCGCCATTGTAGGTCACGCTGCCAGAGCGTGCTTTGATGAGGCCGCTGATGGCGCGAAGTGTCGTGGATTTACCGGCACCGTTGGCACCGATGAGCGTGACGATACTCTTCTCAGGCACCTTGAGTGAAACGCCATGCAGGGCTTTGATGGAGCCGTAGCTGACTTCGAGATCTTTGATTTCAAGCATCGGCTAACTCCTCCTTTTCGGTCTCAGTGCCGAGATATGCGGCGATCACTTTCGGGTCGCGCTGGATGTGCTGCGGCGTGCCTTCGGCAATCTTGATGCCGTACTCGAGCACGGCGATGCGCTCGCAGATGCCCATGACTACGGTCATGTCGTGTTCGACGAGCATGACGGCGATTTGGAACTTGTCTTTGATGAAGCGGATGAGGTGCATGAGTTCCTCTTTCTCCGTGGGATTCATACCAGCGGCGGGTTCATCGAGAAGTAGCAGCTTTGGGCGTGTGGCGAGAGCACGGACGATCTCCAAGCGGCGTTGATCGCCATAGGGCAGGCTTTTGGCTTCTTCATCACGCATGTCTCCGAGCTTGAAGATGTCGAGCAATTCTAAGGCGCGTGTCTCGACTTCCTTTTCGAGGGTTTTGAAACTCGCTCCACGCCAGAGCGAAGCACGCACGCCATGCTTGCAGTGTAGTTGCATGGCGGCGCGGACGTTGTCGATGACGCTGAGCGAGGCAAAGAGGCGGATATTTTGGAAGGTGCGGGCGATGCCCTGCCGTGTGAGGTCGTGCGGCTTCACTCCAGCGATGCTGCGACCATTGAGATGGATCTGTCCCTCGGTGGGCTGATACACGCCGGTGATCATGTTAAAGGCGGTGGTCTTCCCCGCGCCATTCGGCCCGATGAGGCCGATCAATTCACAGGGCTGTACTTCGAGGCTGAACTTCGACACAGCGGTCAATCCGCCGAAGCGGATGGTGGCTTGATCAAGCTTGAGCAAAGGGTGACTCATGCGGCTCCTTTCTTCCGGGTCCAGGTAAAGAGACCCTGTGGGCGGGCCATCATCAGCACGATGATGAGCAGTGAATAGATGATCATGCGATACTCGCTGAACTGCCGCAGCACTTCCGGCAGCAGCGTGAGGATGATCGCTGCGACGACGACACCCGCCGTGCGTCCCATGCCACCGAGGATGACCATGACGACGATGTCGATGGACTTGAGGAAATCAAAACCGGTGGGCGAAAGGAATTGTTTGTGATGCGCATACAGCCCACCCGCGATGCCGGCAAAGAATGCGCCGGTGACAAAGGCGGTGACTTTATAGCGCACAGGATTGATGCCCATGGAGCTGGCGGCGACTTCGTCATCACTCACGGCGATGAAGCCGCGCCCGTAGGTCGAGTTCACTAGTGCAGTGACAAAATAGATCGTCAGAGCAGCCAGGCCGAAGGTCCAGCCGAGGCTGGTGTATTTCGGGATGCCTTTGAGCCCGCTCGCCGCGCCCACGGCTTCCATGTTCTGCACGATGACGCGGATGATTTCGCCAAAACCGAGCGTGACGATGGCGAGGTAATCCCCACGCAGACGCAGGGATGGCACACCAACGCCGAAGCCCGCCAAAGCGGCGAGCAATCCACCGGCGATGAGTGCCACGAGGAAGATCACCGGCTGCAGCGCTGGCGGCAGCATTGGCGAGACGACGAGGGAGAACTTCGCCGCCGTGTAGCCTCCCACAGCCATGAATCCGGCGTGGCCGAGGCTGAACTGCCCGGTGTGGCCGTTGATCAAATTCAGGCTGACGGCGAGGATGATGTTGATGCCGATATCGACGATGACGCCGAGGTGATAGCGATTGAACTGTGCGCTAAACATCGACACTACCACCGCCAGCGTGATGCCGGCGATCAACCAGCGTTTCGCGCCAGCAAGAGTAGAGGGGTTAAGGGTGGGAGACATGGGCTAGACTTTCTCCACGGTTGCCTTGCCGAGCAGGCCGGCAGGTTTGAATAGAAGAATGAGAATGAGAATGGCGAAGGCGATGCCATCGCGGTAATTCGAGAGGCCGGAGATGCCACCAGCGAAGGTTTCCAGCAGGCCGAGGATCAATCCGCCGAGAGCCGCTCCTGGCAGATTGCCAATGCCACCGAGCACCGCGGCGATGAAAGCACGCAGGCCGGGCTGCACACCCATCAGCGGGTCAATCCCCGGTGCCTTCATTGCATAAAGAATGCCCGCAATGGCGGCGAGCGCGGAGCCGAGCCCAAAGGTGAAGGAGATGATGCGGTTGATGTTGATACCCATCAGCGCGGCGGCCTGCTGATTGTAGGACACGGCACGCATGGCAGTGCCCATCTTCGTACGCTGAACGATGAACCACAGCCCGCCTAGCAGCAGTAGCGTGGTTATGACGACGACGAGATCATTGCTACTGAATACGAGCCCACCGAGATGGAAATCATGTTCGGGCAGGAGTTGCGGGAAGGGCTTGGTATCCGCACCGAAGACCGCGTTGTGCTGGCAGGTAAACTCGATGAAAAGCGAAACACCAATTGCGGTGATGAGCACCGTTAAACGTGGCCGCTGCCGAAGCGGACGATACGCCAGAAACTCGATCAACATGCCAATGCCGGTGCAGATCATGACTGCGATCAGCGTCACGATCATGGCCCCAGTCATGGATGGCAGGGGAAAGACTTTATTGACCGCTGGCGCGAGAAAGTAGGCCGCGTAGGCTCCCAGCATGAGCACGTCGGCATGGGCGAAGTTGATGAACCTTAGCACACCATAGACCATCGTGTATCCGAGGGCGATGAGTGCATAGATGGACCCTAGAGCGAGACCGTTGATGAGTTGTTGCAGCAGCCAATCCATGCGGGAGACAGTCCAGGGTTCGCTTCAGAGTTCGAGGTTCGTTTGGACTCAGGGAGCGACCGTCTCCAGATACTTGAACTTGCCGTCTTTGACCTGAAGAATGACCGCCGACTTAACCGCATCCCGCTGGGCATTGATGGCGATCTTGCCGGTGACGGCCTCGTAGTCCTTGGTGGCAGCCAGCGCATCGCGGATGGCTTTGCTATCGGTGCTGCCGGCGCGCTTGATGGCATCTACCAGGACCATGGCGGAGTCATAACCGAGGGCCGCCATTGCGTCCGGAACCTTGCCGTTGTAGCGCTTTTTGTAAGCCGCGACGAAGGCCTCCACGCCGGGGGACGAGGCATCTGAAGCATAATGCGTGGAGAAGTAGTGACCCTCGACCGCATCTTTGCCGATGTCGAGCAAGGTCTGGCTTTCCCAGCCGTCGCCACCGCAGAGTGGCACGCTCAGTCCGAGTTGCTTGGCCTGGATGGCGATGAGGGCCACGTCCGTGTAGTAACCCGGGATGAAGACCGCGTCCGGTGCCGCACTTTTGATGGCGGTAAGCTGTGCTTTGAAGTCTTTGTCGCCGCCATTGAAGTCGAGCTCCGCCACGATCTGGCCGCCGGCTTTGAGGAAGCCTTCTTTAAAGAACTTCGCGAGCCCTTTGCTGTAATCACTCTTCACATCGGTGAACACGGCCACCTTCTTGGCCTTGAGCGTGTTCGTGACGAAGTTCGCCATCACCGTGCCCTGGAAGGGGTCGATGAAGCAGACGCGGAAGATGCAGTCGCCCGTCTCTGTGACTTTGGGATTCGTCGAGGCCGGGGAAACCATCGGGATGCCATTCTGCTGGCAGATCGGTGCTGCTTCCAGGGATCGGCTGGAGGCCACCTCACCCAGGATGGCCACCGCGCCATCTTTGGAGATGAGTTTATTCACGACGTTGGAGGTTTCCCCCGCCTTGGATTGGTTGTCCTCGGTGAGCAGTTCAATCTTCTTCCCCAGCACTCCGCCTGCAGCATTCAGTGTCTCCACAGCGAGCTGCGTGCCTTCATGGGAGGAGATGCCAAAGGTGGCTTCTTTGCCCGTGAGCGAGGCAAATTCACCAATGATGATGCCATCGCCGCCGCTTTTGTTGCAGGCAGGCAGAAGGAGAGAAACAGCAGCGAGAGGGAGAAGGGTGCGACGGAGCATAAGCAAAGGTTAAGCAGCAGTCCCCGTGCCGACAAGAACGAATTGCCGTCCCCCCAGTCAATGCAGAGCAAATGGCCGTGGAATAGGGGCTGGAAAATTCATTTCCACGCATTACCAGCCAATCGGTTCCCTGACCGCAAATGCCTGCGAAGCGGCCAAGGCCTCAATTCAGGACTTAAATTAAAATTGGAAGATCAACCCCGCCAGGAGGGACCAGCCATCGAGATTTGTATGGAAGGAAACCCCACTGTTGGCCATTTGATGACGAGTTTGAAAAGAACGCGCCCAATCGTATCGCCCGATGAAAAGGAGTGACCATCGGTCGCTAACTCGAACTTGTGCGGAAGCATCCAAATACAATCCAGGCAGATATTGGTCGTTGTCTTTAGACCGAGTTGGTAGCAAGCCGCCAGGTGGGATCGTAGTCATTTGAGTCACCGCATTCCAGCGTGCCCAGTTCATAGCCAAACCCGCCCCCGTGCTAAGCCTAATGGCAGGCGTATCATAGACGAAACGTGGGCCAAGAGAAACGGTGTGCAAGTCCAGGGAATAGTTTTGCCAAACGATTCGCCCAGGAAAAGAGCTCTGCAGAGAAATATCATCCATTCCGGCCCAGGAATACATCAGTGAAAACGTCAAAGCAGCTGATCCTCGCTGGATCAAGGCTGGACTCTCCAACATCACAAAAGCTCCCCATCCGTCCAAATCCGTCTGCCGATCAGAAAAAAAGCGCCCCGAATCTGTCTCAACGTTTTGATGAATGGATAAACCATCCACCTGTCTCCACATCAAACCCGCTGAAATGCGCCAAGGATTCTCTTCCTGCGTGACAACCGGGGGCAGCACTGCCTTGGCAGAATTGGAGATTGGCTGGGCAGTTGTGCCCGCATCTGCTTTCGCCGCCAAGCAACAGATGGCGAGGCAAATCCAAGTTTTACAGGTCACATAGTTTTTCATCTACCACCTTCGTAGCAAAACATGACATGTGCTGACAAGCTGTTTTAATTTTTTTGCGCGGCGGAGATTTGCAGTCGTAATAAAGTTCCACGAATTGATTAACATTCAGCATGTCAGCTGGAAGCATCAGGCTCCTCCGATCGCATTCGTGGAGAAACTGCAGAACGAGGAAATGTCGCGATTAGTAATCACGCCAGCAGCGCCTTCACCACCTTCGCGGGGTTCACGCCGATGAGCTTGGCGTCGAGGCCCTGGAACTTGTAGCTGAAGCGGTCGGCGTGGAAGCCGAGTTGATGCAGCACGGTGGCGTGGAAGTCGCTGATGTGGAGCGGGTCTTTGACGATGTTGTAGCTGAAGTCATCGGTCTCGCCGTAGATCTGGCCGCCGCGTGTGCCGCCGCCGGCCATCCACATGCTGAAGCAGCGTGGGTGGTGATCGCGGCCATAGTTTTCTTTGGTGAGGCCGCCCTGGCTGTAAATGGTGCGACCGAATTCGCCGCCCCAGATGATGAGGGTGTCGTCGAACATGCCGCGCTGCTTGAGATCCTGAATGAGGGCGTGGCAGGGTTGATCAACATCTTTGCACTGGCTGGGCATGCGTCCGCCGACGTTGGAGTGATGGTCCCAGTTGTTGTGGTAGATCTGGATGAAGCGCACGCCGCGTTCGGCGAGTCGGCGGGCCATGAGCACGCTATTGGCAAAGCTGCCGGGCTTCTTCGCTTCTTCGCCGTAGAGTTTGTAGATGTGGTCGGGCTCCTTGGTGATGTCGGTGAGCTCCGGCACGCTGGCCTGCATGCGGAAGGCCATCTCGTATTGCTGGATGCGGGTGTGCGTCTCGGGATCGCCGACTTCCTGGTAGTTGATCTCGTTGAGGGCGTTCAGGCCTTCGATGGTGCGCTTGCGCACGCTGTCGGGCACGCCAGGAGGGTTGTTGATGTAGAGAATGGGATCACCTTTGCTGCGGAAACTCACACCTGCGTGTTCGCCGGGCAAATAACCGCTGGACCACAAGCGCGAGGAGATGGCCTGCTCCTGCTCGCGATTGCTCGGCGTGGCGATGAGCACGACGAAGGTGGGCAGGTTCGAGTTCATCGACCCGAGGCCGTAAGAAGCCCAGGAACCAAGGCAGGGACGCCCGCCGATCTGGTTGCCCGTCTGCATGGCGCAGATGGCCGGCTCGTGATTGATGGCCTCCGTATGCAGCGACCGCATCCAGCAGATGTCGTCGGCATTCTTGGCGAGGTTTGGCAGCAATTGCGTGTTCATCATCATGCCGCATTGACCTGCGGCACTGAACTGGAACTTCGAAGGCGCGATGGGGAAACGCGCTTGTCCGCTGGTCATCGTGGTGAGCCGCTGCCCGTTGCGGATGCTCTCAGGCAGGTCTTTGTCATAATAGGCCTGCATCTGCGGCTTGTAGTCGAACAAGTCCATCTGCGCCGGTCCACCGACCATGTGCAGGTAGATCACGCGCTTGGCCTTCGGTGGGAACTGTGGGCCTTGCGCATGAGCATTCGAGGCATTCGCCAAAGACTCGCCAAACAGCGAAGCCAGCGCCGCCCCACCGAGCACGTTTTTACCGCGTGCGAAGAGCTGACGCCGAGTTTGATAGGTGTTCCATTCTTGGAGGATGTTCATGGGGATGAGTTGCAGGTTAAATTTTGGTCGAGCTGTGTTTGTCGAGATAGTCCGGAAACAAGATAGAAATGACGGGAATGGCTAGCAGTCCGCCTTGATGAGCGCCGAGTTTGCATTCACACGCAAAGAATATCGCGAGAACGATGTAGCCTTGAACGTCCTGGCGCTGCATCACCGCGAGGCCCTTCTTGAGGTTTTGAGTCGCGAATCTTTCGTATTCATTCAGATCGTTACGACCTGAGTACTCCTCAATGGCTTTGATGGTGGCCTCACCGCCTTGTTGCCTCTGCATCACGACAAAGCGGAGGCCGTCTGCCAGTCGTTGGGTGGTGAGAAGCTTATCCAACTGGCCGGCAAGCGTCTCCATCTTGCTGAAATCCTGCCCTTCGATGGCCTTGGAGAGATCGGCGAACTGTTGTTTGAGTTTCTCTGGTTGGATTGAATCAAGTGATGCCTTTGCAGCTTTGGCGATTTCAGAAGCTTTATCCCATTGTGATTTCAGCGACTTGGAATCGCTGCCTTTGGTCAGCCACTGCTTCCAACTATTTGATTCCCCCGTTTGAGGCCGATTCTGCGTTTCCTTCTTCTGTTCTGCTTTGTCACAACTTGGACATGAAAGGAGAAATCCAACACACAAAAGCTGTGTGACAGCCGCCGCATTCCAAGACGCTGTTGCGACCTTGGAAAGGCCAATGGTTAGATTTGCGCTTGAAGGGCCTTGGATCATTTGTTCAGGACTTCGTCCAAATTCAGCATTTGATTCGCAAGCATCGTCCACGCGGCGAGTTCGGCTTTGGGGAGCTTCGCATCGACTGTGGATTCGCCGACTTTGAGGAGGGCTTCGGTGTCGGTGGCGTTGGAGGTGTAGTGCTTGCGGAGGTCGGCGAGGCTGGCGGTGAGGATGGGCTGCTCTTTGGCTTTCAGCGGTCGGCAAAGCACGCGTTCGGCGATGTAAGAGAGCGGATCTGGTGTCGCGAGGGCCTTTTGCGCGAGGTTGCGGGCGGCTTCGATGAACTGCGGGTCGTTCATGGTGACGAGGGCTTGCAATGGGGTGTTGGTGCGGTCGCGGCGGACGCAGCTCACTTCGCGGCTTGGGGCATTGAAGATGTCCATGTTCGGTGACGGGGACATGCGTTTCCAGAAGTTGTAGAGCGTGCGGCGGTAGAGGTTTTCGCCGTTGTCTTGCTTGTACTTCTCGGTGCCGAGGCCGACGACTTCCCAGATGTTTTCGGGCTGGTAAGGCATGGTGCCGGGGCCACCCATGCGAGGTGAAAGCGTGCTGCTGGCGGCGAGGGCGTAGTCGCGGATCATCTCAGCATCCATGCGGAAGCGCGGGCCACGGCTGAGGAGCGAGTTATCGCGATCTTTTTCGATCTTCTCCGGCGTGATGAGCGCAGCCTGCCGGTAGGTGGCGGAGGTGAGGAGCATCTTGTAGAAGCGCTTCACATCCCAGCCGCTCTCACGGAACTCGATGGCGAGCCAGTCGAGCAATTCAGGATGCGTGGGAGCACTGCCCATGATGCCGAAGTCGTCGCTGGTCTTCACGATCCCTGCGCCGAAAAGCTCCTGCCAGAAGCGGTTCACGGTGACGCGTGCCGTAAGCGGATTATCCGCAGCAACAAGCCATTGAGCGAGACCGAGTCGGTTCTTCGGAGCATTGGGTGCCAGTTTGCCGAGTGCGGCAGGCACCGCAGCATCGACCTGCTCGCCGACTTTGTCATAGGCACCACGCATGAGGATGTTCGCCATCGGTTTGGTGTCCATCTTCTCTTCCTGGATGTGGGTGATGGGGCTGCGTGCCTTGATGGCTTCCTTCTCGGCGTTGAGCTTGTTGGTTTGCGCTGATGCGGTCTGATAAGCCTTGTCGCGAGTGGCGAGATAATGATCGAAAAGCGCCTCGCGATTTTTCGGATGAATCTTTTTGGCTCCGACGAACTGCTGAAGCGGCACCACCTTGGCAAGCGTCTGAACTTCCGTGGCAGTCAGCTGACGGTCATAAAGCCGGATGTCCTGCACGCCGCCTTCACGCAGTGGGGTGGAACTACGCTGGCCGATTTTGGTCGGTGTGCTGGTGACAATGCTCCCCTTCAACGAAGCGGCATCCGCCTTCACCGGCGCGTCCACGCCATCCACATAGATGCGGAGTCCGCCGACCTTGCCTTTGCCGTCATAGGTCACAAAGAGGTGTTGCCAGACGCCGGCACGAAGCGCCGGCTTGGCGGTGGTCACTTTCAAAGCGTCGCTGGGCCACTTGCTGATGATGTGGACACTCAATTTGTTTGCTGCCTGCATGATGTCCCAGCCGCGGAAGCCGTTCTTCTCATCCATGCGGGCGAGGATGCTGCCACTCTGCGTCACATTGCCTGCGCGGAACCAGAGGCCATAGCTGAAGGGCTTGTCCTTCTCGAAATTGCCCACATCGCCGAGGTCAAAATTGCTGCCGGGTTTGATCTCAGGTGCCGGGCCGAGTTTGCCATCCGGTTTCCAGGTGATGACACCCGCCGATTTGAAGGTCTTCGCGTTCTTTGTCTCGCCACAGGTGGCCGCGACTTCCTGTCCTTTGCCTTCATTTAGCGGGATGTGGGCGATGATGCCCTTCGTTGGAATGTCAGCGGCCAGATCCTCAGGCTTGGCGGTCGCAAACCATGTCTCAAAAGACTTCGCCGCAGCGGTTCGTGCTTCGTTTTGCAGCTTCTGTGAGGCAGAGATCTCAGCAGGTAGTGCCGTCCAGCGCGGGCGATCTTTCTCGGTCGGCAGCACGAGGATGGGGCCGAGGCCGTCCTTCACATTGCCATCCTTGGCCTTCTGCGTGGTGTTGCGGAAGAACGCGGCCATCGAGTAGTAGTCACGCTGCGTGATGGGATCGAACTTATGATCGTGGCACTGCGAGCAGTTCGTGGTGAGCCCCATGTAAACCCAGCCCATCGTCTGCACGCGATCTGCGGCGTAGTTGGCGAGGTTTTCCTCATCAATGGTGCCACCTTCATTCGTGGTGATGTTGCAGCGCTGGAAGCCGGTAGCGACGAGCTGGTCTTCTGTCGGCTTTGGTAGCAAATCACCGGCGATTTGCTCGATGGTGAATTGATCAAAGGGTTGGTTGCGATTGAAGGCCTTCACCACCCAATCGCGGTAGGGCCACATCTCGCGTGGTTTGTCGAAATGCAGGCCGTGGGAGTCACCATAGCGGGCGGCGTCCAGCCAGTAGCGGGCGCGGTGCTCGCCGTAGGTTGGGAGTTTCATGAGTTCGTCCACCAGCTGACTGATCTGCGCGTCGCTGAGTTTGCTATCGGTGGCGTATCGTTTGACCAGATCTGGCGAAGGAGGCAAGCCGGTGAGATCGAGTGAAATGCGACGTACGAGCGCGTGAGCCTCAGCTTCAGGGGCGGGTTTGAGGCCAACGGCGTCGAGCTTGGACAGCACGAAGTTGTCGATGGGAGTTTTGACCCAGGTTTTATCCTTCACCGCGGGCACGGCAGGCTTTTGCGGAGGGATCAGGCTCCAGTGTGGCTGCCACGGCGCACCTTGCTCGATCCATGCTTTGATCATGGCGATCTGCGCGGGCTTCAGCTCTTTGTGACTCTCCGGCGGCGGCATGATCTCGTCTTCATCCGTCGAAAGCAGGCGCTGGTAGAGGCTGCTCTTGTCCGGTCGGCCTTTGATGACAGTCGGCTCTTCGCCCTTCTTGGCCGTGAAGAAACCAGCCTCGGTGTCCAGTCGCAGACCGGCCTTGCGCGTGCCTGGGTCTGGGCCGTGGCAGTGGAAACAGGCATCTGCAAGGAGCGGGCGGATGTCTTTATTGAACTCAATGGGCTGAGCCTGAGCAGGTAATCCCAGAGCGAGTAAAGCCAGCAGGGAAAGGTGGGAGGTCGTCATAATATGAAAGTGTCAGCGGTCGATATGAATGTGCTACGCGGTTGGTTGGCTACTTTTTGCCTCTGAATTGCTGAAATTTTCGCCTGGGTTGTTCTTGGCCATCGTTTTGTTTCGGAGGCTGAAGCTCCGGCGCAATGGACAAGTGACACCGACTCCGCAATCCATCCACGATGATTCACGGATTCCGCGCCTTGACCGGATGCCATGGGCTCCTGATCATGATGCCTCAACCATGAAGCTTTCCACCCTCTGTCTCACCCTTCCGTTTTTGACCTGCATCGCTCAGGCCGCCGATCTGCCACGCATCCCTTCCAAATCACTCACGGTGAAGAAGGAAGTGCTCTTCTCCGATGACTTCGAGGGCTCCGAGCGCCCGGCGGCTTGGCACAAAGTGGTGGCGACCTTTGCTTTCGAAAACGGCACGCTGAAAGGCACCCAGACGCGCGTCAAAGATGAGCCCAGTGCCGATGGCAAAACGGTCGTGAAAGCCCACGCGGCGGTGCATGGTCTGGAGATCCCGACGAAGGACAGTGTCGTCGAATGCCGCATCAAGTTTGAAGGCGCGACGATGATCGATGTCGAGTTCGACGATCGCAAATACACCGGCGCTCACTACGGCCATCTCTGCCGTGCGCAGGTGCGACTGAATGGCGTGACGATCATCGACGAGCGCGATGGCGGCATGAGAAATGACATCCGCGAGATGCGTCAGGACCCGACAAAAAAGGACGAAGTGGCGAAGCTGCTGAAGGGCCGCCAGATCACCTATCCGGCGAAGCTGGAGACGGGGAAATGGTACACGCTGGTCGTGGAAACGGTGGGTGATGAGATGCGCGTGACGATCGACGGCAAGCCAGCGGCCTACCTAAAGTCCTCCGGCATCGCCCATGCCACGAAGTCGAAGATCGAACTCGGCGTGGCGGGCAAGGATGGCTTCTTTGACGACGTGAAAGTCTGGAATGCCGAGCCTGCGAAATAGCAGGCTGACATGTCAGTAAAGCTCCACGGGTGAGCGCTTCCCGTCTTCCACACTGAGATTCTTCGCGGCGTCTTCGCCGAGCGTGGCGACGCGGAGATCCCAGATGTCTCGATTGATGGCGGCGAAGCGTTCGAGGCTGAACTGGTCAGGCTTCACGAGGCGCTTTTTCGTCTTCTCGATGCGCATGAGTGCGTCGTGCAGGACGGGATGCTCCACGCCTTCGAGGTGCTGCCGCGCCAGCTCCACCATCTCGATGCGGTGGCATATCATGACGAGGTCATTCCCAGCGCTCACAGCTTCCTGGATGGCCTGTTCAAAGGTGACTTCATTGAGGATCGCGCCCATGTCTAGGTCGTCGGTCATCGCCAGACCTTCGAAGCCGAGCTGATCACGCAGAAGCTTCGTACAGATGTTGTGGCTCAGGCTGGCGGGCCAGCGACCGCGATCTGGGTCATAGGCGGTGTAGTTGCTGTGGCAGGTCATCACG
The DNA here is from genome assembly GCA_021151605.1 of Verrucomicrobiaceae bacterium. Lineage (GTDB taxonomy): Bacteria > Verrucomicrobiota > Verrucomicrobiia > Verrucomicrobiales > Verrucomicrobiaceae > Prosthecobacter. The sequence goes on from JAGKWZ010000068.1 coordinate 22,518, forward strand.
CTGTCGAGTTCTGGCAGCAGCGCGGTATAGGGCATGAGCTCGCTCATCTCCATCTCGGAGCGACTTTTGGAGATCACGGGCAGGAACTCATGGGGATCGCATTCAGCGGGGCCGTAGCCGGGGAAATGCTTGGCACAGCTCAGGACGCCTTCCTTGCGCATGGCACGGTTAAAGATGCCCGCGTTCGTGATCACCTGCTGCGGATCTTTGCCCCAGCAGCGGCCTTTGAGCGAGTTGTCGGCTGCATCGTCGTAGCTGATGTCCAGCACGGGGCAGAGGTCGAGATTGAAGCCGAAAAGGCGCAAAATTTGGCCGGTGAGCTTGCCGTGCTTTTTGATCAGCTCGGGATCGCCTTTATCACGCAACGCCTGGGCGTTTGGTGGCTCATCGCCGATCAAGCGGAGCCGCGAAACACGCCCGCCTTCCTGGTCGATGGTGATGAAGGGCTCGATGTCCGAGATGTCGCGGAGGTCGTCGATCAGCTTCCGCAGTTGCTCGGGGGACTTGATGTTTCGGCCAAAGAGGATGAAGCCGCCGGGCTGGAGCTTTTTAAAGCGGGCAGCGGTGTCGGAGTCGAGTTCAGGACCGGGGACGCCGGTGAGGAGGAGTTGGCCGAGGGACATGGTAAATCT
>JAGKWZ010000392.1 GCA_021151605.1 Verrucomicrobiaceae bacterium
CCCCGGTGGTGCCCCCGCCCAGCCTCAAGAGCCCAAGGAGGAAGAAAAGCCCAAGCCCTTCGATCCAGGCAAAGAAGGTCCGAAGCTCATCCTTCCGAGCGCCATTCCGCAACCCCAGCGTAAAGCAGTGCCAGCCAACATTGGTCGCAACGACCCATGCCCCTGCGGTAGTGGGAAGAAGTTTAAGCAGTGCTGCGGTCGCCTCGCATAATCGGAGGAGTGAAATTGCAACGCCTGGACTTTTGGCTTGTCGATCTCGGGCACTTCTGAGAACTAGAGACTGAGATCGATCCGCCAACCACCATGAAAACCTGCGTTCTCGCCGCATTGCTTATCACCATGACTGCTCCCATTCACGCCACCGTAACCTCCGAGGTTTGGGGAAAATCCCCTGCGGGTGATGAGGTGCAGCTTTTCACCCTGAAGAACTCGAAAGGCGTCGAAGCGCGCATCACGAACTGGGGCGGCATCATCGTCTCACTCAGAGTGCCGGATAAAGCGGGCCAGTTTGCCGATGTCGTGCTCGGCTTTGATTCCCTGGCTCCTTATCTAGAGAAGCATCCCTTCTTCGGTGCCATCACTGGTCGCTATGCGAATCGCATCGGCGGGGCTGCCTTCAAGATTGATGGCGTGGAGTATCAGATCAGGGCGAACTCGGGCAAAAATCACATCCACGGCGGCAAGGTCGGCTTTGATAAGCAGGTCTGGAAAACCACCGTGCTTGCCGACAAAAACGCCATCGAGATGCGCTACACAAGCGCTGATGGTGAAGAAGGCTTCCCCGGCAAGCTCGACAGCATCGTCACCTACACACTGACGGAGGAGAACGAACTGCGCATCGACTACCGAGCCACCACGGACAAGCCGACGGTCATCAATCTCACGAACCACAGCTACTTCAATCTCGCCGGTGAAGGCAGTGGCGACATCCTCGGGCACGAGATCATGATACCGGCGGATCAATTCACCGCCACGGATGACGATCTGATCACCACGGGCGAACTCGACAGCGTGATTGGCACCCCGCTCGACTTCACCACGTCGCACATCATCGGCGAGCGCATCGGAGCGGACTACAAGCCGCTCGTCCAGGGCATCGGCTATGATCATAACTACGTCCTCAAAGGCACTGGGCTGAAGCTCGCGGCCCGATTGAAGGACCCGAAAAGCGGCCGAGTGATGGAAGTGCGCACGACTGACCCAGGTGTGCAGCTTTACAGCGGCAACCACCTCAAGGGCGTGAAGGGCAAGTCAGGCCATGTTTATGAAAAGCGTCACGGCCTTTGCCTGGAGACGCAAAAGTTCCCCGACAGCCCGAACAAGCCACAGTTCCCCAGCCCTGTGCTGCGCCCCGGTGAGACTTACGAGCACACCACCATCTTCCAGTTCTCCGCCGAGTGACCGCCACCGCCCCGACCGCCATCCTGCAAGCCTTTACCGAGGCTCAGCCTTTTGTTCAGGAACAGGATTTTTCCGCACGCCAGTATCGCGGCAAACGCGAAAACCAGGAGGACTACTACGCCTTTGCCGATGCCGCTGAGTCTGGCGAGCACTCACTCCAGAGACTACTGCTTGTAGTCGGAGATGGTCTCGGTGCCCACGCTGGCGGCAGTGTGGCCAGTTACATTGCCGTGAATGCCTTTGTGCGTGCCTTTCACGAGCATCCCGGCAGCCAGAGCTTCCGCCTGCGCACGGCCCTGGACACGGCCAATGAAACCATCGGCATGATCACCGCTCGCATGCCCTCCATCGCACCGCCGATGGGCACCACCATGCTGTCAGTGCTCATCACACGTCAGCAGCTTGAATGGATCAGCGTTGGTGACTCGCCTCTCTTCCTCTATCGCGCCGGCCAACTGCTTCGGCTGAATGCGGATCACTCGCTCACGCCCATCATTGAGGAGCGGGTAAGGCAGGGTCTGATCACTCCTGAAGAAGCAGCGGTTCATCCTGAGCGCCACACACTGCAAAGTGCCGTGCTCGGCTACCCGATGGCTCTCATTGACTTCCCGCCTGAGCCGATGCAGCTCAAATCTGGCGATATCGTCATCGCCGCCAGCGACGGCATCTTCACCCTGGAGCACAAGGCGCTCGAAGAGTTGCTCAGCTTTGGCAAACACACCACGGCGGATAAGATCGCCGATGCCATCCTCTTCGCCATTCGTCGCATCAATTTTGACCGCCAGGACAACACGACTGTCGGTGTGGTAAAGATCTCCTGATCAGGCCAGCACGCTCATCTGCTCTCTGAGGTGTTTTGCGGTGTGGAGGATCTCATCCGCAGCGGCCAGCACTTCCGCGCGGGAGTTCATCCGCGACAAAGAAAACCGCAGTGTGCTGGAAGCATGAGCCGCGTCGTATCCCATCGCCTCCAGGACATGGGAAGGATGCAGGGACGCCGTGTGGCAGGCTGATCCTCCGGAGCACTCGATGCCGCGCTGATCCAGCAGGATCAGCATCCCCGCTGAATCAACACCCGGCAGGCAGATGCTCGTCGTATTTGGCAGACGCGGAGCAGCTACTCCATGCACCAGCGCGCCTGGCCAGCCCGCGAGCAGACGTTGTTCAAATTCATCCCGCAGTTCCCTCTGAGCCAGCATGTCATGGGTAGAAGCGAGTTCCGCCGCCTTTCCCATCGCCACGATACCTGGGATATTCTCCGTGCCGCTGCGCCGTCCCGACTCCTGGCCGCCGCCGATGAGCAGTGGGCGAAAGGGCACGCGGCGGCTGACAAACAGAGCCCCTACGCCTTTGGGTGCGTGCATTTTATGCCCGCTCAGACTCAGGTAATCCACCGGCACCGCCGTGACATCGAGCGGTAGTTTTCCGGCCATTTGCACCGCATCGGCATGAACGAGCGCGCCAGCCTCATGCGCCAGCTCCACGATCTCCGCCATGGGCGAAACGACACCCGTTTCGTTGTTCGCCCAGATCATGGAAACCAGTGCCGTCTTTCCCGGCTCCAGTGCTGCTTTTAGGGCCTCCAGTTGGACGAATCCATGGGCATCCACGGGCACTCTTTTTACCCGGCCTCCGCGCTGTTCCCAGCGCGCGGCTCCTTCCACCACGGCAGCGTGCTCCACGGTGCTGATGATCAGCAGCGGTCGTTCCGGCCATTCCTGCTGAGCGAAGAACACCACGCTGGCGATGCTCTCCGTGGCTCCACTGGTGAAGATGATTTCTTCTGGCTGGGCTTGGATCAGTCCCGCCACCTGCCCGCGTGCCTTTTCCAGTGCCCGCCTTGCACGGCGTCCCGAGGAATGGCTCGATGATGCATTGCCAAAGTGCTGCGTCAGAAAAGGCAGCATCGCCTCCACCACCTCCGGATCAGGCGGAGTCGTGGCATTGGCGTCGAGGTAGGTCATCGGCCAGAGTAGAACGAGATTTAAACTCGTAAACTGGTGCCACGAGATTCCCGAATCTGCTCCAGCTCCGCAGGTGTGTTGAGATTGGCAAACAGCGGCCTTTCTTCCTCATTCAGCACTCGGAGGTCAGCGAGATTCAGCTTCACCGCTTCCTCGATCATTCTTTGCAATCCGAGTTCCCCTCTGGCGAGTCGGCCTTCCATCACGGGCAGCATCTCCGGCACATAAAGCGCCGCCATCGGCTCGATGCCCTGCTCATTGTGGAAAAAGGCGCCGCGTCCGGCAGTGCTCCTCGCGATGAGTTCTCGCTGCAAAAACTCCGCCGTCATGAAGGGCATATCCACCGCCAGCACGACCAGGGGCATGTTCACCAAACGAAGGGCACGCGCTACGGCACCCATCGGCCCCTGCTCATCTCCTGATGGATCGAAGAGCCACTCCCAGTCTGCAAAATGAGGTGTGTCCTGCAGCTTCTGCTCCTCCCGACAGGAGATGAGACGGCGCTGCGCGGGAAGCCGAGTCAGAGTTTCGATCTGATGCTGCCAAAGTGGGCCGCCCTGCCATTCGAGCCGTGCCTTGTCCTGCCCCATGCGGCGGGAGAAGCCGCCCGCGAGCAACATCACAGCAAAGGGCAGGGAAGGGTAATGAGCCATGGCGGTGAGCCTGCTTTGAGGGGAAGGCGTGCTGAGTCAGTCCGCCTTGGGGTGGCTAGCAGAGTCTGAGAGGATCTGAATCTGGCCGCCACTGAGACGGAGCTGGACCTGCCCGAGCGCCGATGCCTCAGCCTGGGAATGGGTGACGTGGAGGACGGTCAGGTTATGACGCCGTTGCAAGGTCTGGAGCAGCTCCATCGCGGATTGGCGGGTGCCTTCATCCAGCGCGGAGAGTGGTTCATCCAGCAGTAGCACCCGTGGCCGGGCAGCGAGTGCGCGGGCGAGTGCCACGCGCTGTTTTTCACCGCCGGAAAGCAGGTCTGGCAGGCGATCCAGCAAATGGCCGATGCCCAGTTCCGTCACCAGTTCATCGACGAGCCCGGACTCATCCTTCAAGCCGCGCATCTTGAGAGCGAACGTGATCTGATCTCTCACGCGCTTCCCCGGAAAGAGCGCTAGATCCTGCGGCACATAGCCGATGCCACGTTCGCGTGGTTCGAGGTAGGTGACATCCCGGTCATCGAGCAAGATCCGCCCCCGCTGTGGAGTGCGCAGGCCGCAAAGGATCTCCAGCAGCGTCGTTTTGCCACAGCCCGTCGAGCCCATGAGCACCGCATAAGTTTTGTCCGGAATGCTCAGCGAAATCTGCTGAAGTCCAAAGGCTCCGCCAGGTGCTTTCCAGGTGATGGCTTCGAGGGAGATCATGCGGGGAAGTTTACGGTGGTTCAGAGCCTTCTCAGACACGCTCTCCCGTCGCACG
>JAGKWZ010000393.1 GCA_021151605.1 Verrucomicrobiaceae bacterium
GCGGTGGTTCAGACAGCAGGGCATCTGCCTTGAGTGCTGGGCAGAGATTTTCGTCGGCAATGATCTTGCCGCCTTCCTGCTGCCACTTCTTGAGTGCTTCAACGACACTGGCCGGCAAAACATCACATTCAGTCATGATCAGGATCTGCCGTCCATCTAGGCCACCTGCGGCAAGCATTTCCTCGTAAACAATGTCGGTCTGTAGATGCGCACGCTGCAAAGCCTGCCAAACCTCCAAAGTTCGGGGAGACCCGCCACGATAGAGTCCGCGACCCGCCAACATCTGTGAAGTGAAGCTCTCCAGCATGGCGATTGACGACCGCCAAGGCTGGCGCCGGGCAAGCATCGGCCCAAGCGGAAAAAGCAACTTGTCTGCCACATCACGAAAGGCCGCATAACTCTGTGGGTGCGTTGCACTGAGGATGTTTTTCGCCTCTGCCCCCGCATTTCTCAGGACAGGCCAGTCAGTACAAACCATGCCTTTCACAGGCCGCGACATCGTCATCCAAAGATTCTCTTTCAGAATAGCAGGAGCCATACTGATTCGCTGAACGGGTGCAATGCTGTCTGCTTGAGTGATGAATTCACCCGTCTCTACATTTCCTATCGGAGAAACCAGTTCGCGACCCCAACTTAATGGAATGATGCCAAAGGTTCCCAGTTCACGCCCATGAGCAGCACTCATGGCGAGCTGCTGGTCTATGCTAAGACCAGCCAGCATCGGATCACGGGAATCCAGACTCTTGTCTCCAATGTTAATCGCTGAGCCGTAGGCACCAGCCTTCGAAGGCTGTTGAACACTTGAGTCGTGCAGGCTCCACGTATAGGGACGGTCTTGCTTGCGCCGCTCGTAACCACGGAACCAAGCTTCGTTGACAGCTTTTCTGCCATTCCCTTCAGACCAGAACCATCGATAATATTTCAGAATAGGATGATCCTCCGAGATCACTCGATCCTTCGGAAAGTCAGGAAGCTTCCGCCAGTCAACACCATCATCTTGGATCTCCGGTGGCACCTCCTGGCTACTGGATTTCTTATATGCCTCAGCCGCCGTTTTGCTGAAACCAGACTGTCCTTGACTGCTTGGAGAGCTTTTCAGCCAGACAGCATCCCAAGCGTGAAACGGCCTGTAATAAATCGTGAACATGTTTCCACAGCCAGCCACGAATTCGGCAGCTCCAGGATGAGAGACATCGAGTTCTGGAGGGGTCAGCTCTTTGCCTTCGCGGTCCACACGCCGAAATCCCCGACTTAGCATGACCGAATCATGGTCGAGTGCCGCAATTGTGCGCAGTCCAGATTGAATGCCTGCATCCAGGACAGGTTGAACAAGAGTCGGGCGGGTCTTGGTGGCCGACCCCAGATAAGGTGCATCATCATTGCTCAAACCAGTCCAGTGGGTGAAGGCAAGAGCCTGCAACTGAGGAAGATCGGGTTGACTAGCTCCTTCAACAATCATTGGCAACATTTGCTGCCTTCGCGGAATGATCTGAAACTCCTTGGTTCGGGTAACGAGTTTGGCGCCTTTTCCAATACTCACCAACAAAGTGTAGGTCCCAGGTTTCAGTGAAGTATCGGGCCCATACTCGCTTACACCTGAAGCCCCCGGTTCAAGATCTGGAAAGATAAAGGACTGCTCTTCCCCAGCACCTGTGAAAGTGATATTCGCACCATTCAATGGCAGCGAGCCCAAATTGGTGCCTGTGATCTTCATCGGCAAAGGGCGTTCCATCCGCTCCCATACGTGGCGGCTACTACTGATTTCCAGTGTGAAGGCAGCAAATCCACGAACACCCGAGGACAAGCGAACTTCATCGATTTCACCAGGGAAACTTGCCGGCCCATTGAGCGCATCACCGAGACTAAGCTGCTGCCCACCTGGCTGCAAAGCTCCACACCGTTCTTCAAAGGCTTCGCCCACAGATTCTGAGTCGCTGAAAAAAGCCACTTTTCCGGCTCCGTCATAGGTAAACGCCAAGTGCTTCCATTCACCCACAGGCAGCAGCAGAGGTTCAGACAGGAACTCTTTCATAAACGTCCCAAAACCAAGACTCACGACCATCCGCCTCAAACCGCGTTCGTTCGTCGGCAGTAAGCTCCAGCGAAACTCCTCCATTCTCCCACCTTGCTTGTCCATCAAACATGCTGGCTGCGGAGACTTGAGGTCGGCAGTCAGCTTTGCCCACAACTCCGCAGAAAAAGCCCCCGTGGGGGAATGACGGGGATGAACCGCCATCACGATGGCTGCATGGCGAGCATTGTCACTGCCACCACCACACTTCAAACCTCCGCCAAACCGCCCCTGCTCGATCAAAGTAGCGCCTTGGAGAACAAGATTCCCACCATGACCTGTGGCGTCCGCCAACGGCAATTCATCAAACTTCCAGCAACCTAAAACATGGGCGCCAGTAGCATCCAAATTCGAATAACTTTCCTCCCAAGGATCTTGAAGTGGCGCACCCAATGCACTGCAAAGTAGGCCAGAGAGTGCTAGGCAGATGAAAAGCCTGTCGAATTGCATGAGCCTGAGAGGTTGTTATTGGGCACCAAGATTTAGCGGCTTACCTGCAGGAAGTACTTCGACTTTTTGATGGCGAACATATCTCTGGCTCGGCACTGGCAGGCCTGCAGGAATGGCCACAGCCGCTTCGAGACAGACAGATCCAGGACGCAAATTGAGGTCCAGATCAGGAAGCGATACAAAACCTGGCTCATCACCCTCCACGGAGGGTTCTTGGATATCGATCCTGCCGGTGAAGTTATCCACGCTTTGCACCCAACCGGCATTGAGCCAGTTCTTGCCAAGCTTCAGCACTCCAACCTTGGCCATAAGGGATAAATTTTTTCCTTTGATCGTGACGTAAAAAAGGTTGTTGAAGCATTCCACCGTCTCGTCTGGTGAAGAGTGCCGGAACACGGCAATCGAAGTTTTGCGCGTGGAAACCAGGGTGTTGTTGAAAAAGTAAAGAACGCCTTTGCGGTACCCCTGGGTCTTGCCGCTGTCACCGCCATAATGGACGATTTGATTATTCCCATCCCCTTCCCTTTCTATGATCACGTTGCCATAAACCAGGGTGCGTCGGTAGGCCGGAGATGCGTTAAGGGCTGGATTGCCCGTGGCATCCACCAAGTCCAACTGGCGATTCCCACCCTCGATCCAATTGTGTGCGACGACCAGCCCAGCGGAACGATCTTTTAGGTTGTTGCCGTTACAGCCGGCACGAAGCGGTCCAAAGTGATTGCCTTCGTAAACGATACCATCACATTCCGTGTATGCGTTGTGCTCAGTAATGCTGCCAGGATTGCCGTTGTCATAGAGATGGCAGCCCTCAACTTTTACGTCTTTTGACTGAGCGCTCACCATGAGGCCGTTTGCACTGTCATGAAGCACTAGGTTGCGCAAAACAAGGTGGTTCGCTTTCTCCACGATGATGCTTGCGGCATCCTTACTGTATGGGGTGGTTCCTCGACGACCACTGAAAACATTTGGCGGTCGACCGCCGGAAATGTCCAAATTCTCCACCACAATGTACGCGGGCATTGTGTCTGCTGGATTATTGGCCCCGCCAATTTTGAGCACACCTCGCTCTTGCCCCCAGTAGTTCAGCGATGATCGAGTGATAGCATCCTTGCCATCGATCATTGGTAACTGACCTTCAGGCCCGGGAACGCCGCTGACTTTAATGGGCTTCGCCTGAGTGCCTCGGCAGCATAATACCCACTTTTCTCGATATGCCTTGGCCTGCCAGTGGATTCGAACCTCGTCTCCTGGTTTCAGAGCTTCCCACGGAACAGAACCAATCGTAGTGTGCGCCTTTCCCGGTCCCACTTCGTAAACACTGGCGATGCAATCTGCTGAGCCCCAAATCAGAATGAAGTAAGTAAGAATCCAGTGCTGGCTTTGAATACGTTGGTACAAGTTCATAAAATGGAAGGAAAACCCACAGGACACTTCTTCAGTCCTGATTGTTTTGCCAGAACTAAATTAAAGCCTACCATCCATCGGCCCTATGTGAGCAGTGGTGACTTTTTGATCACAATGCAATCAGCGCCCATTATGGAAATGCAGGCTCGAAGGCATGCATCACTCTCAAGCCAGCAACTCCGTCACCACCCGCGCCTTGGGATTCTCGACGAGCACCTGCTCGGTGCCGTTGCGTTTGTAGCTGAGCTTTTTGGCATCGAGCCCGAAGAGGTGGAGGAGGGTGGCGTGGTAGTCGTAGTGCATGACGAGAGCGGCGGCGGGCTGATCGACCTGGAGGCAGGCGGCGGGTAGTCCCGTGAGAATGCTGCTGTGGTGGTCCCAGGTCTGGTTGCCGGTGAAGATGGAGACGAAGCGGACTCCGCGCTCGACCAAGCGGCGAGCAATCAGGCAGCGCTTGCCGAACTCTTCGGTGGCGGGTTTGTCGATGCCGTAAAGCTTCCGCGTGGCTTCGCTCTCCTGCATGATATCGAGGGCTTCTTTGGCGGCGGTTTGCATCCGTGCAGCCAGCTCGAAGCTCTGGATGCGGGCCTCAAGATCAGTCTCGCCGGGGCGGGAGTCGGCGTGCTCGCGGTTGAGTCGGTTGACGAAGTTTAGGTAACGCGACTGCGCCTCGCCCTTCAGCGACATGGGCGGGTCGAGATTGAGGATGCGGGGCTCTTTGGACCTAACGACGGTGCCCTGGAACATGGAGGGCAGCCAGCCGTTGGAAAAATTGTCCACGCCGAGCACGGGCAGGCCGCGTGGGTCGGTGAGGGCGACGTAGGCGGGCAGGTCCTGGTTTTCGCTGCCGAGGCCGTAGGTGAGCCAGGAGCCGAGGGTGGGGCGTCCGCCGACGATCTGGCCGTTGAGAAGCGCATAGATGGACTGGCCGTGATTGTTCACGCCAGTGTGCATGGAGCGGATGAGCGTCATCTCATCGGCGATGCTGCCCATGTAGGGCACGAGGTCGCTCATCTCGATGCCGCTCTGGCCGCGGGGCTTGAACTTCCACTGCGGCCCCATGACCTCGCGGCTGGCACCGGCGGCGTCGTCATACTTCACCTCGCCGGGGAAGTCTTTGCCATCCAGCTTCATGAGCTCGGGCTTCGGCTCGAACATATCGATATGGCTCGGGCCGCCCTGCATGAACATGGAGATCATCGCCTTCGCCTGACCGAAGCCGTGGGCGGGCTTGGGCGTGAGGTCGAAATGCTGCTGGCCGCCAGCGAGTGCGGGATTGGCAAGGAGGCCCTCCTTTTGAAGAAGAGTGGCGAGCGCGATGGTGCCCATGCCATAGGCACCGGAGAGAAACTGACGACGGTCGAGGGGGAGCGACATGCGGTATCTACGCGCGCTGGGGGGGGAGTTTAGCGGGCTTAAAATTGCCAACGGGTGGCGATATGTGACGGGAATGTCACAATGACATGCAGGCATTGCGGCGAGTGATCTGAAAGATGGGAGTTATGCACAAAAGTTCTCTCTCTTGCTTCAAGCTCTCGGTAGGTCGTGGTCTAGGTTTGGCCGTTGCGATGGCGGCCTCGTCACTCTGCGCTCAGGACGATGCCAGTTTGACGGCTGAGTCGATCGTGAAACGCTATTCGGAGGGGAATCAGTCCAAGTCGGAGATGGCCTATGTGAAGATGGAAACCCAGCTTCCTGGCGCTCCTGCCACGGAACGCCGCATCCTGCTGGCCTATCAAAAGCAGGGCGAGGCTGAGAACATGTTCATGCGTCTGCTCTTCCCCAAAGAGGTGGAAGGTGTGACGCTGCTGGCGGCTACCTCGGAGAAGCAGGAGCTGGCTTACCATTTCTTCCTGCCAGCACTGGGAAAGATGAAGCAACTGACGCCTGAGGCACGGCAGGGATCCTTCCTCGGCTCGGACTACACCTTTGAAGATCTGCTGAAGGAGGTGCCCGAGTGGCATGATTACAAACGTCTCGCGGATGGTGAGTTCGAGGGCGCGGCCTGCTATGTGGTGCGTGCGAGCGAAAGCCGGAAAGACGTGGAGAGTGCGTATGCTTTCCGTGATCTGTTCATCGAGAAAGGCAGCTTCCACCTGCGCAAGATCGCCTATTACGACAGCAAGGAGAGTCTCGTGAAGCTGCTGACGGCTTCCGGCTATGATTCCAAAGAAGTGAAGGGCAAAACCACGCGCCCACGAGTGGCGGTGATGCAGTCGGTGGAGTCGAAGAGCAAAACCACCTTCACCGTGATCGAGGGACGGGTGGATCAGGACATTGATGCGGAATACTTCACGCCGAAGAAGCTGGAGAACTGGCCGCTGCTGGATGTGGAGGAGTTTATCTTTGATCTGGGCATCTCCGTGGATGTGAACTGAGCCAGCCGCTTCTGAACCGCGATTTCCGACCTCTGTGATCCGTCTGGCTCTCCTCTCTTGGGAACGCAAATATCTCTGCACGCTACTCGTCATCGGTTTGACGTTGGCAGCGTTCCCGCTGGCTCAACGTGTGAAGCTGGATCTCGGTGTCGAGAGTCTGTATCCCACGTCGGGGCTGGCAGTGGCGGAGTATGAAAAGGCGCGCGCCACCTTTGGCACGGATGAGGTGGCGGCGATCTACGCGGAGGATGCGCAGCTCTTCACTCCTGAGCGTATGGCTGAGCTGAATGAGATCCACAAGCAGCTCACGGCGCTGCCCTTCGTGGCGAAGGTGGAGAGTCTTTTCACCCTGCCGGATCTGCGGGATCAGGGCGGCATGATTAGCACGGCACCAGTGCTGGCGCGTCTTCCAAAGACAGCCGAGCAGGCCGCGAAGGCGAAGGAGCGGGCAGTGACGAATCCACTGCTGCGCGGGCAACTCGTGGCGGAGGATGGCACGGCGCTGATGATGATCCTGCGCCTCTCGCCGAAGTACCGCGAGATGAAGATGGAGGAAGCGGTAAAGGCTCTGGACGCCATTCTGGCACCCCATCAGGCCTCCTTCACACGGCTCTTCCAGATCGGCGATCCTTTCACGCAATCCTGGATGCGCGAGCGACTCGCAGCGGATCAGCGGCTCATCCTACCGCTGGCATTGGTGATCGTTCTCGTGCTGCTGACGATCACGCAGCGGAATTTTTGGGCTGGCGTACTGCCGATCATCAATGCCGCTGTGGCGATCCTCTGGACGGCGGCGCTGATGCAGATCTTTGGCATCCCGGTGAACTTCCTAAACTCGATCCTGCCCGCCCTGATCGTCATCATCGGAGCCACGAGCGATGTCCACTTCGTCCATGAGTTCCGCGATCATCTGAGACAAGGAATGAATGGCGCGGCGGCGATGCAGGCCACGGTGAAAAGCCTGTCTCTGCCGATGATGCTCACGTCCTGCACCACGGTGCTTGGCTTTGCCACTACGGCTCTGAATGAACTGCCCATCCTGCGCGACTTCGGCCTGGCGGCCACGCTGGGCATGAGCGGGCGCTTCTTGATCTCCATGTTCTTTCTGCCTGCGCTGCTGCGGATGCTACTGCCATTCATGATGCCGCGTGCTGGCAGCGCATCTGCCAATAATGGCGGCTGGGCGGCGCGCATCGCTTCAGCGCTGGTGAGCTTCCTGCTGGCACACACGCGAGCGATCATGGTCGTGTTGGCGATTATTTGCGCGACGGCACTGTGGCAGGCACGCACTATCCGTGCGGGGAATGATTTGCACTCCTTCATCCGCCCCGACTCACCCGTGCGGGTGCGCGATGCGGCAGTGACTGAAAAGCTCGCTGGTCTGACCATGCTCAATCTCACGCTCCAGGCGGATCGTGGTGAGTTCCTGGAGCCGCGTGCGTTGAAGCAGCTCGAAGCCGTGGCCGCGCGGCTGCGAAAGGTGGAAGGCATCTCCTCAGTGACCTCCTTTGCTGATCTGCTGGCGCGCATGAACTCGCAGCTCCGCGGTGGTGATCCCCGCTTCGAACGTGTGCCGGGTGAAGCTGCCGCAGTGCAGCAGATGATGCTCTTCCTTCATGCCAAAGATTACCAGTCCTACCTGACGTCGGATCAGTCGCAGGCCTGTGTGCAACTGCGCTGCGACTTCACCGACTCCAGCCGTCTCCTGGCTCTGGAGCGTGAGATCCGCGCCATCATGGATGACCGCAGTTTCAATACGAACAGCTACACGCTCACCGGCAGCGCGTTGCTTGTCGCCACAGCGACGGAGTCGATCACCAGCGGGCAGATCTCGTCGCTCGGCAGCATGATGGTTATGGTCTTCCTGATCGTCTGGGGACTCTTCCTTTCCGCGCGCTGCGGGGTCATCACGCTGATCGTGAATGTGTTCCCCGTGGCGATGATCTTTGGCATCATGGGCATCGCAGGCATCCCGCTGAATGTCGGCACCTGCATGGTCGCGGCGATCACGCTCGGCATCGCGGTGGATGACACATTGCATCTGCTCGTTCGCTTCAATCGCGAGGCTCGTGAGCTGAAAGATGAGCGACGCGGCATCGAACTGGCGATTCGTGAAGAACTCGCGCCCATCTCCACGACGACGATCGCCCTTGCGTCCGGCTTTGCCGTGCTCGGTCTCTCCAGCTTCCAGCCAGTGCGGGAGTTTGGCCTGCTTAGTTCGGGCGTCATGGTGCTCGGGCTGATCACGGACATGATTGTCACGCCCGTGATGTTTGGCCGCACGCGCATCGTGACCTTGTGGGATGTGCTCGGCTTGAATGTTCGACGCTCGCTGCTTGAGACTTCGGCCTTCTTTGCCGGGCTGAGTAGCTGGCAGGCACGGCGGGTCATTTTGGCCTCCAATGTCGTCGAGCACCGCAGCGGCGAGGTGCCCGTGAAGGCAGGAGATGTCGGCAGCTCTCTTTATG
>JAGKWZ010000394.1 GCA_021151605.1 Verrucomicrobiaceae bacterium
CTCTCGCTCCACTTCACGGGCAGTTTTTGGCCGGGAGCTGCATGACCGTCGCCTGTGGGGCCTCGCCAGGCGGGCCAATCGGCGGCGAAGGTGGATGTGGCGAAGGCAGCGAGGAAGAGCGTGGCGAATTTCATGAGGCTGTGGTGAGAGCATCAGAAAACGGAAGCGCGGGCAGCATCTCGCGAGTTAAGATGAGATCATGATGCGCCTTTCATGCCTCCCCTTTTCATCGCTGGCTTTGCTGGCTGTTTTTGTCACCGCTGCGGCTGCGCAGGAGCCGGTTTGGAGGCTGGGAAAACCTTTGCTGGATGAAAAGACCACGCTCCATGGCCAGCCCGTGAGGCTCGTCGATCCGTGTACCGTGCGGCATGAGGATCGCTGGCATATCTTTGCCTCGGCGAATGGTGGCACGGTGTGGACTTCGACGCGGGACTTTGCCATGCGGCCCATCGCGAGCGAGGTAACGAAGCTGCCGGTCGGCTCGTGTTTTGTGCCACAGGTGTTCTTTTGCCGGACGCAATCGCGTTGGCACCTCATCGGCATGATGCCGGATAAGACGGGTCGCTATCCGAAGATGGCACCGTGTTTGTGCACAAATGCTGACATCACGAATCCGAAAAGCTGGTCGCCGCCGGAGGTGCTCGACGTGCCGTCGCCGCAGGATGAAACGAAGCCGGTGAAGCAGTGGATCGACTTCTGGGTGATCTGCGATGACGTGAAGGCGCATCTCTTCGTCACCTCCGATGGCGGCCGCCTGTGGCGTAGCGAAACGACGCTTGCGAATTACCCGCGCGGCTGGTCGTCGCCGGTGATCGCCTTGCGTGGCGACTTCATCTATGCCCCGCATGTGTATCGTCATGATGTCAGCGGCAGTGAGAGCTACCTGCTCACGCTCACCGCCCGGGCGGCGGATGGTCATCATTACCAGCAAAGCTACACCGCCGCGAAACTCGATGCTGAGTGGCAACCTGCCGCTGCCACGGCTGACAAACCTTTCGCGGGGCTCGCGAATGTGCGTCTTGATGATGCCCGATGGAGTGGCGACCTTTCGCACGGCGAACCCGTGCGCAGCTCCAACGACGAACGCATGATCCTCGAAACCGATTTCACGAGCTTCATCTTCCACGGTGCCTATCGAGCCACCGACGCGAAAGACGCACGCGGCACACCTGTGGTGGGTGTGTTGCAAAAGGTCGCCCCGTAGCCACTCGAGATTCGACGTATGGCGATTCCTCAAGGCTGCTCCGGCAGCAGTGATTGAAGCTGGATGCCGACAGCATCATCGAAGCCTTTGGCGGCTTCGTTCCAATTGCCAGTGTCATTACCCAAGCGTTGGATCAAGCTCTGTGCGATCGAGTAGGCTGACTGAAAACGCCTGTCGCCATCGGCATCAATCCAGATCGGATTCGTGGAGCCGATGACGCGCGAGGTGAAGGTCTTGTTCTTCGGCTGATAGGGACGCGGGATCTCCCAGAAGGGCTCTTTCACTCCCGGCCCGGTGGCGATGGCCACGAGATGCACATCATGCGCAGGCTTCGGCAGTTCCAAAGCAAGCCGTGCCTTGATGCCAGGCTGATGATCATCACGCACGGCCTGCTCGCGGATGAGAATGCCGTTTGCATACAATTCCACGCGATCCGCCTGCACCCAGGCCGGACCGCTGACGGTGATCTCCACCTTGAGCTTGTCCTTCAATCCCGTGGCGAGGTCACCCACGCCAAAGCGGCCATCCACGGTCATGTTCGTGAGCAAGCCGAGACTCACCAGAAGGCGGCTTTCGTGATAGCTGCGCCAGACCTCATCTAGATCAAGTCCGGCCGGATCGGCATCCTTCGCGGCCACATAAGTCCGGCCCTGGCCGAGGATGAAGCGGTTCACATCGTGACTGTCACTCGATGCTACGGCGGCAATGCGATGCCCGCGATTCAGCAGCGCAAACCAGTCCTGAAAGAGCAGATGAATATCCGATTGCATCGCCGCAGATGTGATGACTTCGATGGCGTCGATTTCCATCGCCGCCGCATCGCGATGTCTGCCCGTCTTGGGATTAAAGTGCAGACCGCCGAGCGGCACAAAGCCACTGTGCAGATCACGCGGATGATTCAGCGTGATCACCTTCACGCCGGGAACAGCGCGGATGGCGGGAATGAGCTTCGACCAGTCTTCCTGCTTCGAATCTACCACCGGAGCGTTGGCCGACATCGGGAAGGCGTTGAAGTGACCGTGCTTCGTCGTCACCTCATTGCCGATCACTGGCGTGAAGGCCGAGGCGACACCCGCACTGGCGGCGGCGGGAGCGAAGTCGGTGTGATGATTGTGATCCGTAGAGATCGCCAGCTCGATGCCTTCACCAGCGATGGTCAGCATGCGCTCCGCGATGGTCGCGTCACCGTGACCGCTGTGTGTGAGCGTGTGAATGTGGCTGTCCGCAGCGATCCATCCCTGAGTATCCACCTCGCGTTTCAGCTTCAGCGAGGCGCTGGCTGTCTCACCGGCCTTTACGTTGATCTTTTGCATGGCAATGCCCCACTCAAAGCCCCTGCCAGCACGCAGCTCGTAATCGCCCGCCGGCACGGACAGCGTGGCCTTGCCGTTCCGGGTGTAAACGACACCCACACGAGCCGCGACATCTCCCAGTGGTTCGGCGAGCACGGGTTGCAGTGTGCCATCGCCACGAGTGAGCGTGAGCCTGCATGGCATGTCAGCCCCACTTTCGTCCGTCACACTAACGACGATCTTTGCCGCGCTGAGATAGCCTTTCGCCGTCTGTGATTCCAGGATCACCGGACCGATCTCAATGTCGTCCAGGTTCGGCGGCGGCTCGATGGTCAGAACATTCTCTCCGTCCTTCACGCTGCCGGGAGGCAGGGCGAGGATCGTCTCCAGCGCCGTCTCAGCCGTGGTGAGAAGGCCAAGCTTCTTTCCATTGAGAAGCACCGGCCAGTTGAGCTTCACATCACGCTGCCACAGACGCAGCGACTGCTCCGTGGCGTTCGCCTTGCCTTGAAAGCGCAGTTCCAGCCGCTCCGCATCCACCGCACGCTCTTTAAACTCATCCCACTCATAGGCTCCCGGCTTTCCTAAATGCAGGCGGCGCGACTCCAGCACGGTTTCCATGGCGAAAGCAGGCGCGGCGAGAAGAAGCAGCGTGATGAAGGTGATGCGTGGATGCATGAGATGAGCGACCGAGTGTCGAGAGATCATACGCGAAACGAAGCCAGGCTTCATGATCATCGTGCGGGCAAGCCCGAGCCTTACTTGGAGTTTGCCTTGGCCTCTGCGGCCTTCTTCTCGGCGGCGAGGCGGCCTGGCGTTTTCGGACGGAGGACGATGTTCTGCTGCGGAGTCAGTTTGGCGGCGAAAGTGGCCCATTCGGGCTGCGTGTCGTCTTTGACCGACCAGAGCGTGACGTTGTCGATCTCCATCGTGCCAGCTTCGAGGCCGCCGAGCATCACGGCATGCGGATCGGTGACGTAGGAGGCGTGTTTGCCGTGGAAAACGGGACCATCGGCGAATTGCACGAGCACCTCGTCATCACGGCGCTCGATGAGCACGGTCTCCCATTTGCCGGGAACGAGCTTGAAGTCCTTGTCATTCGCGAGCTGCGTCGTGTCGCCATCAGCGAGGAGCGTGGCACCGTTCACATCCCAGGTGACGCGGCAGACGTGGTGGCCGATCTCGATGAAGGGCGGCACGCTGCGGCGCTTGCCAGCCTCGAAGGGAATGCCGTCGATCAGACGCATGGAAAAGCGCAGCACATACTTCTCCGGTGTCTTCGAGAGCACGATGCGCGGGTGGATGCCTTTGTGGTGCTCACGCGCAGCCTGAAACTCCGGCGAGGAGGCCCGCCCGCGCAGCACGCCATCCACGACTTCCCATCGCGTGCCTTGATTCGGCTGCCAGGGAGCGTCCGGAGCGTTTTTGCGGTCGAGTTTGATCTCGCCGCGTGCCTGGGAAAAATCATCCGCGAAGAGGATTTGATCGGAAACAAGCCACTGGGGGCTCAAATCGGCCGCGGTAACCGTTTGGGTGAGAAACAGGGAGATGAGGAGTGAGCGCATGAGGTTGACAGCGGCTTACGATTTCCAACCGGGGCGATACTCCTTGTCGAGCAGCGCATTGGCGGACGGGGCGTTCTTGAAGGCGACGGCATCGTTGTCCCATTCGAGCCGCTGACCGGCGTGGCGGATGGCGATCATGCCGAGCAGGCCGATCTCACTCAAAGCGCCGCCGTATTCGAAGGGCGAACCTGCGGGGCGGTTGGCGCGAATGGCGTCGAGCCAGTCTTTGTGGTGATCGCCTTTCTCGACACGTGGAAGCGTCTCCTTCGGCATGGTGAAGGCCTTCATCTTCGACTCGGGGATGATGCGCACGCTGCCCGCTCCGTGGGAGCCATGCATGATCTTCCCTTTGTCGCCGATGATGACCGCGCCGATGCCGACGACCTTACGCTTGTCCTCCTCCAGCTCCGGCGGCGTCGGAATCGTGGTCTCGCCATCGTGCCAGACGAGCTTCACGGGACCGCGCGTGCCTTTGCCAGCGAACTCATAGGTGATGCGGCTGCCTTCAGAGGGCCGAAAAATAGTCTGAGGGGGTGTAATGGCTGGAGGGCGGGTGCGTCCCAAGGGGAGAACCCTTCTGCCCGTGCACACTCGACTTGCCTCACTTCTCTCCTTCTTGCTCACCGTTTCGGCTGTGGCGCAATACCCTGACACCTTGCTCCACACGCTGCCATCACCGGCGACTTACGATCCTTTGACCCATGC
>JAGKWZ010000395.1 GCA_021151605.1 Verrucomicrobiaceae bacterium
ATAAACTTGCCTCCCACTACCTCGCTCTCATTCAATTTGCGTCCGTCATCGATTGGCTTCGCTATGGCTGTTGAGGGTTTTCAAACACGACCTAGTCCGTGTCGATCTGGTAAGAGCAAGATAGGCGGAGCGGAACACCAAGGGCAGGAAGAAGGGTTGATAGAACCCGAAACACTTCCTTTATCGTGGCCGTGCAGCACGACGAACCGTGCGGATGAACCAGAGCACGATCATCAGCACGGCGAAGGCCGCGAGGGCCATGATGCCACGGGTGATCCACTGTTCAGTGGTGACACGGCCAGGAATGAGGGAGCTGCTTTCATTGCCCCAGACTTTCTCACCGGTGGCGACGTTGTGGATGCCGATGCTGGCGCGCAAAGTGAGGGCTCCATCGCCACTGCGGTCGATATCGATGCGAGGGAGAATGACGGATTCAGCACCGACGAGGGCCAACTTTTGCATGGTGGCCTTGTTCAGGGAGTCCTCGAAGTTCTGCTGGAACTCGATCTCGGTCAGCACCTTTTCCAGCACCTTGTCCGTGCGGGTGTAGAGCTTGTAACCAGCGGCACCTGCCTTCTGCGTGAAGGCGTTTTCAAACTGGAGGGTGAAGTAGCCTTGATCGATGTCCTTCGACAGCGGGAGGATGATGTAGCTTTTACCGCCGCTGGCATTGCTGCCGGCAAACTCGGCCAGCACCTGGGAGATGGCCGCGCGTCCGGCGTCCTTCAGAGTGGCGATGTCGATGTCATCTGGAAGTGTCAGCGGACGAGGTTGGGAGATGCCCTGGGCGGTGACGGAAGTGGCAAGCGCAAGAAAGGCGGCGAGAGCGAGTGGGAGCAGTTTCATGGGAGGTAAGTCAAAGTTTCGGGTTTCAAGTTACAAGCAGGAGCCGGGGCATTTACTTGGTCCAGTCGGGGTTCTTCTGGCGGAGCTTTTCGTTCTGCACGATGCGGATGTGCTTCACGTCGATGATCCACTTTTCACGCTTGGGCAGGTTGTTCAGGTAGGCGCGCCAGAAGCTCTCCGTTTGCGGGGCTCCGATGATCTCGATCACGGCCAGGCCGGTGGTCTTGTCATAGGTCATCTGGCGGACGTGATACACGCCTTTGAGCTTCGCCGTGTATTCCATGATCTGAAGCAGCTGCTGATGATCTTCCACACCCTTGAGCTGGGCTTCATGAACGAGGATCTTGTGCGCCTTCTCCAGCGTCTTCATGATGAGTTCCTTCGTGGCCGCAGCGACCGCGCCTTCCGTGGCACTGCGCAGGGCTTCGACTTCATCGGCGTGACGCTTGCCTTCCAGTCGAGCAGTTTCGCTGACGAGCAGCTCCTCGGACATCGGGTTGCACACCTGCATGGTGCAGGTGGCTTCGAAGAGCTTCAGCTTCCCGAGCGCGGGCTTCTCACGACCGGCGATGGTGGTGTAAACAACGAGGTCGGCGTAACGATCGTTGCCGATCTCATGCAGGGCCTTGGGCTCCACCCTGCCCTGAACGACGTTTCCCTTCGAGAAGACACGGAAGTCGGCATCGCTGAACGCCTCCGTCACCTGGGTCTCAAACTCGGCGGCGTTTTCATCGAAGACGAAAGTAGCCCTCATGCAGCCGAGTTCCGTGACTTGGACTCCGGCCTTCACCGCCTTGAGGAAGTCGGCCTCATCGCGGGATTCTGGAGCGGGTTTGTTCTCCACGGGCTTTTGAATGGTGGCATTGCCGGAGTTTTTCTCGAAACGCGAGGGCGGCGGGGCCACATCGGCACGCATCGTGGGTGAGAGACTAAGCCCGAGGGCGAGGAGAAGTGGAGCAGTGGATTTCATGGCGTTGAGTGAAAGGAGATGAACAGGGGAGTTTCCGAAAATGTGCCTCACTTTTTCTCAGGCGAAAGCTGGCGCATGACCACACGGCGGCTCTTCATCCGTTTCGTCTCGGCTTTGGCAAGCGTGTCACCCACCTTCACGGGATCGACGATCTCCGCCTCACCAAATCCGAGGGAGGCGAGCCGATCTTTGGCGACTCCGCGCTTGATCAGCAGCTTGCGGATGGCTTCTGCGCGTTTGGCGGAGAGTTTCAGGTTATGCGCGACCTCGCCGAGATCGCAGGTGTGGCCCTCGATGAGGAATCGTGTGCCCGCGAGCTTCGGCGATTTCAGCGTCGTGGCGATCTCCTCGACCTGGAGTCGTGAGGCATCGTCCCGCAGTTCAGTGGAGTCGAGCTTGAAGAAGATGTTGTCAAAGGACACCGCCTTCCGCGATGCCGCGATGGTAGAGGGCTTGCCATCGTGCGTGAGGCCGCTGCGCTGGACGATGTTGGGTTTGCCAGGAGCGGCGGCAGGCTCCTGCATCTCGATGATGAGTACATCCGCCTTGCGGACGACGCTGGTTTCAAACGATTCACGCTGAGCGTGTGCGGCAGTGACCAGGCTGCTGGCAGCGATGATGGAGAGGAGAAAGGAGGTTTTCATGATGTGATTGTCTGCTGACAGAGGTGAAAAGAAAACGTGCCGGGGTATTTCCGAATAAATTTCGCTAAAAAGAGGGATACCTGAGATTTTGAGGCAGATGCTCAGCCAGAGAGTTCGATCTCGTCAATCCAGAACCTGCCAAGCTTCAGAACATTCCTATCCGATCCCTAATTCGAGAATCTGCAAAATGGGCCGGAAAACATCCCACCAGCCTTCTTTCCACCTCAGGCAGCCAGCCTGATCTCACCATGAAAACGCTCTCCATCATCCTCATCACCCTCGTCATCAGCCAGTTCATCTATGTCGAGTGCGGCCCGCGAAATCCTGTGGCGCGCGTCGCCATCGCCACGGCGGACAGTGTGCGCTGGCTCGTGGACAGTGTGCTTCCTGTGATGGAATAAAGCTGGCATTTTGCCTACATCCTGCCTGAATTTTTCCCGTTCCATTTTTCCTCCACATCCCATGTCTCTCCTCAAACTCTTCTTCACCGAGAAATGCACCAACTGCGGCCATCGCATCGAAAAGGCGGCTAAATTTTGCAATCACTGTCAGGCGGGCCGCGCGAACTCCTGGCGCAACTGCACGGGCTGTGGTGCCAGCGTGGCGGCGGACTCGACGGGCTGCTGGAGCTGTGGAGCGAATCTCACCACCCAGGCGCGCGACCTCATTTTCAGCGACCGCTGGAGGCGCACGGAGGGCATCTTTGCCACGCGTGTGACCATCGAGACACCCCAGGAGCGTCTCCGCCATGGCATCCAGGTGGATGAAGGCACGCTCGGCGTCCTTTATCGCAACGGCCAGTATCGTGATACGCTGAAGCCAGGCTACCATTCGCAGACCAGCTTTTGGGAAAGACTTACCGGCGGTGACAAGGGGAGCGGCTTTGTGGATGGCTTCATCCTCGTCACTGATCCCGTCACCTGCATGGTGAGCCTGGGCGATACCGCGCAGCTTTTCACCCGCGACAACTCCGCCGTGGAGGCCGCACTGCTCGTCAAAGTTCAGGCCGCCGATCCCTCCACCATCATCCGTCGTCTGCTGCCCACGGGCAGCGATCTCGTGCGCGATGACGACCTCATTTTGCCCCACACCGCACGCATCGCCGAGGTGCTGCGCATCGCGCTCTCGCGCCTCACCGTGGAGGAGGTGGCCCGCTCCACCGACCTCCGCCCGCAGATCGAGGCCCGCCTCGGCGAGGAGCTGCCGCGCCTGCTCGAAGAGTACGGCCTCAGTTTCAAAGGCGTGGTCGATCTACGCCTCGTCTCCCCGCAGATCGAGCGCGTCCGCGAGTCCGAAGGCCTCATCAACAGCACCGAGCGCGAGCTGCGCTGGGCCAAGCAAAAACGTGAACTGGAGCAGGGTCACAAGCTCACCGAGATCAAAGACGAGTTCGCCTTCAAAGAGCAGGTGGACCGCTGGACGCACGAGTACGCGCTCACCAGCATGGAGCGGGAGCACGTCATCGGCATGTATCAGATCGCCAGGGAGAAAGAGCGCCAGCTCGCGGATGTGGAGCGCGTGGGGACGGTGCGGCTCAGCGCCCAGGAGTATGAACTTCAGGAGCGGCGCAAAGAGGAGCTTTTGCGAGATGAACTCGAACGCCTGCGCCTCCAGCGCGAACACGATGCCGAGCGGGAGCGCATCAGGCTGAAAAAAGAGGGTGACATGTCCGACGCCGAAGTTCTGAAAGCCTTGCGGGAAAGCCAGATCGAAACCATGCGCGCCCTGTCTGAGATCAAGACCAAGGCCAAGATCGAAGTCGCCCAGGGCACGAAGGATGTCTCGCCCATACATGTTGCCGGAGCCCTCGGGGAGAGCGTGGTCGAGGCCATCAAAGCCTCGCAGCCCAAGCCGAACGTCACCGTTTTCTCCACTGGCCAGAGCTTTGCCACCATGCCTCCGGGCAGCTTCCCCGGCGGCCAGTCCGTGCCTTCCTTTGTGCAAAACTACGCCGCAGGCATGGCCACGTCTGGAGTCGCAGGCTCCACCTTTGTCAGCGTCGGCGGCCCGAGCTTTGGCGGCAGTGGTTTTGAAGTTCATGCGCAGCGCTACGAGCCCAGCGTCGGCATCTGCTCCATGTCACTGCCCGGTGCTGGTGAACCCACGCCTGTGGGCACGGCCTGGCTCGTCGCAGGCCGCTCCTGCCTCGTCACGAATGCGCATGTGGCCGTCACCCTGCTCGAAGCACGTGAGCAGGCGGGCATGAGCATCTGGGTCACACTCGCCGGTCAGTCCACCGCCCTGCCCGTGGGCCGCATCCTCGTCCATCCGAACTACGCGCTCAGTAAGC
>JAGKWZ010000396.1 GCA_021151605.1 Verrucomicrobiaceae bacterium
GGGGAAGAAGTAACTCAATCCCCGCCGCCGCCGCCACATCCGCCCCCACCGCAGCCAGACGAGCTGCATCCCGAGGAGCTGTCACCAGACGAGCTGTCGATCGAATCACTGCTGTCGTGGGAGTGATGGCTTGAATCATGGTCCCTCGACGAACAGCCGCTACTACAGCCGGAGGAAGGACCGGTGCACCCATGGCTGTCATTCGAGCCCTGGCCCGACTTTGTCCGCTTAGCAGCGGATGCGGCCAGGATGAGGATCAATGTCAAAACGCCCACGATGATCAGGGCCAAAATCGAGTTTTCAGCGGCATCTCCACCCGAGCATGCCGCCAATAGCCCACCCAGGCATGTGCCCCCCACCAAGAGGGCCGCCACACGCTTCACCTTGCTCTTCGGGAGCAGCCAGCACGCAGCCACATTCACTCGCCGCCAGCGCATCTCGGACGAAAAGCGCCGCCCAGCCTCGGGCCAGATGTCCGCCGGAGGAGTGCGGCCAAAGACCCGCTTATAGCTCGCCAGCGTCTTCTCATACCATTCGTGATACTTGTCATCCTCTGCACGTCCACCACGGGTCGGCCCATGATGCAGCGGACGCCCGAGCACCTCACCGCAGAGTTCATCCCAGTAAGAGTGCGTGTAAACCAGATGCAGATGCCAGGCCTGATCCACTTCATCTGAAGGCGTCACCGGATGCCCCGCCCGCATCGCCAGGAAAAGGAAGCGGCGGTATTCCTCCACCACCCGTCCGGCAAAGTCGGGCGACCAGCCATTCTCACGTGCCAGCCGTCGCGTGAAGGTGAGCGAATCACCGTTCACATCGAGTTCGAAGGCTTCCAGCTTGGACCAGAGAGGATCGTCAGTCAGGTTCATGACCGGATACTGAACAAGCCCCATCCATCTGGCAAGCAGGCAAAGAAAGCATTGCCAGCCTGATGGATCATCGCCTTCAATCCCCCACCATGCCCACCGTCCTCCTTTCCGTCTCTTTGCCAGACTTCCTTCGTGAGCCTCTCACCGCAGCCTACACATGCGTCACTCAGCCTGATCCCGAGACACAAGCCATCGTCGTGCCAGGTGGTTTCACCGTGACCGACTCACTCCTCGCCGCCCTGCCAAAGCTGGAGATCATCAGCGTCTTCGGCGTGGGATATGACGGCGTCCCACTCGCCCCGTGCCGTGAGCGTGGCATCCGCGTCACGAACACCCCCGATGTCCTCACCGATGACGTCGCCGACATCGCCAGCGCGCTGGTTTTGATGACCAGCCGCCGCCTCGCCGAGGCCGAGCGCTTCACCCGCGCAGGATCATGGACGAGCGCCCCATTTCCCCTCGCCCATGCCTTGCGTGGGAAGACCGCCGGCATTCTCGGACTCGGGCGCATTGGCAAAGCCATCGCCCAAAGACTCAGCGCACACGGCATGAAGATCGCCTACCACGGACGCCAGCCGCAGGACGTGCCATATCAGTACTGTGACTCGCTCGTCGCACTTGCCGAGGCATCCGACTTCCTCGTCATCGCCTGCCCCGGCGGCCCTGGCACCAAGCACCTCGTCAATGCCGCAGTGCTCTCCGCACTTGGCAGCAAAGGCACGCTCATCAACATCGCTCGCGGCTCCGTCGTCGATGAAAAAGCCCTCATCCAGGCACTGCAAAACCAAGTCATTCGTGCTGCCGGACTCGACGTGTTTGAAAACGAACCCCATGTCCCAGTGGAGTTGATCTCATGTGAAAACACCGTGCTGTTCCCGCATGTCGGCAGCGCCACGCATGAAACGCGCCGCGCCATGGCCCAACTCGTGATCGACAACCTCGCGGCCCACTTCGCCGGGCGTGATTTGCTCACCCCCGTGTGCTGAAAGAATGACCTTCAGTGAGTCTTACCACTTCGCCCCCGTGTGGCACTTGGGACAGAGCCAGATCGCCTTGCCGTCGCGGGTGCGGTATTCCCGCAGGCCGCCGAAGGGCGTGACGGGGAAGTCCAGCTTGCCCGCCTATCGTGAGAACCACTCGACCACCGCCGTCGCGGCCTTCAGGACGGAAGGTGCCATCTCTGCGCAGGTCTTCGCGGCTTCTGTCAGGCCGTTGCGTGTCATTGTGAGGAAGCCCGCGCTCGGCGTCTCCTTCGTCGCCTCAGCCTCGATGGCGTCCACGTAGGGCCGTGCCACCTCGGCGGCTTCGGCGGGCAGTTTGGCAAACTCCTGCCGCAGCGCCGTGACGAGCGCCGCGAGGTCCGCACTCTGCACGCCGCTGTTGAAGCTGTTGGAGGCCGTGACGCTGCTCCCGTCGCCCAGCGCGCTGCCAATGATGTTGCTTCCTGTGATGTTGGTGGTCTTCTGGCTCATGTGTTTGTCTCCTGCGATGATGTCGCCGTTTATTATGATCTGCACGCGCTCGTAGCGCGACTCCGGTGTTTCAAAATTGTCCAGCAGCCTGCCCAGCGGCAACTCGATTGAGTCCGTTTCGGTCTCAAACTCCACCGTCGTCTTGCCGTTCGCCTCACGCACCAGCAGCTTGCGGTAGGCCAGTTTCACCTGCGGATACCCCGGCACCGGCACCTTTTCCTCCGCGTGGAGGCCAGCGATGCCACCATGGATTTCCTCGAAGTGCCCGCGCACCACCGCGAGCAAATCCCGCGGCTGGCGGCCCGGGCCGCACACCGTGACAGTCACCACACGCTCCTGCACATCCGCCCGCACCAGCGCCCGCGCAGTCCCCTGGACGAGCACCACGCCCGAGCGCCAGCGCTTTTGCCCCTCGCTCAGCTTGTGCGTGCGGACGATGAAGCGCGGTAGCAATCCTTCGGGCAGGATGTTGTAGTGATACTCGAACCCCAGCGCCTGCACCTCCTTCCACTCGTCGAGTTCGGGCGTCTCCTTCGGCAGCAGCTCGGGAATCAGGAAACGCCGCCGCGCCGTATCGGGCAGCTCAAAGCACAGCTGAAATCTCTCCATGAGCTGGAGCAGAAAGCCGTGCCTCTCCTGCGGGTAGCGTCTGCCTTCCAGCAACTGACCGAGCTGTGCCGTGTCGAGCACTCCGCCAGCGGCCTTTAGCTCCTCCGCATTCAGCAGCCCGTAGATTCCCTGTGTCACCCAGTCCGGCTTCAGCACGCCGAGATGGTTCAGCCGGTGGTCGTCGCGGAAATGCAGCACCGTGCCGAGGTCGTGCAGATAGCTCACGAGCACGTCCTGGTTCGTTTCATCCGGCTCCTTCTCCGCACGGCAAAGCTTCCGGAAATCGTCATAGGTGATGCAGTCGCCCGGCAGGGCGGCGAGCTGGCGCTTCAGGCCGAACCACTCCTCCGGGAAAGGTGTGCGCAGGTCCGGCAGCTTGTCCGTCTCGCGTTCAATGGCCGTGCGCAGGTCCGGCAGCCCCAGCTTCGTCCTGCAGTCCGTCCTCACAAAGCCCCGTATGAAGGGAAACTTCTCCCGCAGGCCGCGCTCGTCGAGATCCAGCGGATGCTGCTCCCACTGGTTCACCACCACCAGTGCTGGCGAGCCGTCCCCATAGCCGGCGATGAGCCGCAGCCAGTATTCCACATTCGCATCCTGCTCCCCCTCGCGGGCATTCAGCACCAGCACGTAGAGGCTGCGCCGGGTGAGAAAGAACTGGTGGGTAGCGTGCATGATCTCCTGCCCGCCAAAGTCCCACACATTGAGCTGCACCGCGTCTTTGCCCAGCATGAGCGGCCAGGGCGTCACGGCGATGCCAGGTGTCTTGTCCTCATGCTCATCCCATTCGCCAGTGAGCAGGCGCTTGCGCAGCGAGGTCTTCCCAGCGCCGCCGCGACCCACCAGCACCAGCTTAGCCTCATTCAAGGGCCGCTTCGTGAGGCCACGCGTAGAAAAATAGTAGTCCAGGATTTCCTTTGGCGGCTTGGGCTTCGCTTGGCCGGAACCGACATCCCTCCACGTCGGCCCTAGTGCCTCTTCAGGAAGCCCGAGGCCGGGATTGCCGTGCAGATAGAGCCTCTCCAAGTTCGTCAACGCCAGTAGCGCCTCCGGCACGCTCGTGAACTTGTTGTGGGAAAGCCAAAGCGCATGCAGCTCGGTCAACTTACCCAGCGCCTCCGGGACGCTCATGAGCTGGTTGGCGCTGAGGCGAAGGTCTCGCAGCGCGGTCAACTTCCCCAGCGCCTCCGGCACGCTCGTTAGCCGGTTGTCGCCGAGGTCAAGCGTTCCCAGCTTGGTCAACTTCCCCAGCGCCTCCGGCACGCTCGTGAGCTGGTTGTGGGAAAGCCAAAGCGTATGCAGCTCGGTCAACTTACCCAGCGCCTCCGGGACGCTCGTGAGCTGGTTCGTGCTGAGGTGGAGAGTTCCCAGCCTGGTCAACTGCCCCAGCGCCTCCGGCACGTTCGTGAGCTTGTTGTTGGAGAGGAAAAGCTCTTGCAGTGCGGTTAATTGCCCCAGCGCCTCCGGCACGCTCGTGAGCTGGTTGTTGGCGAGGTTAAGCCTTTGCAGCTTGGTCAACTGCCCCAGCGCCTTCGGCACGCTTTTAAGCTGGTTGTAGGAGAGCTCAAGCCCTTGCAGCGCAGTCAAATGCCACAGTGCCTCCGGCACGCTCGTGAGCTTCAGCCGTGAAAGATCAAGCGCCCGAATCCCATCGCGCTGTGCCTCCTCGATCCGCCTCCGCGCTTCCGCCATGCCGGGGGAATCGTCCCCGTCGTCCTTTTTCCTGGAGCCTGGATTGGGGATCGGCATGGCGTCGTGTGGGAG